>KV797076.1:0-43234 GCA_001809325.1 Neisseria sp. HMSC077D05 | reverse complement strand
GCGAGGCAGCGCCGTACTGGTTTAAATTTAATTCACTATACAAACCCGATTCAACTGATACGTCAGCACCTTAGGGAACATCCTCTTTGAACCCAAACCAGGCAACACCATACCGGCTTAAATTTAACCCACAATAATGAATTGGAATCGAAAAATCTCCTTAACCCTTACAGACGGAGATTCATCTTGAAGAATACACAAGCCTTGCAAGAACCAACAAACTGAATCCTATCCATAGTTCCACAGCCGTGCGAATGATGGCAGACCAAGCCCCTATTTTGACTTGAAACCACTTTGAAATTAACCCACCCTATATGTCTGATATTTAGCCCCCACTAACACAACAGGAAAGTCTGATTTAAGCATCCACCTACCGAATTCAAATTTCCAGCCTCTACACATCCAATTAAACACACATCATTCAAACGACAAAAGAGCCTGCATAAAGCAGGCTCTTTATTTAGACTAATCGTATCAGATTAGAATTTGTGACGCAGACCAACCATACCAGCGGTAGATTCAGTTTTTTCGCCACCTTTACCTTCTTTCAACCAACCGGCAGAAATCAGGGCAGAAGTGCGTTTAGAGAAGTCGTAGTCAGCACCAACGATTACTTGGTTGTATTGGCTGTTAGCTTGTTTCACGCCGTCTTCTTTAGCTTTGAAGCCGTGAGCGTAAGACAGACGAGGCATTACGTTACCCATACGGTAACCGGCAGTTGCAGCAACTTCAGTACGTTCGTTTTTCGCACCAGAGTTGGCATTTTTAGATGCATCATATTGACCAGCAACAGCAACCAAAACATTGTTTGCATCGTAACCAGCAACTAAACGATGAGTTTGATGATCTTTAACACCAACACCAGTTACATCACCAACTTCCAAGTCGAAGTTGCCAGCTCGGCGTGCAGCTGATACATCTTCACGATCTGCCTTTTCCAAATCATGTTTTGCAAATTTACCTGCATAACGACCAAAGAAACCGGAATTTTCATAGTTCAAACCAGCGTGGTAAGAGGCACCGCTCTTAACAGAATGATTATGCTTGTCGCTAGGATTAGCATTGTCACGAGGTTGATATTGAACGCTTGCACTGAAACCACCAAATACAGGAGAGTCGTAGCGAACAGATACTTTACGATCGTCTACACGTTTTAATGTACCCAGTTGCAGAACATCAGCATTTGCATCGCTAGATTCCCAAGGATCGATGCTGTCGCTGCTATCTTTCAGAGTAGTGTTGAGTTTACCAGCACGGATTTTACCGAAGCCGCCTTCCAAACCGATGAAAGATTCACGAGTACCCCAACCGCTGTCAGTACCGGCAACAGAAGTATTTTGTTCTACTTGCCAAATAGCGTTCAGGTTGTTGCTCAGATGTTCGTGACCTTTGAAACCGATGCGGGAACCGAAGTCAGCAATTTCAGTTGCAGTTTTGTTTGCTTTGCTTACATGGTTAGTAGTTTCTTTTTTACGAGAAATTTCCACACCGGCTTTAACTTGACCGTACAGAGTCACATCAGCCATAGCTGCAACAGGCAAAGCTGCCAGAGTCAGAGCAATCAGAGATTTTTTCATTGCTGTATTCCTTTTCTATCGTGAAGAAATAACTTAAGCAGACTCGGATAGAATCCGCTTAGGCTTTACATTATCGCTGGAATCAGCGATTCCATGACTCTTACTATAATTGTTCCTCTCTAAAAAAACAAACTTTATTCACTCCCCCTACTTAGCACTTCACCCCACAACACCCGCACCACAATAGATGTCTCACAATATTTTCCTTATAAATCATGGCGTAATATTGCCCTATTCATCATTTGCATTTTTACAACATACTTTTCCCAAACGGTCGTTTTTAAAGATTGGCTGTTGTTTTTTGGCTAAATCAGGCAAATGAATGAATAGGCGGGCTTAAATATGCGCTTTCTTAATAGCATCCAATTTATAACACATTGGAAATACTCATATCTTTAAGATACTTCTGCTCTTTGGATTTGCGATTTCACCGACGCTGCATCAGTATCGCCCACATCGCAGTTTCCTCAAAAGAAGAGGTCGTCTGAAATCTGCGTAGCGATTTCAGACGACCTTTTGCAACTTGCGCAAACAAAACCTGCGCACCTACTTTCCCAAAGAACCGGTAAAACTATCCATTTTGCGGCACTGCAACCTTATTAAGGCAGCTTGGACTTTGTCTGCAAACTGGATATTACTAAAAAAGAGATTCTCTATAAGTCCGCACTTAGTTTTCAGACGACCTCACAGCCATACCGGCATTTCAGGACGAATGATAGCGAACTCGGAGGGATAATCCACTCCGGTCAGGTACAGCCCGTCAGGCATAAAAGTCGGCGGTGCTTTTAATCGGCTGCGTTCCTCAATTAAGGCTTGGAATTCGGAAACGCTCAACCTGCCGCTACCAACATAAACCAATGCCCCCATGATATTGCGCACCATATGATGCAGAAAGGCATTGCCGTGCAGGTCTAATTTGAGGAATTGTGGTGTACCGCTGATTTTTGCGCTGTATAAGGTTTTAATGGGCGATTTTGCTTGGCATTCGGCAGCACGAAAGCTGGAGAAATCATGTTCGCCTTCTAATAATAGAGCTGCCTGCTGCATTTTTTCAGGATCGAGTTTGAGGTGCGTCCACCCTACTCTGCCTTGCAATATCGGGGAACGGACGGGAGATGATTCCAAAAGGTAACGATACCTTCTACCGTATGCGTCAAAGCGGGCGTGAAAATGTGGGGCAACCTGCTGCGCGAACAATACAGCCACACCTTCAGGAAGATAGGCATTGACGCCCCGTACCCATGCCTGTTCTGGACGGACTACTGTGGTATCGAAATGAACGACTTGTGCAGTCGCGTGTACGCCTGTGTCGGTTCGTCCGGCAACGATGGTTCGAATGGTTTCGCCCGCAATTTGGCTGAGTGCGTATTCCAAGCTCGTCTGAACGGTTGGCAAACCGTCAGCTTGTTTTTGCCAACCGTAAAATCGGCTACCGTCATAAGACAGGGTTAATGCCCATCTTTGTATGGGTTTGAGGGGCGATGGTTCTGTATATAAAGCCATATGTCGTCTGAAAATAATAAAAGATGCCGTAAAAACGGCATCTTTTATTTTAGCATTGTTTAATTTCGATTTAATTGCCGATATTAGGCATTCAATTCGTTCATCAATGCTTGGGCTTTATCACGAATCTCACCGCTTGCCTCATCCAGCAATTCGGTCAACGTCTCGCGGGCGGCATCGGGGTCGCCGATTTCGACATACATTTTGGCCAAATCGTATTTAGCTTCCAGCGGAGCTGTCATACCGACAGACTCGGAGATGAAACCTGAGTCAAAACCGGAATGTTCACTACTGCTATCAGTAGTATCTTCAACACCCAGATTTTCCCATTCGATGGTTTCGTCAGCGCTGGCTTCTTGAGTATTTTCAATACTGAAATCTTCACCATCTTGGAATGATAAAGGTTCGTCTTGTTTAATTTCAAACGGCTGAGTATCGGCTTCAGTTTGCGGCTGCTCAATTTCTTCAATGACGAAATCCAGCGCTTCTCCAGAGCTATCTGCCTGTTTATCTGTTGTTTCAACTTCAGCCAACACTTCTTCTTGTATGTCTGCAACTTCAATTTCAGACGACGTTTCTTCTTGTGCGCCTAATTCAGGGAAAGGCTCAATGGCTTTAGCCGTTTTGGGCTCTTCTGCGAAGAAATCCCATCCCTCTTCCGATTCTTCGGATTTGGCTTCTACTTCTTCTGCTTCTACTACTGCGTCAATTGTTTCTGACTTAGGCTCTTCCACCTCTACGTCAAAAGGAATGGGTTCTTCTTCCAGTGTTTCTGGCTGAGCTTCTGACAGGTCGTCTGAATCAGATGGGACAGATGTTGCTACAAAGGAGGAAACGGATGGAGCCTCTTCCTCATGAGCAGCCTCTGCTTCTACTGCTTCTACTTCAGCAGCTCTATCTTCCATTACAACAGCAACGTGTTGATATGGATTTTCAGGCTCAGGCTCATATACGCTTTCGGTAGATTCGACAGTATCCCAATCGATATCACGGCGTTTTTCAGTTTCTTCGTCGACGGTTACGGCACTAGACACGATGCTGGCTTGAGTATTGTCCAGTTCGTTCAGGTCCAGATCGACGTTTTCTTGTGCAGGTTCGGCAACAGGAGTCGGCTCATTAAAGAATACTTCATCATCGAAATCATCTTCAATTTCCAAACCGTCTTCTTCAGGTTTAGGAGCTTCTACGACAGTTTGCGGAACTACTGCTTGTGGTTGTGGCTGCAGTTGTGGTGCAGCAGCGGCTGGGAATACATCATCTTCGATACTGATATCGAGATCGTCTTCATCCTGCTCATCTTCATTTATCGTACCAACAACAGACGTAGGCGCGACAGCGGATTTCTTACGTTTGCCCAACAAGAACAACAGCAGGAACAAACCTGCAAAGGCTGCGCCACCAATCAACAACCAGCGCCATAAACCGCTGTCTTCTGAAACTGCTTCCTCTTGTTGTTGTTTTTCTGTGGCAACTGCCGAGGCAATACGCGCTTCTACGTCAGCTTGTGCCTGAGAAATTTCTTGGGGTTCCGCGTTTACTACTGCAGACGATGCATTTGGTTCAGGCAGGACTTTTACTTGCTCCGCAGATGCTGCACCTGTTTCAGCTTTATTTTGCTCTGGAGCGCTAGCCGCCGTTTCCGCCGGTTTATTTTCAGGCTTGGCTTCTTGTACCGGTTCAGCTTTTTTATCCTCTTTTTTATTTTCTACTTTAGTGCTTTCTACCGGAACCTCTTTAGGAGCTACGGTAGGAGTTGTTGTGTTACCCGCTTTTTCAGACGACCCTTGAGCTTGAGGCTTATTGCCTTCCTGAACCGGAGGTTTGACTTGCGCAGGCTTGGATGCCGTCGATTTCATATCGTTGTGCATCGGAATGTACAAGACTTTACCTGCAAGCATACGGTCTGCATCTTTACCGATGAAAACACCAGGATTTGCCTTAACCAATGCCTGTATGGTTTGTTCGACAGTCATGCCTTGCGGGCGGATTTTGGTAGCAATTTCAGTCAGAGTCTCACCCTGACGAACCAAATGTTGCTTGCCATAACGAATCTCGGTTCCATTGGCACGGGCAGCAGGTTGTTGCTGTTGTCTTGATGGCTGAGCCTGCGCTGCTTTATTGGTATTGTTTTTATCTTTTTTTGCATCCTCCTTGCGACCGGCTTCGCTTTGATTTCCGTTTTGTATCGCACGATTGATGCGGTCGCGCGCGGCTTGGCGATCAAATTGAGAATGGTATGAATTGTTGTCAGCCGAAGAATTGGAATTAGATGCAGATTCACTGCGTGCGCGGCTTGAACCATCCGTTTTGCCGGAATAGCCCGCAGGATCAATGATGGCTGTGTATTCGCGTGATTGCGAACCTGCGCCGACTTGGAAAATCAACACAGGATCTTTAATCGCTTTGTTTGAGCGGATGGTCACGACTGCTTTGTCGCCTGACTTATGAACACTGGTACGCAAATTGCTATTGGAAACAGTTGCTTTTCCGCCTTTCAACAGCGCTTGAGCCTCGTCACCGGTTACGGTGATACTGCCTGAAAACGGCTCGCCCAGATGGGATTGGACATTCAGCCCGCCAAGCCCTGCGCTCGCACCAAACGACACTGCCAAGGCCACAGATGCCGCGATTAATTTGATTTTATGATGGTTTTTCAAAACTTGTCCCCTGTGTAAAATGACAACCCTGCTAGAACTGCTACATACTTAACCGTATATTACGATATATTACGTTATGATATCTTCTAAAGTCGCAGTCTGCCAAGTAATCCGATGAATTAAGTAATGAAACGAACGAGAAATTAACAGGTTTGTAATTTCTGTGTTTCTTTTTTACAAATCTACTGATAACATAGTTTATCATCCCGACGGCATTTTTTAAACCCTTTTTTAGATTATTGCCCGCCTGCATCGGCAATTTCGTTTCCAGGGTGGTGCAAAAAGGTGAGGCTGCCTGTATGATTAGCGTTTAGCCGATTGGTTTCATCTTTTTTGTTTGTTTGATTTATGAAAGTTTTAAGCGATTTATTGGCAGTCATCTTGTTTTTCCTGACTTACACAATCACGAAAAACATGATTACTGCGACTGCGGTTGCCGTTGTATTCGGCATTTTGCAGGCAGGTTTTACTTACTTGAAATACAAAAAACTCGATACGATGCAGTGGGTCGGCCTGATCCTGATCGTCGTATTCGGCGGCGCGACCATTCTACTTCATGATGACCGTTTTATCATGTGGAAACCGACCGTTTTGTTCTGGATTGGCGCATTGGTTTTGCTGATCAGCCATCTAAGCGGAAAAAACGGATTAAAAGCGACTATGGGCAAAGAGTTGGAATTGCCCGAACATGTTTGGAGCAAACTGACTTATGCTTGGGTCGCATTCATGATTTTCTTAGGTATTGCCAACTGGTTTGTGTTTACCCACTTCAAAGAACAATGGGTAAATTACAAAATGTTCGGCTCTACCGGTTTTTTGTTTGTTTTCTTTATCGCTCAATTTTCCTATTTGAGCCGATATTTACCCAAAAAGGATAGTTGATGGAATATTACATGCTCCTGGCCACTGATGCCGATAATGTACACGAAGCCCGTATGGCGGCACGCCCTGCCCATCTGCAACGCTTGGAAGCTTTGAAGGCTGAAGGACGTCTTCTGACTGCCGGCCCAAACCCTCTTCCCGACAATCCGGAGCGCGTGTCCGGCAGTCTGATTGTGGCTCAATTTGAATCTTTAGATGCCGCTCAAGAATGGGCGGAAAAAGACCCTTACGTCGATGCGGGCGTCTATGAAGAAGTATTGATCAAACCGTTCAAAGCCGTATTCAAATAATGGATATGCGCGAGGCTATTGAAGGTCGTCTGAAAACGTTGAATCCTGTTTTTTTTGACTTTCAGGATGACAGCCATCTGCATGCGGGCCACTCGGGAAACAAAGGAGGCGGGCATTATACGGTCGTAGTCGTCAGCGAAGCTTTCGGCGGTGTCAGCCGTCTCAACCGCCAACGCACCATTAAAACCTTACTGCACGATCTGTTTTCCGAAGGGCTGATTCACGCATTGAGCATCAAAGCGGCCACTCCGGACGAATACTTCCACTAATTACAGACATACTGGACATAACAAGAGAAAATCATGAAGAAAAAATATCTCATCTCTATGCTGATGACTGCTCTGGTTTCCGGCAGCCTTTCTGCCCAAACCTTAGTTACAGTTAATGGACAAACCATCGACAGCAGCGTCATTGATGCCCAAGTTGCCGCGCTGCGTGCAGCAAACAACAAAATTCCCGATTCTCCCGAACTGCGCAGAGAACTGACCGAGCGCCAAGTCATCAATACCGTCGTATCACAAGAAGCTAAACGCTTGAAACTCGACCAAAGCGCCGAATTCAAACAAGCTTTGGAACATGCCCGTACGGACGCCAAAAAACAAGGTGCCGATAAAAAAGCACATTTCAAAACCGAATGGGCGGCATTTGAAAGCGATTTACTTGGACAAGCTTATGCGATTCACGTCCTCCGTCAAAATCCTGTTCAAGAAAAAGACGTCAAAACCGCTTACGATAATTTCAGCAACTTCTACAAAGGCACTCAAGAAGTACAACTGGGCGAAATTATTACCCGCACTCAAGCGGATGCCCAAAAAGCCATTTCTGATTTAAATGCCAAGAAAAGCTTTGCCTCCGTCCTGAAGCAATATTCAATAGATGAACGCGCCAAACAAGCGGGCGGCATCCAGCAAGGTTATGTTCCCTTAAAAGATTTGCAGGAGGCTGTTCCCCCGCTCTATGCCGCAGTTAAAGATTTGAAAAAAGGCGCGCACACTACAACGCCTCTGCAAGACAGCGACGTCTATGCCGTCTTCTATGTCAACGACCGTCGGGATGTAAAGCTTCCGTCTTATGACGAATCCAAAAGCAGTATAGCCCAAGACCTGCAAGCCTCCCGCGTCGATGAAGCACTCCAATCTCTGTTGCAAAAAGCCACAATTAAATAACTGTTCACGGAGTTTTTATAATGAAATACCAAACTGCCGCCGCAGTCATCATGGCGACGGCTGTTGCCGGATTCGCTGTTGCCAAAGCGCCTGATATTGATCCGGCACGCATAGACAGCGAAGTCGCCCGCATTCTCAAGCAAGCCAAACAGCGTCCTGAATCCAAGCAGCAGCCTGACGGCAAAGCAATCCGCCAAGAAGTCGTCAAACACTTGCAAAGCATTGAAATTCTCAAAAATGCCGCACTCAAAGCCGGATTGGATAAAGATCCCGAGGTCCGCAACCAATTCCTCACTATGGAAGCGGAATTTTACGCGGCGCAATATGCCGACTATCTGAAGCGCACTGCCGAAATCAGCAATGCTGAATTATTGAAGTTTTACGATCAGCAAACCCGTATGATCAAGATTCAGCAGGTTAGCTTCGATACGCCCGAAGAAGCACGAGCAGCACAAGAATTGCTCTTGAAAGGCTTGTCATTTGAAGAATTGACGAAACGATATCCGAATCAGCAACCCGCATTTGAAGATTTCGTCATGGCAAGACAGCTGCGCCAACCGCTTGCAGGCATCTTGGGTCCAATGAATCGGGGAGAGGTAACTCACAATCCTGTTGAAATTGAAAACAAGTTCTTCCTGTTTAAAATCAGCGAAGTCCAAAAAGACCCTCAAGCACCGCCATTTGATCTGATTCGCGATCAACTCATCCAGCTGCTGAAAGAAGATAAAGCCCAACAGCAAATTCACCAGCTATTGCGTGAAAACGGTATCGAGCAATAACACGCACTGAAACGATACGGACTTCGGTAAAACCACACCGTACCGGTTTAAAGCGGATTCCCATATAAAAAGGTCGTCTGAAACCTGTTTTAAGGTTTCAGACGACCTTTCGTTTGATATGCTTGGTTTAATTAACCCGGTTTACCGTCCAAACGCGGGCGGATGAGCCAAGGGATGTATTTCCATGCGTAAAGCAGCAAGGACAGGGCAAACAAGACTGCGGAAGTGCGGATGCTGTGGGTGTAACCGGTGCCGCTGACGAAGGTTGCAATGATGCGGATGACAGTGGCGGCTATCATCAGCCAAAAGGCGACGGGTACGGATTTGGGCGGCGGATAGATGGAGTTTCCGGTATGTCCGAGCGCAGTGCGCGCCATCATGCCTAATGTCAGGACGCCGATACCGCCGACGCCGATGAGATGTACGCCAAGATTAAGGAAAGAGCTGTGGAAGTAGGAAGCACCGATGGCAATCAATCCCAAACCTGTGAACAAATAGCCTGCGAACAAAATCCACAGCATCGGTTCTTTCAAAACAGCTTTATACCACCAGCGGTAAACCTGTACGGTAAAGATCACGCCCGCTGCAAAGGCAAAAGCAGATGAAAGCCAAGGCAGGGCATGGTGCGCCATCAGCATGGCAGTCAGCATGGGCAACCAGAGGGACGCGTGAGCGACCCACATCGGGCTGGGGATTTGCGGAACATTCAGGCGTTTGGAGGTAAAGAAGGAAATAATCCGCATACCGATAAGGCCGATAAAGCCTGAGACCATAATCAGACCAGACTGCAGCCCGCTGAGCAGTGCAGATGCGTTTCCGGCATTCAGTTGGAAGTGGAATGCGGCGTGTGTGCAGCCTAGGACGACGATAGCGAATACGGCGACGTAATTGCGTTTGTTTTTGGAACGGATGACGGGCAATGCCATGCAAACTGCGCCGTACCAAAAAAACAGCGTGCCGAGTATGCCGCTGGCGGTTGCGCCCCAGCCCGGAATGAAAACGGCAATCCTTGCCGCCAACCAAAAAGCGGTCAATCCTGCCAAAACGCCGCCGCGCGTGGGCGGCTGCCCCGTCCAAGTGGCAACGGCGGTCAATAGGAAGGCAATGACGACGAGTCCGGCATAGCCCCAGATCATCTCATGGGCGTGCCAATAAAAATTGGACAACTCGGGCGTACCCGTATAGCCGAAGCCCCAAAGCAGGATGGAGAGTGCGCCGTATAGTGCCGCCAGTGAGTAAAACGGGCGGAATGCCATTGCCCAAACAGGGTGTTTGAAAAAGGCGGTCATGGTAGTTCCTTGGTTTGCTTTTTGAATGGTTTGTTTTAGGTTTGAATGGACAGGAGGGTCGTCTGAAAACGCTAAAATCGTGCTTTTGGACTTTTCAGACGACCTTTTTCAGATTCCTTCGGGTTCCGGCAAAAACGGCTCGACTGCGGGAAACAGTTCGCGTTCTTCAAAACGGGCATGGTCGCGCAGGGTAACGGCAAAGTCCTTATTCCATGCTTCGTTAAGATATTCAGGATTTGCCATCATACTGCGCAGTTTGGCGTGTTCGGCTTCGAAACGTTTGCGCATCGCAACGGGAATATTCTGCCAATGCGGGGCGAACATGGTTTCTTCTTCGACAAAATGCGGTTCCAATTCAAGGAAATGGGCTTCAAGCTCTGTTTGATGGCTTTCAGCGGGCGCGCGCAGGAGGCGGACGCAGAGTGAAAGGGCGTGATGGTGTTCGCGGGAAAGTTCGATAAGTGCTGGGTGGCGTTTTAACGGCTTCATAATATTTGATTATAATGATAATAAATTATCAAACTACACTGGATTAATTTAAATGTTTCAGATATTATGAAACTTAATCATATATAAAGTCAAACACATAACGGCGACAATTTCCCACTGGAAACACTGCCGCCGCCCTAAAAAAATAATATATTCTGAACAGAGAAAACCATGTATCTGACGCAACATACGGATTATGGTCTGCGGGTATTGATTTATGCGGCCATAAACGACGATTCGTTAGTCAATATCGGAACCATTGCCGAAGCCTATAACATTTCCAAAAGTCATTTGATGAAAGTCGTTACCGCGCTTGTCAAAGGCGGATTCCTGACCAGCATAAGAGGGAAAGGGGGCGGACTGCGTCTTGCCGATACACCCGATAAAATCAATGTCGGCGCGGTCGTTCGCCATCTTGAACCCATGCAGGTTGTCGAATGCATGGGAGAGAACAACGAATGCCTGATTACGCCGTCTTGCCGCCTGACCGGCATTTTGGGCGGAGCGATTAAGGCTTTCTTTGCGCATTTGGACGGGTTTACTTTGCAGGATCTACTCAATAAACCGACCTACGATTTACTATATGAACCCAAAATCGAAATCGTTGTCGAAAAAACAGACGATAAATCGGCATAAGCTACCTACCCTGCCGATATGTTTTAAGAGACTTAACTGAAAACCCGCACAATCCCAAAATAGGAAACATCTGATCATTCTTACAACCACAACATTTCACAAGCATCAAATTTTCTATTTTCAGACGACCTTTTTGAAAAAGTGTACGAGTCCATCCCGCTATTCAAGCCACACCAACTACCGACCTGCAATAGCGGGAATCAATCTAAGAACACAAGCCAATCAATAAAATAATATTTTTGCAGCTTTTTCTCCTCTAAGGCACGCCATCGCCATCGTTTTATCCAAACCACTTTTATTGTAAATTTGTGAACTTTTCCAGATGAACAACTTCTAATGCAGTTGACTGAGGCGTCGCTTCCTCTTTTTCTTTTGTTTTATTGTGATAATGAATAGCAATATCAAAACATTGTATTGTACATATTAATATTTTAGATTATTTCAGAATAAATATTAACTCAAAAAACAGATGTAAAAACAGGTTGCAAACAAAAATTGTTGCTATTATCATGCGTCGATTATGAATAAAGACCGAATTTTAATCCCAGTAGCCGTCATTACCGTATCATTGATTCACGCGGGTTTGATTGCGCTTTTGTGGGAAACATACAAACCGCTTATACCGGAAATGGCAAATATTGAGTTTGTTGATTTGGCGGATTTGGGTGGTGGCGACGGAGGTGGAGACGGCACCCCCGAAGGCGAAGGTGCGCCTGCCGCTCCCGAAAAAACACCCGAACCGCAAAAACCTAAGCCACAGCCTAAACCCAAACCGGTCGAACAGCCCAAACCACAGTTTAAGCCAGTTATAACAAAAAAAGCGGATGCTGATATCCAGCAGCCGAAAGAGAAGCCCAAGCCGGTTGAAAAACCAAAGCCTGAGCCAAAACCAGAACCCAAACCGGAACCTAAGCCTGAACCTAAACCCGAACCACGTCCAGAGCCTAAACCCCAACCCAAACCAGAATCCAAGCCTGCACCTAAAGCCTCGGACTACACCAGCAGCAGTAAAACCGGGCCGAATACTGCGGAAAACGGTAAAGGCAACGGACAAGGTAAGGCTCCTCATGGCGACAGCAAAGGAAACGGCGGAGGCAACAAAGGCCCTGGTAACGGACAAGGTGAAGGCAGCGGCCCCGGTACTGGCAGCAACAAAGGCGAACATGGTTCAGGTAGTGGCAGTGGAGGAGGTTCCGGCGGTGGAAATGGCCCTGGAACAGGACCGGGTAGTAGTAGAGCCAATCCGGTTAAAGGTGGCACTTGCCATATTCCTAAACCGCCATATCCTCCCATAGCGGCAGAAAACGGAGATACAGGTACAGTTATGCTGAGTGTCTTGGTTGGCCCAGGAGGAAAAGTTGCTGAAGTTAAAATTTTAAAACGCAGTGGCTCCAATGCTCTTGACCAAGCTGCCCGTAAAGCAGTTAAAAATGGTGCTTGCAATGCCTCTGTCTGGACTGAATTCCGAGTCCCGGTCTCTTTTACTCTTGAGTAATCGGGCACAACACCTTTATCGACAAAAGTTTTAATTTACTTGGAAAATTTGGAAAAATCATGGATTTAAAAACAATATTCGAATCAGGCGATTTTGTTCTGATCAGTGTATTCGTGTTGATGTTAGTAATGAGCATCGTGACTTGGTGTCTGATTATCTTGCGCTCCATCAAACTGAAAAAAGCCAAAACCGCCAACGCACTCGTTAAAACGCAAATGCTTAATGCCTTTACGCTTACCGAAGCCGTGCAAAAAGTGAAAGATATTGATGCGCCCATGAGCCGCGTAGCGGACGAATCCCTGCGTGCCTACCAAAGCTATCGTCAAAGCAACGCGAAAACACTGACTACCGAGCTGCCTTTGAACGAATACCTCGTCATTCAAATCCGAAACAGCATGGAACAAAACATGCGCCAGTTTGATTACGGCATGACTGCTTTGGCATCCATCGGTTCAACTGCCCCGTTTATCGGCTTGTTCGGTACGGTCTGGGGGATTTACCACGCCTTAATCAATATCGGTCAAAGCGGTCAAATGAGTATTGCCGCAGTAGCCGGCCCGATTGGTGAGGCGTTGGTGTCAACCGCCATCGGTTTGTTTGTCGCCATCCCTGCTGTCTTGGCGTATAACTTCCTCAACCGCGGTAAGAAAACCCTCTCTCAAGATATGGACGCTTTCGCACACGATTTACACGTCCGCCTGTTGAATCAAAAGGACTAAATTATGGCATTCGGCTCTATGAATTCCGGCGATGATGCACCGATGTCAGACATCAACGTCACGCCTTTGGTCGACGTGATGCTGGTACTGTTGATCGTTTTCATGATCACCATGCCCGTACTGACCCACTCGATTCCTTTGGAACTGCCGTCCGCTTCAGAAAATGCAGCGAAGCAGAAGGAAAAGCAGCCTAAAGACCCTCTACGCCTGACCATAGATGTTAATGGCAACTATTACATCGATGGCGATTCTGCAACCAAAGCGGATATTAATACGGTTACTTCCCGACTGAAAACTGAAAAGCAGAAAAACGCCAATACCATCGTTGCCATTTCAGCAGACAAGGCCGTTGAATACGAATATGTCAACAAAGCCCTCGAAGCTGCCCGCGAAGCAGGTATTACCAAAATCGGCTTTGTGACCGAGACCAAAGCGCAATAATTATTGGCAGTAAGACAAGAGGTCGTCTGAAAAGCATTCCTACTTTTCAGACGACCTTTTTCATATTATAAACATTGCCAAGATAGCACCTAAGTCATGACCACCTTTGGCATCCTCTCTTTTTCTTCAGTGCATAAATGAACCGCGATTCTCATAAATTCGACTGCCTGAACAACTCTCAAGCCTACCCTACCCAACCTTTTCTATTGAGCAAATTTAAACATAAAGCTGGCATTGTTCCATTCAAGGACAAAAGGTCGTCTGAAATTTGTACGGCTTGCAGTCCGAACACTCTTAATAGTTAATAATAGTACTCAAGCAAGCGATTATAAATCTCCCTCTTCCCCGCTTCCTTTATAACATAATCGCCAAATTGGATTAACATCCATCCCAAATAAAGTGATAAAACCATCTTGATAGAGGATTAAGCAATATTCTCAGTACACACCCTAGATCAAACATCTTCATGTCACTTTTCCATGAAATAAAGGTCGTCTAAAACTGGATAAATGGTTAAAAAAAAGGGCAAACCCGATCAGGTTTACCCTTTTTCATTACAAGACTTAGTGAACGTCTTTCCAATATTCTTTTTTCAGGAAGTATGCCAGAGGCAGCATTACTGCAAGCAAGAACATCAACACGATATAGCCTGTACGTTTGCGCTGGAGTTGCGCCGGTTCACCCATGTAAACCAAATAGTTCACCAAATCGCGTACATAAGCATCGTACTCTGTTTGGACGACTTTGCCGTTTGGCAAACGACGGCTGTGCGCGCCGGTAGATTCCCAATAAAGTTTGGGTTTCGATATACCATGCTCATCTTTAACCATGACCGGTTGACCTTTGGCATCCAACTCAACTGCTTGAACGCCTTGTTGCTCCCACAAGGGGTGAGGCATACCGACTTTATCGAATACGACGTTGTTCCAACCGTTCGGACGGGTCGGGTCTTTATAGAAGCCGCGCATATAGGCATACAGATAATCCGCGCCTTTAGAACGGGCAATCAGTGTCAGATCCGGAGGAGCCGCACCAAACCATTTGGCAGCATCTTTAGGATTCATCGCTGCCAACATGACATCACCGACGTTGTCTGTCGTAAACATCAGGTTTTTCTTGATTTCTTCATCAGTCAAACCGATATCTTTCAGACGGTTGAAGCGCATACCGCTTGCCGAGTGGCAGGATAAACAGTAGTTGGTGAAAATTTGAGCACCGCGCTGCAAGCTGACTTGGTCGCGCAGGTCAATCTCGACTTTTTCGTAGTGTCCGCCACCGCTGGCGACGGCGGCACTCATAGGCACTGCCAGTAACAAGGCAGCAAACCAGTTTTTCAGGGTATGTTTCATTTTCGCTGCCCTCATCAGATATTGGTTGCAAACAGGTAAGCACCAATGACGGTAATACCGACATAAACAAAAAACATAATTTTTTGTTTAGTGGTGCTCATGGTTACACGCTCAGGCGTAGCTTTTTCGCTATTAAACGCATTCAGGAATGGAATAGCTGCAAAGAAAACTGTGTAAGCCAGAACGAATGCCTTAACGATGTTATTTGGCAAGACTGCAACTAAATACAGGTTATAAATAATTAAAGCTGCATAAACAAACAGACTGATTAAATATTTAATACCACCAGCTTTTTCAGCCAACCATTTAGGATTTGTATGCAACGGCATACCGATGAAGAACAAGAAATAGAATGCACTGAATGCACGAGCAAAAGCTGTACGAGTATCATCTGCTACCAATGCACCCAGAATTCCCAAGCCGATAAAAGATACAACAAACAACGCCAACATTACTTTGAAAGAGTTGTTGCGGTAACGAACAGATTTTACAGGTGACTTATCCAACCAAGGCAACAAGGCAATCAATACAACTGCTGCACCCATGCCGATTACACCCCATACCTGAGTACCTGCCATCGAAGGAATCGCACGCAAAATGGCGTAGAACGGGGTAAAGTACCATACCGGTGCAATGTGCGGCGGTGTTTTCAGCGCGTTTGCCGCATCAAAGTTCGGAGCTTCAAGGAAGTAGCCGCCGCCTTCAGGGGCGAAGAACAATACGGAGCAGAAAACAATCAGGAATACGACAACGCCCAAGATGTCTTTGACGGTGTAGTACGGATGGAAAGGAATGCCGTCGAGCGGAACGCCGTTTTCATCTTTGAGTTTCTTGATTTCCACGCCGTCAGGGTTGTTCGAACCCACTTCGTGCAAGGCGATGATGTGTGCCACGACCAAACCGAGCAACACCAGCGGTACGGCAATAACGTGCAGTGCGAAGAAGCGGTTCAGGGTAACGTCGGAAACGTTGAAGTCGCCGCGAATCCAAGTGGATAAATCAGGACCGATAACAGGGATGGCGGAGAACAGGTTAATAATCACCTGCGCGCCCCAGAAGGACATTTGACCCCAAGGCAGCAGGTAGCCCATAAAGGCTTCGGCCATCAATGCCAAGAAAATCAGGGAACCGAAAATCCACACCAATTCGCGCGGTTTTTTGTACGAACCGTAAATCAGGCCGCGGAACATGTGCAGGTACACGACGATGAAGAAGAAAGATGCGCCGGTGGAGTGCATATAGCGGATAATCCAGCCGCCGGACACGTCGCGCATGATGTACTCTACTGCGGTAAAGGCAGCAGGCAGGTGATAGGCATTCAGGTTGCCGTCCGGTTTGTAGTTCATGGTCAGGAAGATACCGCTGACGATTTGAATTACGAGGACGAGCAGAGCCAAAGAACCGAAGTAGTACCAGAAGTTGAAGTTCTTCGGCGCGTAGTATTGAGCCAAATGCTCATTCCACATTTTAGACAGAGGGAAACGAGCGTCCGTCCAGTCTAACAATGCTTTTGCTTTGTTATTGGTTTGGTTTGCCATAATTATCGTTCCTTATTTTTAGTCTTCGCCTACCAAGACTGTCGTATCGCTCAGATATTTGTAGGGCGGAACAACCAGGTTGGTCGGTGCAGGAACACCTTTATACACGCGGCCTGCCATGTCGAATTTCGAGCCGTGGCAAGGGCAGAAGAAGCCACCTTTCCAGTCTGCACCCAAATCGGCAGGAGCAACGTCAGGACGGTAGGTCGGCGAGCAGCCCAAATGGGTACAGATACCGATGGCTACAAGGATGTTCGGCTTAATCGAACGGGTCTCGTTTTTAGCATATTCGGGCTGTTGATCCGCATCCGAATTAGGGTCGGCAACCGCGCCGTTCAAACTTTTCAGGTCTTTGAGCTGCTGATCTGTGCGGTTAACCACCCAAATCGGTTTACCTTGCCATTCGGCAGTCAACATTTGTCCGGATTCGATTTTACTGACATCGATTTCGACGGCAGCACCTGCGGCCTTGGCTTTTTCCGACGGGAAAAAGCTTGCCACGAAAGGCGTAGCTACGCCCAAAGCCGCCACACCGCCCGCGCCGCATGTAGCCAGCGTCAGAAAGCGGCGGCGACCGCTATTGATTTCTTGATTATCCATTATTCAGTCGTCCTAAAATTTTGGGAATACCGAGCCATTAAACGATGTAATTCTACCTAGTTTGCCGTGATACTCAAAGCATTATTTAAATTAAGGTAAATTTTCATGACGATTATCAAGGCTTAGGCGGGATTATCTTCGTCGAAATGACAGATTTCCAACTCGAAATGCCGGGCTACGGCTTCGCCCAAAGCACAGACGCCGTAACGTTCCGTCGCATGGTGCCCCGCGCTGACAAAGGCAACGCCTGTTTCATTGGCAAGATGAAACTGCGCTTCCGAGATTTCTCCGGTCAGATAGGCATCTACGCCTTCGTCTATGGTCGTCTGAAAAAATCCCTGCGCACCGCCCGTACACCATGCAATGCGTTTGATTTCGCGTGACATATCGCCGACGGCTACGGGCTGCCGCCCCAGCGTTGCAGCAATGTGTTGCAACCATTCAGCCAAAGTCTGCGGCGTTTTCAGACGACCTATATTCAAAAGGCTCTGTTCGCCGAACTGCCTTTCGACCTCCCAGCCCAACTTCTCGGCAAGCTGCGCGTTGTTGCCCAAGACAGGGTGCGCATCCAGCGGCAAGTGGTAGCCCACCATATTGATTTGGTGTTGCAATAATGTTTCGATGCGCGCTTTTTTCCAGCCTGTAATCGTTACCGGCTCGCTTTTCCAAAACATCCCGTGGTGCACCAAAAGCATATCCGCGCCCTGCTCTGCAGCGAAATCAACCGCCGCTTTGCTTGCCGTTACCGATGTCGCAATTTTGCCGACTTCCGCCCTGCCCTCGACCTGCAAACCATTGGGTGCATAGTCTTTGAACATTCCGACCTGCAACACCTCGTCGCACCACGCCAAAATATCGTTGCGTTTCGCCATATCATTCCTTTCAACACATAGCGGATTGAATTTCACAGGACAAAGCAAAACAACGCCCGCGTTTCAAGTCAATTCACCGCATTCATACAAAATCGGACGCACATTCTAACCGCAAACCATGACGCGCCCCAATCCCCACGCCGTTCAACACGCGCCCGCATTTACACCCCGGCATGAAATATTTTAATATTGCCCATCTCAAAAGGTCGTCTGAAAGCGTAAAAACCAATGGATTCCATCATCGAACTGCGCCATCTCAAAACCCTGCTAGCACTCGAAGAAACCGGCAGCGTATCCCTTGCCGCCAAACGCGTCTTCCTGACCCAATCCGCCCTTTCGCACCAAATCCGCGCGCTTGAAAACTATTACGACACGCCCCTGTTCGAGCGCAAATCCACACCCTTGCGCTTCACGCCCGCCGGAGAACGCCTGTTGCGGCTCGCACGCGAACTCCTCCCGCAAGTTTCCGCCGCCGAGCGCGACCTCGCCCGCATCATCGAAGGCGAAGCAGGCGAATTGCGGCTGGCAGTCGAATGCCACACCTGTTTCGACTGGCTCATGCCCGCAATGGGCGAATTCCGCCCCATGTGGCCGCAAGTCGAATTGGACATCGTTTCCGGCTTTCAGGCAGACCCCGTCGGACTCTTATTGCAACACCGCGCCGATCTCGCCATCGTATCCGAAGCCGAAAAGCAAAACGGCATCAGCTTCCGCCCCCTGTTCGCCTACGAAATGGTCGGCATCTGCGCCCAAGACCACCCGCTTGCCGCCAAAACCGTTTGGGAGGCAGAAGACTTCATCGGCGAAACCCTCATCACCTATCCCGTTCCCGACGAAATGCTCGATCTGCCAAAAAAAATATTGTTACCCAAAGGCATCAACCCACCGCGCCGCCGTAGCGAACTGACCATCGCCATCATCCAACTCGTCGCCAGCAAACGCGGTATCGCCGCCCTGCCCTACTGGACCGTGATGCCCTACCTCGAAAAAGGCTACGTCGTCCACCGCCAAATCACCGCCAACGGCCTGCAAAGCGAACTCTACGCCGCCACGCGTACCGAAGACGCAGACAAAAGCTATCTCGACAACTTCTGCCAAATCGTCCGCGAACGCAGCTTCGCTGACCTCCCCGGCTTAAGCGAACTGAAAATGCACGGGCACGATTAATGTTTTCTTGAAACAGGGTGTCGCGACATTCACGCACTTCGATTTCCATATCAAAAGGTCGTCTGAAAACCCAAATCTCAGGTTTTCAGACGACCTTTTTTACTTCATATCCCGATTTAGCCTTCTTCAGGCAGCCTGGTGATTTTTACCCGCTCGATGCGTTGACCGTCTTTTTCAACGACTTGGAAACGCCAGCCGTGGAAATCGGCAAAGTCGCCGACATCGGGAATGCTTTGCAGCTCTTCCATAATCAGTCCGGCGACAGTGTGGAAGTCGGCATCTTCTTCCTGTGGCGGGAGGTTGAGTTGCGGCGCAAGTTCGACGTATTCGAGTGAACCGTCCACGGTCAGACTTTCATCGGCATTTTCTTGGACGGCGGGTTCTTCCTGTCGTTCAAACTCTTCGGGAAATTCGCCTGCGATGGTTTCCAGCAGGTCTTTCATGGTAACCATGCCCAAAACCGCGCCGAATTCATCGACCACCAAAGCATAATCCGCGCTGCTTTGGCGGAACAGTTCAATCGCCCCCAATGCAGTCGTACTGTCCGGCAGGACAAGCGGCTGGCGCAGGACGGCTTGGATATTGAGTTCGCCTGTTTCGAGCAGTTGGGCAAGCAGGTCTTTTTTGTTGATGTAGCCCAACGGTTCGTCCACACCAGCTTTACCAACGACGAGCAGGCGGCTGTATGGGGTATTTTGCAGTTGGGCGTGTTGCTCTTCGCGGCTTTGAGAGATGTCCAAACGCTCAATGTCGCGACGGGGAATCATCACGCCGAGGATGGGGCGTTCGGCAAGCGTGAGAACGCTGCGTATCATGGATTTTTCGTTTTCCTCAAAATGCCCGTCGTCCTCTGCTTCGTTGCCCGCTCTGGCAAGCACGCTTTCGCGTATGCCCATCATGCCCAAGACGTTCTCAGCGGTGCGCTTGCGCCACGAGCTGCTGATGTAGTCGTTTTTGCGGCTGTTGCGCTGCGAAATTTGGTTGAATGCTTCAATCAGGATGGAGAAGCCGATAGCGGCGTAGAGGTAGCCTTTCGGGATGTGGAAATGGAAGGCTTCGGCAATGAGGCTGAAACCGATCATCAGCAGGAAACCCAAGCAGAGCATGACGACGGTAGGATGCCTGTCTACAAACTCGGTCAGCGGTTTGCTGGCGGAAATCATGACGGTCATGGCAACGGCAACCGCACCCATGGCGACGACGATGTGATCGACCATGGCAACGGCCGTGATAACCGAATCGATGGAAAATACCGCGTCAAGAATCAGGATTTGGGCAACCACGCTCCAAAACCGCGCGTGTTTCTTCTGGCTGTCGGCAACGGCAAACTGGTTATGCCCTTCGAGGCGTTCGTGCAGCTCGGTGGTGGCTTTGTAGAGCAGGAAGATACCGCCCGCGAGCATAATCATGTCTTTGCCGGAAACGTCCAATCCGCTGATATGGAACAGAGGACGCGTCAGGGTCATGATGTGTGCCATGAAGCCGAGCATGATGATGCGGATAACAACCGCAAGCCCCAGACCGGTAATACGCGCGCGGTCGCGCTGGGCGGGTTTGACTTTGTTCGCCAAAATAGCGACGAAAACGAGGTTGTCTATCCCCAAGACAACTTCGAGTACCAGAAGCGTGGCAAAGCCTATCCAAGTATGCGGCTCTGCCAACCAACTGAAATCCATGATTTTTGTATTCCTTTGTGTTCAAACGCGAAAAGGCAGCCTGAAATTCTCAAGCTGCCTGATTCATATCGATACGCACGAAAAACGGCGGGCGGTCATGCTGCTCTGCTCTGGGTCTTTCATGTGTGCGTATGTCTCAAGTAAAAATAATGTAAATAGTTTAGCAGTTTGGAAGGCGGATGGCAAAAGGTCGTCTGAAAACAAGGAAATTGGCTTTCAGACGACCTCCCAGTCGGCTTTAAATAACCTGCTCTTTGTTTTTGGCCGCAGCGGCGTTTTTCGTCATAAAACCGTCTATCGGCGCATAACCTACGAAATCAGCATTTTCATCCATGATGACTACCCAGTCTTTTGTACGGCTGCTGGTCAAGGGCAGGAAGAACAAAGGTTTGCCGGAGGAAGATACTTTGGCTGATTTGACGATATCCGCTTCAGACATATTGCGGGCGGCAGCCAATTCGGACAACGGCTTCATCACGCGGCGGATTTTTTCGCGCTCGGCTGGGCCGTCGGGCAGCCACCAATTCGGTCGCATACTCGGCTCGATACCCGTCAGCGACAAGCTCAGGCTTTCATTGCCTTCATCGACATTGGCAGCCTCGCGTACGCCTACGCGCTCTATACCGAACCAAGGCAGGGTTTTGAAGCCATCTTTGGCTTTTGCCAAATCCGCCTTATCGATTTCGGCGGCAGTCACAATATTGATACGGTCGCGCTCAAAAGCTGCGGCAACAGGACGGGCAAGGGATACGCTGTACAACCCGTAAATCAAAGCGGCAAGCTGGATCGCGCCGATTAAGGAAAAATCGACCACGCGCTCGCGCATTTTTTTCTTGGGACTAGCAAGAATCAGGGTCAACAACGGACCGCACACGATATCCACCGATACGACCAACTTATACAAATCCAAACCGCCGGTCAATTCGGCATAGGGGAAGGGATACCAGACTTCAAAAACAAGCAGTGCCGCCAAGCCCGCCAGAACCAGACTGACAAGCAGATGCAGCGAGGCGCTTTTCACGGCGAAACGCCATCGCGAAACATGTTGAGTATTTTCCATAATGTTTGTCCGTAACGTAATTATTTGAAATATGATTTTTTGAAGACGTCATTATATCGGAATATAAAAGTTTTGCGGAAAACCAAATAAACATTTTTTTACATATCCCATGTTAAAATCCGCATTCTTCAAATATTTCAATATGATGCTATGCATACTTCCGATATTGGCACAGACGATACGGCTCACGAATACCACGCCGACAATCCCGATTTTCCTGCCAAAACCGTTGTGGCGACGCTGTTTATCGGCGCGTTTTTCGGCTATCTCAACGACACGCTTTTAAATGTTGCGCTCACGCCGATTATGAAGGATTTCGGGGTCGACAAGACTACCGTCCAATGGCTGACGACGGGCTTTTTGCTGGTAATGGGCGCGTTCACGCCGATTACGGCGGGCGTGATTCAATGGTTTGAAACGCGCAAGATGGTGTTGTTTACGCAGGCGACGTTTTTGGCGGGTTCACTGATTTGCGCGTTTGCGCCGACTTTCGGGATTCTGGTCGCGGGGCGGATGGTGCAGGCGGTGTCTGCCGCATTTTTCGTGCCGCTCCTGTTTAACGGCATTTTGTCGATTTACCCGCCGAACAAACGCGGAACGGCGATGGGCGTGATTACCATGATGTTCACCGCCGCGCCCGCAATGGGCCCGACGCTGTCGGGCATCATCATCGACCACACGCATTGGCGCGTGCTGTTCGGCTTTACCGCGCCGTTTATGCTGGCGGCGATGGTGTTGGTGGGCAAGTATCTGACGGTCAACTTGAGCAATATCAGCCGTCCGAAGATTGATATTTTGTCGGCTGTCTTGTCGATTGCGGGCTTCGGCGGGCTGGTGTATGCAAGCAGTAATTTCGCCCGTCTGCCGCTGGCGGAATTTATCCTGCTGTTTGCCGCTTCCGTTGCCTTAGTGGGCTGGTTCGCATACCGCCAGTCCCGCTTGGCGACGCCGCTGCTGAACCTGCGGGCGTTTGAGTATAGGCAGTTCCGCCACTGCGTCGTGATTCTGGCGGGCGCGGTGTTCCTGTTTTTGGGTTTGGAACTGATGATGCCGATGTATACGCAGCAGGTACTGATGCTGACGGGTACGGCGACAGGGCTGATTCTGATGCCTGCAAGCATCGCACAAGCGGTTGCCGCGCCTTTGTTCGGCAAACTGCTGGACAAGAAGGGCGGACGGTTCGTCGTATTGCCCGCCACGGTGATGCTGACGGTATCGCTGGCGGTGTTGTGGCTGTTTTTGCGGATTGACACACAAGTCATGATGCTGACCGCCATGTTCACCTTGATGGCGGTGTCCGTCTCCGCCTGCGTAACGGGCGAAACCCACGGCTTGAACGCGCTGCCGAAAAAACTCAATCCTCACGGCGCGGCAATTCTGACCACCATCAACCCGATTGCCGGCGCGATCGGCGCGGCATTTTTCGTCGGTGCAACCAATATCGGCGAGAAACTGTCCTCCGCCGCCTCGCCGCAACAAGCCATGCTCGACGGCATCCATCTAGCGATGGGCAGCGCGCTGGTGTTAGGCGCGGTGATGGTGTTTTTCGCTATGCGCCTGAAGCGGCATGAAGCGGACAAGCAAGTTTAAACATAAGGCACTAAACGGACATTCAAAAGCAGGAGCAAACAGCACAAAGAGGTCGTCTGAAAAAATGCAAAAACCGTCAAGACGACAGGTTATCTCTTGTTTTCTATACCGAAACCGCCTCAGTTTGCTATAATGCCCAGTTTCATCAAACCGCAATACCACACTTTAAAGGACAAAAAATGGGTTTTCTGCAAGGTAAAAAAATCCTGATCACCGGCATGATTTCCGAGCGTTCCATCGCTTACGGCATTGCCAAAGCCTGCCGCGAACAAGGCGCGGATTTGGCGTTTACCTACGTTGTTGACAAACTGGAAGAGCGCGTCCGCAAAATGGCCGCCGAATTAGGTTCCGAACTCGTGTTCCGCTGCGATGTCGCCAGCGACGACGAAATCAACCAAGTTTTCGCCGATTTGGGCAAACATTGGGACGGCTTGGACGGCCTCGTCCACTCCATCGGTTTCGCACCGAAAGAAGCCTTGAGCGGCGACTTCCTCGACAGCATCAGCCGCGAAGCGTTCAATACCGCACACGAAATTTCCGCATACAGCTTGCCCGCATTGGCAAAAGCCGCCCGTCCGATGATGCGCGGCAGAAACTCCGCCATCGTCGCCCTGAGCTACTTGGGCGCGGTTCGTGCGATTCCGAACTACAACGTCATGGGCATGGCAAAAGCCAGCCTCGAAGCAGGCATCCGCTTTACCGCCGCCTGCTTGGGCAAAGAAGGCATCCGTTGCAACGGCATCTCCGCCGGTCCGATCAAAACCCTCGCTGCTTCCGGCATTGCTGATTTCAGCAAACTCTTGGGACACGTCGCTTCCCACAATCCGCTCGGCCGCAACGTAACCATCGATGAAGTCGGCAACACTGCCGCCTTCCTGCTCTCCGAACTCTCTTCAGGCATTACCGGCGAAATCACTTACGTTGACGGCGGTTACAGCATCAACGCCCTGAACGACGAAGAGGCGTAATGATTTGTAATATTTTGTAGAAAAGACAACTTATTACACAAAAAACCGTCTGAATAAGTGGTGTAAAAAAGGTACACCGGCTATTTCAGACGGTTCTTTTTTCGTATAAAAGGCGGAATATTTCGGGAATTTTGTCATAAAAACAAATTTTAACTTTTATAAAATTTGTTTAACAAATAACACGATACCATGCCTGCCGGTTTGGAAAAGCCCGGCCGTCGCTTCGGATGCGCTTTTTTAAAAATTTCACTTTATTATCCACAAACATACAGGAGGACATTTATGTCTATTGCTTCAGAATTTAAACAGTTTATTATGCGCGGCAACGTTATCGACTTGGCAGTCGGTATGGTTGTCGGTACTGCGTTCAGCGGCATCGTTAAATCTTTGGTTGACGACGTAATCATGCCCCCTATCGGTCTGTTGATCGGCGGCGTTGACTTCTCCAACCTGTTCATCACCCTGAAAAACGGTGCGCAAGCGCCCGCAGAAGGCTATGCCAACTTGGCAGCCGCTCAAGCAGCCGGTGCCGTTACCCTGAACCTCGGTCTGTTCATCAACTCTGTTATCAGCTTCCTGATCATTGCTGCTGCGATTTTTGCCGTTATCAAAGCATTGAACTCCATGAAAAAAGCCGAAGCGCCTGTTGAAGAAGCACCTGCAGAGCCTAGCGAAGAAGTATTGCTGTTGCGCGAAATCCGCGACTCTCTGAACAAAAAATAATCTTTTGAAGATTTGAAATAAAAGGTCGTCTGAAATTTTCAGACGACCTTTTTGTTTGCTTATCTCTCTGATATTAATAATTTACGGTTTCCGGTATCGGATTGCGTGGGATAACAACGCTTCAATCTCTATCCACATAGCTCCTCCCATTTACAGCAAACCGGGCTGACCCAATGCGGGGTCGGTCGCGCGGGCGGCTTGTGCGTCTTCAACGGTCAGCCCCAAGGCTTTCGCCACACCTTCGCCGTAGGCGGGGTCGCAACGGTGGCAGTTGCGGATGTGGCGGTATTTGATGAAGTCGGGCGCGTCGCCCATGGCTGCGGCGGTGTTGCCGAACAAAGCCTGTTTCTGCGCGTCGTTCATCAGGTTAAACAAGGCGTGCGGTTGGCTGAAATAGTCGTCATCGTCTTGGCGGTAGTCCCAGTGCGCCGCGTCGCCGTTGATTTTCAAAGGCGGTTCGGCGAAGTCGGGCTGTTGCTGCCATTGGCCGAAGCTGTTGGGTTCGTAGTGCGGCAGGCTGCCGTAGTTGCCGTCGGCGCGGCCTTGTCCGTCACGCTGGTTGCTGTGGACGGGGCAACGCGGGCGGTTGACTGGGATTTGGCGGAAGTTCACGCCTAAGCGGTAGCGTTGCGCGTCGGCGTAATTGAACAGACGGGCTTGCAGCATTTTGTCGGGGCTGGCGCCGATACCGGGCACGAGGTTGCTCGGGGCGAAGGCGGATTGTTCCACATCGGCGAAGAAATTTTCGGGATTACGGTTCAACTCGAATTCGCCCACTTCAATCAGTGGATAGTCTTTTTTCGGCCAAACTTTGGTCAGGTCGAAGGGATGATACGGCACTTTTTCCGCATCAGCTTCAGGCATGACTTGGATGTACATCGTCCATTTCGGAAACTCGCCGCGTTCGATGGCTTCGTACAAGTCGCGTTGGTGGCTTTCGCGGTCGTCTCCGATGATTTTCGCAGCTTCTTTGTCGGTCAGGTTTTTAATGCCTTGCTGGGTGCGGAAATGGAATTTCACCCAAAAACGCTCGCCCGCTTCGTTCCAGAAGCTGTAAGTATGCGAACCGAAGCCGTGCATATGGCGGTAACTGGCGGGAATGCCGCGGTCGCTCATGACGATGGTAACTTGGTGCAGGGCTTCGGGCAGCAGCGTCCAGAAGTCCCAGTTGTTCGTAGCGGAGCGCATATTGGTGCGCGGGTCGCGTTTGACCGCCTTGTTCAAGTCGGGGAATTTGCGCGGGTCGCGCAGGAAGAACACAGGCGTGTTGTTGCCGACCATATCCCAGTTGCCTTCTTCGGTATAAAACTTCAACGCAAAGCCGCGGATGTCGCGTTCCGCATCGGCTGCGCCGCGCTCGCCTGCCACGGTGGTGAAACGGGCGAACATCTCGGTTTTCTTACCGACTTCGCTGAAAATTTTGGCGCGGGTGTATTTCGTGATATCGTGCGTCACGGTGAACGTACCGAACGCACCCGAACCTTTGGCGTGCATACGGCGTTCGGGGATGACTTCGCGCACGAAGTCGGCGAGTTTTTCATTCAGCCACAAATCCTGCGCCAGCAACGGGCCGCGCGGACCAGCGGTCAGGCTGTTTTGATTGTCGGCAACGGGGGCGCCGTTGTTCATGGTCAGGTGGGTTACGGGACATTTAGAGACGGTCATGATGATTTCCTTTGTGAAATGGTCAGTGGTTTATAAAACGATTTGCCGAAAAGCATATTCGTAGCCGGTTTCTTGGCATTCATAAATTTCTTGTATCGACATTTGTTTTTCCTTTTTCTTAAGCTATGAAAAGAACTATACAGAAAGGTTTTGACTATTGGAACTATGACTTCAATTTAATATTGTTATTATTAATTGAGATTTTATTTTTGTTAGATTTTTATTATAGAATAAACATGTTAAACAAAAAGGTCGTCTGAAACTGTTTCAGACGACCTTTTGACTGAATGGCTGTCAACTTTACCGTTTACGCCGCGTCGTACAAACCGCGCACCACCCTGCCGATGGCGGCGACGCCTTTTTCCAGCGTTTGAGCGTCCTGCGCGATGCTCATGCGGATGCACTCGTGGGCGTGTGGGTAATCTTGCGTGTCGATGCCGACGAAGAAATGTTCACCCGGAATAATCAGCGTGCCTTCGGCTTTGAGCATTTCGTACAGGGTTTGCGACGAAACGGGCAGGTTTTCAAACCAGAGCCACAGGAAAATCGCGCCTTCGGGCTTGTGGATTTTCAGCGGATACGCGCCCAGCTCGCGCTTGAGCAGCGAGACGGCGGTTTGCGCCTGATTGCGGTAAAACGGCCGGATGACGTCGTCTGAAAGCTGTTTCAGACGACCGTCCTGCAACAGCGGTGTTGCGATGGCTGCGCCGAAGCGGGTGGGCGACAGGTTCACAATTGCGTTCAGGCTGCTGACGGCTTTGACCACTTCCGGCGCGGCGACGATGATGCCGGTGCGCACGCCCGGTAAGCCGACTTTGGAAAGGCTGAAGCAGAGGATGATGTTTTCGTGCCAATTCAGCGTCACGTCGCTGTAAATGATGTTGGGGAACGGCATTCCGTAGGCGTTGTCGATAATCAGCGGAATGCCGTGTTCTTGCGCCAAAGCGTCCAGCCGCGCCATTTCGCCGTCGGTCAGCACATTGCCGGTCGGGTTGGTCGGGCGTGAACAGCAAATCGCGCCGATTTTGCCTTCTTTCAGCTCGGGCAGGCTTTCCAGCGCGTCAAAGTCCACGCGGTATTTGAAGAAGCCTTCTTCGCCCTCGTGTTCGACAGCTTCGATTTTCGGTTTGACGGAAACGAAGTGCTGCCCTTCGACATGCACGTCGGCATAGCCGATGTATTCGGGCGCGAGCGGCAGCAGGATAGCTTTCTCTACGGAAAGGTCGTCTGAAACCTTGAATTTGCCGCCGAAAAGGTTGAAAAGATAGAAAAACGCGTTTTGCGAACCGTTGGTCAGCGCGATATTGTCGGCGGTCAGGTTCCAGCCGTATTCGCGGTTGAGGAAGGCGGTCAGCGCGTCAATCAGCGCGGCATCGCCTTGGGGATTGGAGTAATTGCCGATGTTCTCGACGGCGTGTTCCGCCGCCAGCTTTGAAAATACGTCGGCGAACACGGCGTTGACTTCGGCGATCCGCGCCGGATTGCCGCCGCCGAGCATGTTGACGTGCTTGTCGCTTTTGAGCGCGTCGCCGAGGTCATCCATAAGTTGCAGGATGCCGCTGTGTTGCGTGAATTTTTCGCCGAATGCCGAGAACTGCATGATGACTCCGTGTAAATTATGATTGGCGGGGATTATATCAGCTTGATATGGCAAGGGGTCGTCTGAAAATGAATGTGGCAGGTTTGACGCACTACTGTCTCGACATCGCAGGGACGTGTAGCGCAATTCATCTGCCCTGCCCTCTCAAAAATTCAGACGACCCGATGAATCTCGTCGGGTCGTCTGAAAATGTGAACGTCGGAAAAAGGAAAGCAACTTAGCGGATTTTCAGCGTACTCAATCCGATTAACACCAAGACGATGGTAATGATCCAAAAGCGGACGACGACTTGGGTTTCTTTCCAGCCTTTTTGTTCGTAGTGGTGGTGGATAGGCGCCATCAGGAAGATGCGTTTTTTGGTTTTCTTATACCAGCCGACCTGAAGCATGACGGACACGGCTTCGACGACGAACAGACCGCCCATGATGACGAGGACGAACTCTTGACGGACGATGACGGCAACGGTACCGAGTGCCGCACCCAATGCCAGCGCGCCGACGTCGCCCATGAAAACTTGCGCAGGATAGGCGTTGAACCACAAAAATCCGAGACACGCGCCGCACATGGCGGTACAGAAAATCACGACTTCGTTCGCGCCTGCGACATAAGGCAGTTGCAGGTATTGGGCGAATTGCGAGTGTCCGCTGGCGTAGGCGAAGATGGCGAGGCCGGCGGCGACGAGGACGACGGGGAAGGCGGCAAGGCCGTCAAGGCCGTCGGTCAGGTTGACGGCGTTGGAAGTGCCGACAATGGTCAGATAGGTCAGGACGACGAAGCCGACTACGCCCAACGGCAAGGCGACTTGTTTGAAGAAGGGAACGATCAGGATGTTATTGGAGGAGTTTTCAGCAAGGAAGAACAGGGCAAGCGCAGCGATGATGGCAACGCTCGACTGCCACACCATTTTAAATTTGGGAGAAACGCCGTTGGGGTCTTTATAGACGACTTTGCGCCAGTCGTCGTAAAAACCGAGCGCGCCCGTGGCGAGCAATACGCCCAAAAGAATCCAAATATACGGGTTTGCCCAGTTGCCCCACAAGATTGTGGACACGGTGATGGCGGTCAGAATCAGCGAGCCGCCCATCGTCGGCGTGCCGTTTTTGATGAGGTGGGTTTGCGGCCCGTCGGTACGCACTGCCTGCCCGACTTTTAATTGCGTCAGTTTGCGGATGGTCCATGGACCGAGCAGCAGGGAAAACGCCAAGGCGGTCAAGGCTGCCATGACGGCGCGGAATGTGGTGTATTGAAAGACATTCAGACCGGACAACCAGTTACTGAAATGTGCAAGCCATAAAAACATGGGGCTTCCTTTTGTTTTTGTTGTTACATTGGGCTTATCGCCCGTTTTAAAGTTTGGTTTTTGGGTCGTCTGAAAAATTTTCAGACGACCTTTGTAGATTATCAAGCAGGTTATGACAGTCAGCGCCTGCTGAAGTTCACTCTCTATGCAGGTTTCTGACAAACAGGTTATCCGTTGTTTAGAGAGATAGCAGCATTATTGAGCGGCGGCGTTAGTGTCTTTCTCAATCACGCAAATCGGATAATTTCGCACCAATCAGCAATAAGGCTTTTCATTTTCAGACGACCTCTTTGTCCGTCAATGCCTCGACCACTTCTTCCATTTTCATAAAGCGCGAACCTTTCACCAACACGGTGGCGCGTTCGGGCAAATCGTGGCTCAACACTTGAATCAGCGGGTCTTTGGCGGCGAACCACAAACCGTCCGCGCCAAATGTTTCCGCCGCTTCGACGCTGTTGTCGCCGACAAAATAAGCCGCTTCGATGCCTTGGTCTCGGGCGTACGCGCCGACTTCGGCGTGCATGGCGGCGGCTTCGTCCTCGCCCAGTTCGCCCATGTCGCCCATCACGAAAATACGCGGCGCAGGCATACGCGCCAACACGTCAATCGCGGCTTTCATGCTGTCGGGGTTCGCGTTGTACGTATCGTCAATCAGGGTCGCGCCTTTGATGCCGGCTTTGACGTTCAGGCGACCTTTGATGTTACTGAAACCTTTCAAACCTTCCGCCACATCGTTCAAACTCAAACCCGCAGCCAAAGCCAGCGCGGCGGCAGCGGCGGCGTTGTGGACATTGTGACGGCCGGGAACGGGCAGCACCACGGCGGCGCGTTCGTTGCCGCACACCAAATCAAATTCGCACGACAAAGGTTTCAACACGATATTTTCCGCGTGAACATCGCCGCTATCGACACCGAAAGTCCGCTGCTGATGACCTTGTGAGGCCGTCTGAAACACGGCGGCATGTTCGTCTTCGCACGGAATCAAAGCCAATCCGTTTTCGCTCAAACCTTGATAAATCTCGCTTTTCGCTTTGGCAATATCGAGCGTACCGTCAAAACCGCAGCCGACATGGGCGCGCAAAGCATTGTTGACCAAAGCGGCATCAGGTTTGGCAATTTGCGTCAAAACCGCCAGTTCGCCGAAATGGTTCATGCCCATTTCAATCACGGCATAGCGGTGTTTTTCGTTTAATTTCAATAAAGTCAGCGGAAGGCCGATATGGTTGTTGAAGTTGCCTGCCGTCGCCAAAACGGCATCATCGCCGAAACGGCGGCGCAATACCGCAGCCAACATTTCCTTCACCGTCGTTTTACCGCCCGAACCGGTAATGCCGAACACAAACGGGTTCACATTATCGCGCCACGCCTTCGCCAGCGTTTGCAATGCGGCAAGCGTGTCATCGACTTTCAACGCACCGTCCATTACAGCACAATCTTCGCGCGAAACCACAACCGCCGCCGCACCCGCAGCCAATACGTCTTCAACAAAATCATGCGCGTCAAACCGCTCACCCGCCAAAGCAAAAAACACATCGCCCGCGCGAATGTCGCGGCTGTCGGTTACGATGCGCGAAACGGGTTTTTTTTCAGACGACGTCAGAAGGTTGAGGGTTTGGCAGATGAAATTTAGGTCTAGTGGTTTCATGGTTTCTTTCGTTTGTTTTTTTTCAGACAGTTTTTTGACACTCAGCTACCGATTTTTCCGTACTCCTGATAATCGGAGAAACACAATACGATGGTTTTACCGTTTTTACGGTAAGGATGGCAGAGGCTGTAATGTCCGTCTTCCGCTTCATAGCGCATTTCCTGGGTTTGTCCGGCAAATACTTTTTGCAGGTATTCGCGCCCCTTCAAATCCGGGGAATAGACATAGTCCGTTTTCTTGACCGCCACTTTCTCACCATTTCGATTCACGACGAAATTATCGCTACCTTCTGCATTTTGATTGGCGGCAGGCACGACTTCGTCACTCAGGGTAAGACGGGTGGAGTCGGCTGAAAAAGCCAGATAAACCGGTTTGTTGCCGATCTTATCCGTCACGATAATCATGGCAGCGTTGAACGAAGAATCATCTTTAGCCATCAAATCCAAGATTTCCGACGTTTTTCTGATATACGCCAAGTCAAAACGGTAATCAGCCAACGCATCGAGTTGAGCAGAATTGTCTTTGACGATGCGCTCCGACGATTGGATTAAGATATCCCGTTTTTGTTGAATAGTCAGGTAATTGCCGCCGAACAGCAACGCTGCCAAAATAGGAAATACCGCCAACAGCAGATATACGGTTTTCCTGCCGCCACGGACTTCTTCTCCCTGCCCGCGCTCGGCAATACGGGTCAGATTCAACATGATGTTCAGCATCAACGTGCCGCCCATCACAGCCAAAATCCCCAAAATACTCATCAGGAAAATTTCTGTGATGTGTTCACGGAACACCTTGAGTCCGAAGACTTGAATCAATATCAACGCGAACACCCAGTACACCAGCAGTGTCACTGCCACCATACCGATGATGTTCGTTGCTTTGACCAATTTTTTTGCGTTCATTGCTTCACTCTTTTTCAGACGACCTATTTGTCCTGATTAATCAACGGATAGGGATTGATCGCTCCGTTTGGCAAATACACGCCGTAATGCAGGTGCGCCGGTGTGGTTTTGGCGTTGCCTGTTTTGCCGACATAGCCGATGACCTGTCCTTCTTTCACTCGGTCGTACAGACGAACGCGGGCGAATTTGTTGAGGTGGGCATAATAGTGCCATGCGCCCGGCCCTTGGATGCCGATGACTTTGCCACCCAATCGGTTGCGCCCGATTTTGGTGACGATACCGGGCGTCGTACTGCGTATCGGCGTGTTTTTCTTAGCGAAAATATCCACGCCTTCATGTCTGCGCCCCTGACTGCGCGCTGCGCCCCAAGTGTCGTCAAAACGCTTGCCTTTAACGGGATTGGGCAGGCTTTGCGCCGCCGGCGGCTCTTTCGCCCTCAGTTCGGCAATTTCGGCGTTCGGACGCGGCAGTTGTTTGGTGGTACAGCCTGCAAATAAAATCATGACTGCACTGATTAAAAGGGTTTTTGTCGGCATTTTCAGCATCAAATCGGTCTCCTCGTTTTTCAGACGACCTTTGAAATTTGAAATCAGGGTCGTCTGAAACAACTGTGATGGGTTTAATGGCTGACGTGCCGTAATGCGTGGGTTGTGTTGCTTTTATTGTGGGGGATAAACGTTTTCAGACGACCTTAAGGCTGCCGGACCGTCTGAAAATTGATTACATTGTTGTCAAATTTATAGTGGAATCAATAAGTCGAATACGAAGTACAACAAAACCTCTCTGCTTTATGATGATTTCACACTGTCTGTATACACTCAAAAATTAGTCTTCAATATCGACATATCCCAAATCGATCAGTGCCTGCTCCACATTTCCCACTGCCTCATCATCATCTTTTACCATCAGTAGGAAAGCATTTTCAGCATAACCAATGTCTATTAGACGAAGTCCATGGGGCTTAAGTAATGAATCGTAAGCCTCTAAGACATAGTTACTATCATTGAACATCGCAAACATTTCCATCTCTTCACTCTCAAAAAGATCTTCCAATTCACCTTGATCATCCGGCACGGGAATACCTTCGTGAGCGCAAAATTCTGCTAATGTACGTTTGCATACTTCGTCATCAATTCCTGTCGCATCTATTTCAATACCTAGCTTTTGTATAGGATAAAACTTCCCTAATTTTAAATGCGGTTCTTTCCACTCCATATACTCCATAAATTGATGATCAGCATAATGCCATTCACCTGATTCGCTATACCAACCTAAATGCTTAAATAACCAATCAAACACCAAATCCTCATTTTCAGCCGGAGGAGCTTTGGGTAAATCTTCACGGGTTAAGTAAGGGACGGCTGCAAGCAAGGCATTGAATAAAGGAGTATAACGTTGCATATTTTTACCTATTAAAAGTGAGATGGAGTAATGTGTAATTTCCTATTTGCCAATGACCTTAAGGAATTATCTGGAAAATATTTTTACCTGAGTTCTGCCAACGCTTTCTCTGCCACTTCGAAATCAGAAAAATGATGTTTTACGCCCTGCATGTCCTGATAATTTTCGTGTCCTTTACCGGCAATCAGGATGATGTCGTTTGCGGCGGCACGTTCGACTGTGTAACGGATGGCGGCGGCGCGGTCGGCTTCGACACATTCGGGCGCGGGCACGGCGGGCAGGATATCGTTGATGATGTCTTGCGGATTTTCCAAACGCGGGTTGTCGCTGGTGACGACGACTTTATCCGCGCCCTGAACGGCTGCTGCACCCATCAGCGGACGTTTGCCTCGGTCGCGGTTTCCGCCGCAGCCGAATACGCACCATAAAGCCGCGCCCTGCGGTTTGATTTCCTGCAAGGTGGAGAGTGCTTTTTCCAATGCGTCGGGCGTGTGGGCGTAATCGACAACGACCAAGGGCTTGCCGCTGTTCATGATACAGTCCATGCGACCTGAAGCGGGACGGATTTTTGCCAGCACATCCAATACTTTATCAAGCGGATAACCGTTGGCACAAAGCAAGGCGATGCCGGCGGCGAGGTTTTGCGCATTGAACCGTCCGAGCAGGCGGGTGCGGCAGCGGCCTTCGCCCCACGGAGTTTGGAATACGGCCTCCATGCCGTCTGAAGAAGCGGTGAAATGAACAATACGGATGTCGGCGTGTTCGCTGAAGCCGTAGCCGTAAACAGCCAAATCGGGGCAGTCTTTTTTCAGACGACCTATGAGTTCTGCGCCGTATTCGTCATCCACGTTGATAATGGCGTGTTTCAAGCCGTGCCAGTAAAACAGGCGCGACTTGATGGCACCATAGGCTTCCATCGTGCCGTGATAGTCGAGATGGTCTCGGGTGAGGTTGGTGAAGATTGCGCTGCGGAATGGCACGCCGTTGACACGCGACTGGTCAAGACCGTGACTGGATACTTCCATCGCGGCGGCTGTTGCGCCTTGTTGACGGAAACGGTAGAGCAGGGTTTGGACATCGACGGGAGCGGGGGTGGTGTGCGTGGTTTCTTCCAATGCGCCCCAAAAGCCGTTGCCGACCGTGCCGATGATGGCGGTTTTTTCGCCCAATAAATCGGCGGCTTGTGCCAGCCATTGTGTGATGGAGGTTTTGCCGTTGGTACCGGTTACGCCCCAGGCTTTGAGGTCGTCTGAAACGTTGCCGTAAACTTGCGCCGCCAACATACCGGCACGGTGTTTCAAATCTTTGATGCCTTGATTGGGAACTTTCCATTCAGGATTCCACGCAAAATTGCCGTCGTTGTCCCAAAAAACAAAAGCCGCGCCGTTGGCAATGGCAGCGGGGATATAATTGCGGCCGTCTGTATATTCGCCCTGACAGGCAACGAAAATATCACCTTGTTTAATTTGACGGCTGTCTGAATGCAACAAACGCCCTGCTGCGTTTGCACACAGCAGAGGCGGAATGTTGGTTTCAGCTAAAGGGGTTAACTTGCTGAACATAAAATAATCTCGTTGATACTCGGATTAAGACGGTGTTTTGACGGCTGCAACATTGGTCAGGGGTTTGGTCGGCGAAACGCCCAAGATATTCAGGCTGCCGCCCATGACTTGTTTGAAGACCGGACCTGCCACTACACCGCCGTAGTAACCGTTTACAGTCGGCTCATCGATGGTTACCGCCACAATCACACGCGGATTCTTAGCCGGAGCAAAACCGATGAAAGTGGCAACGTGTTTGTTATCAACGTAACGACCGTTGACCAACTTACGCGCCGTACCGGTTTTCGCACCAACATCAAAACCATCTACCGCACCCGCTGTACCTGTACCGCCGGGCTCGGTTACAGAAACCATCAAATCACGAACTTCACGCGCAGTCGAAGCTTTAATCACGCGTTTGCCTTTGGGCGCAACCGCCTGTTTCTCAAAGCTGACCGGCAACAATTCGCCGTCATGTGTCAACATGGTATAAGCACGCGCCAACTGCAGCAGGCTCAATTGCAAGCCGTAACCGAAAGACATGGTTGCCTGTTCAATCGGCTGCCATCTGCGCCAGCTTCTCAAAAGACCGGCTGTCTCACCTGGGAAACCGGAGTGCATCCGCACACCCACACCCAAATCATGGTAAAAATCATACATTTCTTTAGGCGTGAATTTTGCAGACAGTTTGCTGGTACCGACGTTGGAAGATTTTTGCATAATGCCGCGCACATCCAAAGTAGGATACACATGGGTATCGCGCACGGTAGCGGGACCGATTTTATAAGGCATGGTATTAAAACGATCAGCCACACCGACTTTGCCGGAATCCAATGCTTTGGCAATCGTAAACGGCTTCATGGCAGAACCCGGCTCAATCATATCGGTAACGGCACGGTTGCGGCGCTGTTCGCTATCGGCGCTGCCCGGTTGGTTCGGATCGTAGGCAGGGCTGTTGACCAAAGCCAAGATTTCGCCGGTTTGCGCATCCAATACCACAACCGTACCTGCTTTGGCTTTGTGATAAGCCACTGCTTTATTCAGCTCATCATAGGCAAGCGTTTGAATACGTTGATCCAAAGACAAAACCATGTCCTGCCCGTTTTTCGGATCGCTGTTGCGTGGCGAATCTAAGCTATCGACGATATTGCCTTTATTATCGCGAAGAACTACTTTCGCACCGTCCGCACCATGCAGACTATCCTCACGCGACAATTCCAAGCCTTCCTGTCCTTTGCCGTCGATATTGGTAAAACCGATAACGTGTGCGAACAGGTTGCCCATCGGATAATGGCGTTTCAGTTCTTTTTGGAATGCCAAGCCTTTAATGCCCAAAGCTTTAATTTCTTCCGCTTTTTCTTGGCTGAGTTGACGCTTCAGATAAATAAAATCTTTATCTTTTTTCGCCAATTTTTCCTGCAATGCCTCAACAGGCAGCTCAACAATAGCCGCCAACTTAGCCATCTGTTCGGCAGTCGGCATTTCTTCCATACCGGAAGGCATGGCATACAAGGATTCAGTCGGTGCACTCAACGCCAAAGTCGCACCGTTACGGTCCGTAATCATGCCGCGCGACGCAGGTAAAGTCAGGGTACGGACAAAACGCTGATCGCCCTGATTTTTCAAAAACTCATGCTGCGTGGTTTGCAAATAGATGCCGCGAGCCAGCAGTCCGACAAACGCAGCCGCAATCAGCCACAACACCAAAGAAATCCGCCCATCACTGGTGATGGGTTTTTTAGCTTTGGCTGTCTTGGGCAGCATGCTCGGTTTATATTCGTTTTTAATCAACATCTTAACATCTCAATTCATAATCACCCGAACCGTGTCTTTATCCGACGGCACCAATTTGCAGTGCCGGATAAGCCGGCTATATTATTTTTTTCGTTCCACCATCACGGTATTATCCGCGCCGGGCGGTTTGAGGCGTTGCTTCTCAGCCGCCACCTTAATCAGCTTGTGGTTCGCCAGTCGCGCCTGATCCAATTTCAAGCGTGCATAGTCCTGATCAAGCTTAATTTCCTGCTTTTGCGCTTTATCCAAAGCGATGAAGTGCAAACGCGATTGGTCTTGCACAGTGACCACCGCAAAAGCAGATACCGATACCAAGACCAACAAAAGGATATTTAATTTATTCATTATTTTCAGACGACCTCAATCTGTTTGTTCCGAGGACACCTGCCCCACATAATGCTTATTCTGCAATCTCACCGCCCGTCCGCTCTGCCACGCGTAAAACTGCGCTGCGCGCCCGCGGATTGGAGGCGGTTTCCTCAACACCCGGCTTTATCGCCTTTCCCACCGCCTTTAACGGCGGCAGAGGCAAATCTGCTTCTTTTACTGCCGCCCAGCGCGGCAAAGGAGGATGTTGCGAATATTTTTTGACAAACTGTTTCACGATGCGGTCTTCAAGCGAATGGAACGCGATAACCGCCAAACGCCCGCCTTGTTTCAGACGACCCATCACTTGCGGCAGAACCGCCTCTACCTCTTCGAGCTCGCGGTTAATAAAGATGCGAACTGCCTGGAAGGTGCGCGTCGCAGGGTCTTGCCCCCGCTCACGAGTACGGACGTTTTGCGCCACGAGCTGCGCCAGCTTGCGGGTTGTATCGATCGGACTTTCTGTCCGTTGCGCAACAATGGCGCGCGCAATCTGGCGACTAAACCGCTCTTCACCATAATTCTTGATAACCTCGTGCAAATCCTGTTCTGATGCTGTTGCAATCCATTCTGCAGCGGACATTCCCCGCGTCGGATCCATGCGCATATCCAAAGGTGCATCAAAACGGAAACTGAAACCCCGTGCGCCATCATCTATCTGCGGGGACGAAATCCCCAAATCAAACAACGCACCATCTATTTCTTCAATACCCAGCTTATCCAGGGTCGTCTGAAAACTGGAAAACCCGTCATGGACTACCGTAACGCGCCCATCCTGCTCGGCCAGTTTTTGCGCCGCCTCAATCGCTTGCGGGTCTTTATCAAACACAATCAGACGACCTTGACTGCCCAGACGGGACAAAATCAATCGGGAGTGCCCTCCCCTGCCGAACGTCCCATCCACATAAATACCGTCTTCACGAACCGCCAGAGCATCAACCGCCTCGTTTAACAAAACGGTGATATGTTGATATTCAGCATTACTCACAATTGCAAATCCGTCTGACTTAATTGGAATGCCAACTCTTCAGGATCATCATCCAAAGCCTGAGTCATTTCAGCTTCCCATTGATCACGGCCCCACAATTCCAAACGGTTGGCGCGACCAACCAAGGTAACGTCTTTTTCAAAATCCACCCGTTTGCGCAGATTGGCAGGAATCAGTATGCGACCGGCACTATCCCATTCCAGCGTATCCGCATTGTGCAGCAGCAGATTTTGGTAGCGCTGCAACATCTGGTTCCCCGCTGTTTTCAGGCGCAAAAGCTGCTCGACAACCTTTGCCCATTCAGCTTCCGGATACATCAACAATTTTTCACGGGAATCCAAAGTAACCACAATCGACGGCGTATAATGGCGCAGCAAAATATCGCGGAACTTGGCAGGAATTGCCAACCGCCCTTTGCTGTCAATACTCAATTCGTGAGCGCCACCAAACACAATTTCGTCCTATCGGTTTAAATCGGAATTTTTTGGGCAATGCAGACACTTTTACCCACATCGCCCCACTAGCCCACACTATAAAAAATTTTAACGCCTCGGTCAAATCGCCTTACTCTAAAATCCCAGTACATATGCAACAACAAAATCATTAAAAAACAGTATTTTAACCAAACAAGTAAACAAGCCGAACCACCCATTTTACCCGATTTGGCTTTTAAAAACACAATATGTAGTATTAAAAATCTCATTTATACACAATATATGGTATAAAAAAATGAAAAAACGCCCCTTTTCCGTTCACGTTATAATAGACAAATAAATTCACAAATTTTACATTATCTAACAGTTATGAAGGCACACCTCCCCCTCCCCTCCCCTGCCGCGCAAGCCTCAAGTTCCAAACTATTCGAAATCATCACACAGGAAATAAAAGCCCAAAACAACTGGATACCTTTCTCACGATTCATGGAGCTTACACTCTACACACCCGAATACGGTTACTACACCGGCGGCAGCCACAAAATCGGCACAGATGGCGATTTCATCACCGCCCCCACTCTCACCCCATTATTCGGACAAACCCTCGCCCGACAACTTGCCGAACTACTCCCCCAAACCGCCGGCAACATCTACGAATTCGGTGCGGGTACAGGTCATCTCGCCGCCACCTTATTGAAAAGCCTTTCAGACGACCTCAAGCATTACTACATCATCGAACTCTCACCAGAGCTTGCCGAACGCCAACGCCAATTCATCGCCGAACACACCACCCCGCAACTGGCACAAAAAGTCATCCACCTGACCAAACTGCCCGAATCCTTCGACGGCATCATCATCGGAAATGAAGTCCTCGATGCCATGCCTGTCGAAATCATCCGCCGCACCCAAAACACCTTTCAACACATCGGCGTCTCCATCAACCCCGACGGACAGCTTGAACAAAGCCCGCAATCTTTGAAACAACCCGACCTCCTGCGTTTAGCCGCCACCTATTTTCCCGAAACCGAACACCCCTACACCAGCGAGCTACACCCCGCCCAATACGCCTTTATTCTCACCCTCGCGCAAAAAATCACACGCGGCGGCATGATATTTATCGACTACGGTTTTGACGCCGCCCAGTATTACCACCCGCAACGTGACGAAGGCACGCTCATCGCCCACTACCGCCACCACACCGTTCACGACCCGTTTTTCCATATCGGCCTGACCGATTTGACCGCTCACGTCAACTTTACCGACATTGCTCAAGCGGGCACCGACGGTGGACTAGACCTCATCGGCTACCTGCCCCAATCCCATTTCCTATTCAACCTAGGCATTACCGACCTGTTGGCACAAACCGCCCCACCAGGTACGGCAGACTACCTCCGTGTAAGCACCGCCGTACAAAAACTGACCGACCAGCACGAAATGGGTGAACTCTTCAAAGTCATCGCCTTTGGCAAAAACATCGGCATCGACTGGACAGGTTTCCGCTTCGGCGATATCTGCCACAAACTTTAAAATTCCCCCACCTCAAACCATCCTCCAAACACACAGGTCGTCTGAAACACAGTTTCAGACGACCTCATCCATGTTTTATTCCATTAAAAAACAAAAACAAAACATAAAGTACAAAATAAAACTTGCCAAAAACTCAAAACAACATATAATAGCGACTTCACGAAACGGCGAATTAGCTCAGTCGGTTAGAGCAGAGGAATCATAATCCTTGTGTCCGGGGTTCGAGTCCCTGATTCGCCACCAAATTTCGGGGGTATAGCTCAGTTGGTAGAGCGCTTGCATGGCATGCAAGAGGTCAGCGGTTCGATCCCGCTTACCTCCACCAGATAAAAAAGACCTTGTTTAAACAAGGTCTTTTTTGTATTTATTGACTCTATCATAGATTAACAACACGACACATATTCCAAGCAATCAATTTTCTAAGCACCGAACACAAAAAACCAATCGGTCTCAAACTATAGTGGATTAAATTTAAATCAGGACAAGGCGACGAAGCCGCAGACAGTACAGATAGTACGGAACCGATTCACTTGGTGCTTCAGCACCTTAGAGAATCGTCTCTTTGAGCTAAGGCGAGGCAACGCTGTACTGGTTTAAAGTTAATCCACTATATCCTCTCTATTCGCAACCCCATCACGTTCATTCTATTGTTAAGAGGCTGCCATGATGAAATTATCTTGACAGCCTCTTATATCGTACTTTTAACTTGTTTTGTTTTATATGAAGTTATGGACGCATTCTAAAGACATTACTTACTTGACCGTTATAGATACGGACTCAGGGTTTGGCGCAAAATTTCCATATCTGTAACCTTCGTAATGTTTGCCTTACCCAGACGATCCAAACCAATAAAGCGCATGACGCCACCACTCACTTTTTTATCATGACTCATGTGCTCTATCCATTTTTCAAATTCGAACTTCGGCGGTGCCGATGGTAATTTTGCAGCCTCAAGCAATGCTGCAATACGAAGCGTATCTGCCTCATGAATTTTACCCAGTTTCTCGGATAACCGTCCTGCCAATACGCATCCCGCGGCTACTGCTTCTCCATGCAGCCACACGCCATAACCCATTTCTGCTTCAATGGCATGACCAAAAGTATGCCCCAGATTCAACCATGCACGAATCCCTTGTTCTGTCTCATCTTGAGCCACAATCTCAGCTTTCATTTTGCAACAATGGTACACAGCCTGCGTAAGTTTCTCCTGATCCTGCATCATTAAATCGGTCATGTGCTGCTCTAACCACTCAAAAAACTCAATATCGCCAAGCGCGCCGTATTTAATGACCTCTGCCATACCGGCAGATAATTCGCGTTGCGGAAGCGTTTTAAGCGTAGATAAGTCCGCCAGTACAGCCTTAGGTTGATAAAACGCGCCTATCATGTTTTTCCCAAGCGGATGATTGATTGCCGTCTTACCGCCAACTGAAGAATCGACTTGACTTAACAATGTAGTCGGCACTTGAATAAATGGGGCGCCACGTTGATAAGTTGCCGCCGCAAAACCAACCATATCGCCAATGACCCCTCCTCCCAATGCGATCAAGGTCGTTTTGCGCTCTGCCCTATTTTGCATTAAACCGTCAAAAATAAGATTGAGCGTTTGCCAATTTTTATATTCTTCCCCATCAGGCAGAATAATGCTGAAACTGGGAATACCTAACCTATCCAATGTCGTCTGAAAAGATTCTAGATATAAGGGTGCAATCGTCTCATTCGTAACAATGGCCACTTTATTACTTAAATATGGCTTTAATAAAACATCAGCTTGTTCAATAAGATGATTCCCGATAAAAATAGGATACTGATGGGAGGGAGTTTGGACGGTCAGGGTACGCATTTTGATTCCTTGTTAATCTTTAGTTGCCGGCTCTCATTTAGGGTCGTCTGAAAACCTATATCGTTACTCACCGATAACAAATATATTATCGATTTAACGCCTCAAACAACCGTTTCACCGTTTTTGCACAGCTGTCGGACTCGATCACAATGTGCGCAGTATTTCGATATAAAGGATCACGGGTATTATAGAGCTCTTGCAACTTAGCAAGCGGGTTCTCTACCTGTAACAAAGGGCGGCTATTATCATAACGGGTCCGTTCTAACAAAACTTCAGGCGAGGCATGAAGATACACGACCGTACCATTTCGTCGCATATTTTGCCTGTTTTCCTCACGCAAAACCGACCCTCCTCCTGTTGATAAAATAATATCCTTCATCGCAGTCAGCTTCTTGAGCATAGCAGTCTCTCGATTGCGAAACCCTTGCTCACCCTCCATCTCAAAGATGATGGGGATAGAGACACCTGATGCCGTACAAATCTCATGATCACTATCATAAAACGGACGATCCAACATTTGGGCAATATACCGCCCCAAAGTGGTTTTGCCTGCACCCATCAAGCCAATTAATATTAAATTACCGTTGATTTTTTCCATAAAAAGCATTTTATACGATACTCAGCATTATTTGTGCCACCCTTCCAAACTCGTGTCTGCAAACACCATACTTCGATTTTTAATCCGTTGATTCTAATTGTTTTTAATTTCAGACTTCTAAAAGTCTTTGGCTATTATAGTCAATTAAAAATAAAATAGTACAA
>KV797075.1 GCA_001809325.1 Neisseria sp. HMSC077D05 | reverse complement strand
AGCATCCGCCACAACCCCATCGTCGAAGGCATACGCAGTGCCGACTACAACTACCGCACCGCCGATACCGACCTCTTTGCCGAAACCGACAACAAACAATCCGAAGAGTCAGCCGACAATACCGTCTTACTGGGCAAACAGCAAAACTGGGGCCTCCATCCCAAAACCCCCGACGAAGCCAAAGTTCAGACGACCCTGTTGAACGAAGCCGTCCTCTGCCGCCAAACCGTCGCCAACGGCAGCGGCAACGTCGTCTCCATGGCACCGATGAAAGTGTTCCAAACCGATACCGCCTTCCCCGAAGCACCCGACGGCTGGCTGGTACTCAGCATGGAACACAGCGGCAGCCGCGATAGCGCCTACAGCCATACCTTTACCGCCATACCCGCCCAACTCGCCTTCCGTCCCGA
>KV797074.1 GCA_001809325.1 Neisseria sp. HMSC077D05 | reverse complement strand
CGGCGGGTTTGGTACACGACGTTGTCGGCGTTGTCGTAATCGAGACCGACCCATTTCATGCCGTCGAGGATGATGTTGACGGATTCGGCGGTGGAACGCGCCAAGTCGGTGTCTTCGATACGCAATAGGAACTCGCCTTTGTGATGGCGGGCAAACGCCCATGAAAACAAGGCGGTGCGCATGCCGCCAATGTGCAGGTAGCCGGTGGGGCTGGGGGCGAAACGG
>KV797073.1 GCA_001809325.1 Neisseria sp. HMSC077D05 | reverse complement strand
GGATTTTGGGGAATTTTGCAAAGGTCTCAAATTGTTATTTCAACATCAAAATCGCAGCCACCGCTGCTGCCGCGACCGCCAATGCGGCAATCAGTTTGGCTGCGGAAGCAAATTTCAAGGCAACGGTTTGTCCTTCGATATGCTTGTAGCCGCTGATCATCGGGTGGATCAAATCTTTTTTCTTCAAAAATTTATACGCCAAAACCGTGATGACGTGCAGACCTGCCAATCCCGCCAGCAGGTTGAAGAAATTGACGTGGATTTTGCGCATCAGACTGCCCGTGTCCGAGCTGACCAAATGGTTTAGATAGCCGCTGTCGGTAAACGTGTTTTCATCGGCGGCAAACAAGCCTGTCGTTACTTGCAGCAAGACCGCCGCAATCAGCGCGATGACCATCAGCGCGCCCAAAGGGTTGTGTCCGGGCTGTTCGTTTTCCGTCAGGCTGCCTTGCAGGTAGCGGCGAATGGACGACGGGCCGCGCACGAATTGCGAAAAACGCGCCGTATCGCTGCCCCACAAGCCCCAACACAGGCGGAAGACAATCAGCCCCGCCACCAGCAGCCCGCAGCGCAAGTGCCAAACCAGCATCCCGCCGCCAGCCTGCGCGCTGTACCACATAAATCCGACCGATAAGACCAAGAGCCAGTGAAACAGGCGCGTCGGCAAATCCCAGACTTTGACTTTTTGTTTCATTTAATATTCCTTGTTGTGCGGTTGTAGTGTTCCTATACGGGGCGGTAGAATCGTGAAAACAACAGTCGATAAAAGAGGAATTCCAACCTCTTTTCGCCACGCATCCGCTATTTTACCAAACTCAGGCAGATTGATGATGAACCCGTCCTATACGCTCCCCGATACGCCCGATTTTTTTCAGACGACCTCGCAATTTCCCGACGTATTCACCCCGCGCCAAGCAGAATCGCACAAAGGGACATACGGCACACTCGCCGTCGTCGGCGGCGCATCGGGCATGAGCGGAGCGGTTATTCTCGCTTCCACCGCCGCGATTTATCAAGGCAGCGGTAAAGTGTGGTCAGGCTTCAATCAAACCGCCTTGCCCTTCGCCGTCATCCCCGAACGTCCCGAAATCATGCTGGCGACCGCCGAAGACCTGCTGAAACGCAAGGACATCAGCGCATGGGCAGTCGGCTGCGGCATGGGTTTGGACGAAACCGCCAACCAAATCTTAAATACCGTGTTGACGCAAAATCAGGACGTGCCGTTGCTGCTCGATGCCGACGCACTGACTTTGCTGGCAATGTCGCATCCCGAAACCCGCGAAGCCGCACAAAAACGCGGCAATCTGGTTCTGACCCCGCACCCCGCCGAAGCCGCCCGCCTGCTCGGTACATCCACACAAGCCATCCAGCAAAATAGAATGTCCGCTGTCCAAACCATCAGCGCAACGTTCCAAGCCGTAAGCGTCCTAAAAGGACACCGCACGCTGGTCGCCGCGCCCGACGGCACAGTCTATACCAACCAAAGCGGCAACGCCGGACTTGCCACCGCAGGCAGCGGCGACGTGTTAAGCGGCATCATCGGCAGCCTGCTCGCGCAAGGCATTCCGCCGTTCCAAGCCGTATGCGCCGGCGTATGGTTGCACGGCGCAGCGGCGGATGTCATCAAACACTCGACAGGCGTGGAAGCCGGTATGCTCGCAGGCGAAATTGCACCCGCCGCCAGATGGTTGAGGAACCGGCTGATGACGGATAAAACAAAAAATTGAGAAGAAGGAGATCGTCTGAAAACGGCTTTCAGACGACCTATGTGTTGTTATTAGATAAAAAAGGGAAAAAATGAAACCAAATATTTTTGATATTGCCACTAAGGAGCTGAATCAGGATGCTTTTATTACTTGGCTATTGATGTTTGCCGACGAGGAATGCAAAGGGGAAGATAAAGCTTTGAACGAATGTGCAAGGGAATTTGTTACAGAATTAATCAAATCACAATACCCGAATTTTGATGAAAAAATTACTTCTGTAAAAGCAGGAAGACAAAGGGAAAATATTGATATATGGGCTGAAGTGGATGATAGATATTTTATTGTAATTGAAGACAAAACCAATACTAAGGAGCATTCTAATCAGCTAAACCGGTATAAGGAGGCTGCGGAGAGAATGGCGGAAGGTAAAAGTATTGTATGCATTTATATAAAAACCGGTAATGAAAACAAAGCAAGTCTGACAAGGGTGGAAAATAAAGGGTTCAAGGTTTTTGACAGGAAAAATCTTATTCGTATCCTCGAACAATACACAGATATCAAGAATAATATTTTTGTCGATTTTCTCGAGCGGATTAAAAGGATGGAGGACAAAAATAATCAATTTGGAGAGATAGCCATTACAGAATGGCAGGGTAGTGATTGGCAGGGATTTTTTCAATTTCTAGAAAATGAATTAGAAGAAAAATTACCGAAGACAGGTATGTGGTGGGATTATGCAAATAATCCCAGTGGCGGTTTTTGGTGGTATGCCTTTTCTAAATTGCCGCTGACAGACAAAAATTTTATTTATATGCAGTTGGAGCAAAGTAAGGCAAGGCTTTGCTTTAAAGTCAGTATATCTGACGAGAGTGCTGAAAACGATAGAAGACAAATACGAAATAAACTTTCTAATTTGTTTATATCCGAAGCTCGCAAAGAAGGCTTCTCCGAGATTAAGAAACCGGAAAGGTTTGGGAAGGGAAAAACCATGACGTTTGCCGTGGTTGAGCGAGAGGGGTGGTTTGGTAACGATAAATTGGATAGGGAGAGTGTTATTAAAAATATTCTGAAGTATCAGGAATTTTTTATAGCGTTCCAGAAAAAATTCAAAGCTGATACGCAGTCTCCAAAGCAGGCACAAATACCCAGTTTACGTTTTAAAAAATAATACAGAAAGGATTTCAGACGACCTCCCCATCCGTTTGAAATCCTCCCCCGTACCGATTAAACTGCCGACTTGCTCTTTTACCATCATCCTTATTTTGTCCATCACACACCATGTCCAAACCGCTTATCATCCGCTGGCTTGCCGTCTGCCTGATACCCTTGGCGACGCTTGCCGTTTTCGCCGTCAATCCGCCCGAAGACGCGGCGCAACACTTAATCAACGGCATCATCCTTGCCTGCGAAGCGACGTTTCTGTTCAAATTCGTCCTTTTCGACACCATCAAGCATCATCTTAAACAAGAGTTTGATTTGAAACGTCAAACCATGCTGCTGTTTATTCCAATCGTTTTGTTGATTGTGTATTTGTTCCATTATTTCGGCGCGTTTTAGTTTTGAAAAGGTCGTCTGAAACCGATTTCAGACGACCTCAAGTCTTTTATGAATACACACGCTTTTCCTGTTTGTTGGATTTTTTGCAACGTCATCGACAATTTCGGCGACATCGGCGTTTCCCTGCGGCTTGCCCGTGTTTTGCACCGTGAACTCGGTTGGCAGGTGCATTTGTGGACGGATGATGTGTCCGCCTTGCGTGAGCTTTGTCCCGATTTGCTCGACGTTCCCTGCGTTTATCAGGATATTTATGTCCGCACTTGGCATTTTGACGCGGCAGACATTGATGCTGCGCCCGTTCCCGATGTCGTTATCGAAACTTTTGCCTGCGATCTGCCCGAAAATGTGTTGCACATCATCCGCCGACACAAGCCGCTTTGGCTGAATTGGGAATATTTGAGCGCGGAAGAAAGCAATGAGAGGCTGCATCTGATGCCTTCGCCGCAGGAGGGCGTTCAAAAATATTTTTGGTTTATGGGCTTCAGCGAAAAAAGCGGCGGGTTGATACGCGAACGCGATTATCGTGATGCCGTCCGTTTTGATACCGAAGCCTTGCGAGAGCGGCTGATGTTGCCCGAAAAAAATACCCCCGAATGGCTGCTTTTCGGCTATCGGAGCGATGTTTGGGCGAAGTGGCTGGACATGTGGCAACAGGCAGGCAATCCGTTGACCTTGTTGTTGGCGGGGACGCAAATCATCGACAGCCTCAAACAAAGCGGCGTCATTCCGCAAAATGCCCTGCAAAACGACGGCGATGTTTTTCAGACGACCTCAGTCCGCCTCGTCAAAATCCCTTTCGTGCCGCAACAGGATTTCGACAAACTGCTGCACCTCGCCGACTGCGCCGTCATCCGCGGCGAAGACAGTTTCGTGCGCGCCCAGCTTGCGGTCAAACCCTTCTTTTGGCACATCTACCCGCAAGATGAAAACGTCCATCTCGACAAACTCCATGCCTTTTGGGATAAGGCGCATGGTTTCTACACGCCCGAAACCGCTTCGGTACACCGCCGTCTTTCAGACGACCTCAACGGCGGAGAGGCATTATCCACAACACAACGTCTTGAATGTTGGCAAATCCTGCAACAACACCAAAACGACTGGCGGCAAGGTGCGGAGGACTGGAGCCGTTATCTTTTCAAGCAGCCGTCAGCCCCTGAAAAACTCGCCGCCTTTATTTCAAAGCATAAAAAAATACGCTAAAATAGCGCGTTTATTTACAACCGATTTGATTGGAAATCACAATGAAAACAGCACAAGAACTGCGCGCCGGCAATGTATTCATGGTCGGCAACGATCCTATGGTCGTTCAAAAAACCGAATACATCAAAGGCGGCCGCTCTTCCGCCAAAGTCAGCATGAAACTGAAAAACCTGCTGACCGGTGCCGCTTCCGAAACCATTTACAAAGCCGACGACAAATTCGACGTCGTTATCCTGTCCCGCAAAAACTGTACTTACAGCTACTTTGCCGATCCTATGTACGTCTTCATGGACGAAGAATTCAACCAATACGAAATCGAAGCCGACAACATCGGCGATGCGTTGAAATTCATCGTTGACGGCATGGAAGACCAATGCGAAGTGACCTTCTACGAAGGCAACCCTATCTCCGTAGAACTGCCTACTATCATCGTACGCGAAGTCGAATACACCGAGCCTGCCGTTAAAGGCGATACTTCCGGCAAAGTGATGAAAACCGCGCGTCTGGTCGGCGGCACTGAAATCCAAGTGATGTCTTACATCGAAAACGGCGACAAAGTCGAAATCGATACCCGCACCGGCGAATTCCGCAAACGCGCTTAAGCATCAGCTGCAATTGAAAATAAAAGGTCGTCTGAAAAGTTTCAGACGACCTTTTGTTATATCAAGCTATCGTTGTATTTTCATTTAAGGCTGAAAACCGTAGGTAAACTAGAAAGACCTTCACTTGGAATTTGAGCGTGGCACCACCATAGTGAGTACCGAGCCGAATCTTGGTTTGAACGATGGGCAGGTCGTCTGAAAGCAGACAAAAGGATGTCATAGCCGTTTTCAGACGACCTTTGCTTGAAAAACGGAGGTTTTCTGTTTTATCCATCCGTTTCGGAATAAGCGTTATAAGAAAGTATTCTTTGTGTTTGCCGTAATTTCACTTAGAATGCTGCCCTTGCACACTTTTTCTTCAGGAGAAGATTATGTTGAAAAAATTCGTACTCGGCGGCATGACCGCATTGGTTTTGGCGGCCTGCGGCGGAGAGGACGGCAGCGCGTCTTCTTCTGCACCCGCCCAATCTGCCGGCGCTTCCGGTTCTTTGATCGAGCGCATCAACAATAAAGGTACGATTACCGTCGGTACCGAAGGTACTTACGCGCCGTTTACCTACCACGACAAAGACGGCAAGCTGACCGGCTACGATGTGGAAGTTACCCGTGCTGTTGCGGAAAAATTAGGCGTAAAAGTCGAGTTTAAAGAAACGCAATGGGATTCGATGATGGCGGGTTTGAAGGCGGGACGTTTCGACGTGGTGGCAAACCAAGTCGGTCTGACCAGCCCCGAACGCCAAGCGACATTCGACAAATCCGAACCTTACAGCTGGAGCGGTGCGGTTTTGGTCGCGCGTAACGACAGCAACATCAAATCCATTGACGACATCAAAGGCGTGAAAACCGCGCAATCCCTGACCAGCAACTACGGCGAAAAAGCCAAAGCTGCGGGTGCGGAACTTGTGGCAGTGGACGGTTTGGCGCAATCGCTGACCCTGATTGAACAAAAACGCGCCGACGCGACTTTGAACGATGAATTGGCGGTTTTGGACTATCTGAAGAAAAACCCGAATGCGGGCGTAAAAATCGTTTGGTCTGCGCCAGCCGATGAAAAAGTCGGTTCCGGCTTGATTGTCAATAAAGGCAATGACGAAGTCGTGGCGAAATTCAGCACGGCAATCAACGAGCTGAAAGCCGACGGCACGCTGAAAAAACTGGGCGAACAATTCTTCGGAAAAGACATCAGTGTTAAATAATTTTCTTGCTTCGCTGCCGTTTATGACGGAAACACGCGCCGATATGATTGTCAGCGCGTTTTTGCCTATGGTCAAAGCCGGTTTTATGGTCTCGCTGCCGCTGGCGGTGGCGTCGTTCCTGATCGGAATGGTGATTGCCATTGCCGTGGCTTTGGTGCGGATTATGCCTTCGGGCGGCATCGTGCGGAAAATCCTGCTGAAGCTGGTGGAAACTTATATTTCCATCATCAGGGGGACGCCGCTGTTGGTGCAGCTTGTGATTGTGTTTTACGGACTGCCGTCCGTCGGTATTTTCATTGATCCGATTCCCGCCGCCATCATCGGCTTCTCGCTCAATGTCGGCGCATACGCTTCCGAAACCATACGCGCGGCGATTTTGTCCGTGCCGAAAGGGCAGTGGGAGGCGGGTTTCTCCATCGGTATGACCTATATGCAGACTTTTCACCGCATCGTCGCGCCGCAGGCATTCCGCGTCGCCGTGCCGCCTTTGAGCAACGAGTTTATCGGCTTGTTTAAAAACACCTCGCTCGCAGCGGTGGTGACGGTAACGGAATTGTTCCGCGTCGCGCAGGAAACGGCAAACCGTACCTACGACTTCTTGCCCGTCTATATCGAAGCTGCTTTGGTTTACTGGTGTTTCTGCAAAGTGCTGTTCCTGATTCAGGCGCGCTTGGAAAAACGCTTCGACCGCTATGTCGCCAAATAAGGGAAAGCCATGATTAAAATCCGCAATATCCGCAAAACCTTCGGCGAAAACACCATTTTGCGCGGCATCGATTTGGATGTGGGCAAAGGGCAGGTGGTCGTCATCCTCGGGCCTTCCGGTTCGGGTAAAACGACGTTTCTGCGCTGCTTAAACGCGCTGGAAATGCCCGAAGACGGACAAATCGAGTTCGACAACGGGCGACCGCTTAAAATCGATTTTTCTAAAAAACCATCGAAGCACGACATCTTGGCACTGCGCCGCAAATCCGGCATGGTGTTCCAACAATACAATCTCTTTCCGCATAAAACCGCTTTGGAAAACGTAATGGAAGGTCCGGTTGCCGTACAGGGTAAGCCTGCCGCCCAAGCGCGCGAAGAAGCTTTGAAATTGCTGGAAAAAGTCGGCTTGGGCGACAAGGTTAACCTTTATCCCTACCAACTTTCCGGCGGTCAGCAACAGCGTGTCGGCATCGCCCGCGCATTGGCGATTCAGCCCGAGCTGATGTTGTTTGACGAACCCACTTCCGCGCTCGATCCTGAATTGGTGCAAGACGTGTTGAACGCCATGAAGGAATTAGCGCAAGAAGGTTGGACGATGGTCGTGGTTACCCACGAAATCAAGTTCGCGCTTGAGGTGGCGACTACCGTCGTTGTCATGGACGGCGGAGTCATCGTAGAGCAGGGCAGTCCGAAAGAATTGTTCGAAAACCCCAAACACGAACGGACGCAGAAATTCCTGCGGCAAATCCGTAAAGATTCGGCAGATTATCGACATTAAGCCGTTTCATTACATCAAAGGTCGTCTGAAAACAAGCATAGTGAGTTTCGTTAACACTATTCGCCGTTTTCAGACGACCTTTTTTCATTATGGATTTACGTTGAAACGCTAGGGCATTAACGGACGGCCACATATAGTGGATTAACTTTAAACCAGACGGCGTTACCTCGCCTTGGCTCAAAGAGAACGATTCTCTAAGGTGCTGAAGCACCAAGTGAATCGGTGCCGTACTATCTGTACTGTCTGCGGCTTCGTCGCGCCTTGTCCTGATTTAAATTTAATCCACTATAATGCTGTTTTCGCTATAAAATACCGCCTTTCCCATTTTTCCACCCGTCCTTTACCATCATGATTGAAATCAAGAACCTCACCCTGCAACGCGGTTTGAAAGTCCTGCTCGACAAAGCCAACGCCACCGTCAATCCCGGTCAGCGCGTCGGTTTGATCGGTAAAAACGGGACGGGCAAATCCAGCCTGTTTGCCTTAATCAAGGGTGAAATCACTCAGGATAGCGGCGATATCTCGATTCCGAAAAATTGGCGGATGGCTTCCGTTTCCCAAGAAACGCCGGACTTGGACATCTCCGCGTTGGACTACGTTTTGCAGGGCGATGCCGAGTTGCAGGCTTTTCAGACGACCTTGGCGCAGGCGGAAGCGCAAAATGACGGCATGAAACAGGCGGAATATCATGCCAAATTAGAAGAAATCGACGCGTATACTGCGCCGGCCCGTGCAGCTAAATTGTTGAGCGGGCTGGGTTTTTCGCAAGAAGAACACAGCCGCCCCGTCAAATCCTCTTCCGGCGGCTGGCGTATGCGTCTGAACCTTGCGCAAGCCTTAATTTGCCGTGCCGATTTGCTCTTGCTTGACGAACCGACCAACCACTTGGATTTGGAAACCGTTTTGTGGCTGGAAAACCATCTTGCCTCTTTACCCTGCACGCAAATCATCATTTCCCACGACCGCGATTTTCTCAATGCGGCCACCACTCAAACTATTGAATTGTCGCAGCAAAAGCTCACGCAATACGGCGGCAATTACGATTTTTACCAAACCGAACGCGCACAACGTCTGGCGCAGCAACAAGCCGCCTATGTCAAACAGCAGGCGCAAATCAAACATCTGCAATCGTTTATCGACCGCTTCAAAGCCAAAGCCACCAAAGCTGTTCAAGCGCAAAGCCGCATGAAAGCATTGGCGAAGCTCGAACGCATCGCTCCCGCGCATCTGGACAGCGAGTTTTCCTTTGAGTTTTACAATCCCGACCATCTGCCCAATCCTTTACTGAAGCTGGAACACGCTGATTTGGGTTACGAAGGCAAAACCGTCCTGCACGACATTACCTTGTCGCTGGAAAGCGGCGCACGTTATGGGCTATTGGGTGTCAACGGCAGCGGTAAATCTACATTTATCAAAGCCTTGGCAGGAAAAATTGATTTGCTTTCCGGCAGCATCGTCCGTTCCGAAAAACTCAATATCGGTTATTTTGCCCAACACCAACTCGATACCATCCGCGCCGACCAAAGCCCTGTTTGGCACATTCAGCAGCTTTCTCCCGAAGTGCGCGAACAAGAAATCCGAAATTTCCTCGGCGGCTTCAACTTTGTCGGCGACATGGCATTACAAAAAACCGAACCCTTTTCCGGCGGAGAAAAAGCCCGCCTCGCCCTCGCGATGATTATCTGGCAAAAGCCAAATCTGCTGCTGCTTGACGAACCGACCAACCATTTGGATTTGGATATGCGCCACGCCTTGACGCTCGCGTTGCAAAGTTTTCAAGGCGCATTAATCGTCGTGTCGCATGACCGCAGCCTGCTCGAAGCGACTACCGACAGCTTCCTCCTGATTGACAAAGGTCGTCTGAAAAACTTTGATGGCGACTTAAACGATTATCGCCAATGGCGGTTAGCGCAGGAAAACGCCACAGCCGCACCTGCTGCTTCCGCACAAAGCCAAAACCGCAAGGACACCAAGCGTATCGAAGCGCAAATCCGTCAAGAAAAAGCCCGACGCGGCAAGCCGATACAACAGAAAATCGACAAAGCCGAAAAAGAAATAGCGCAGCTTTCTGAAATTCAAACGGCATGTGAAGCATTTTTGGCACAAGAAGAAGCCTATTCGGACGAAAATAAAACAAAATTACAACAAACGCTCACACAATTAACAGAAATTAAAGTAAAATTAACACAAATAGAAGAAAACTGGCTTTTGTGGCAAGAAGAGCTGGAGCAAATCCTGACGGAAATCGACGCAGAATTTACACAAATATAAATATCCCGTTGCCCGAGTTTCCGTATCTGCCTTCAGAAGCTGTTATAGTGGATTAAATTTAAATCATGACAAGGCGACGAAGCCGCAGATAGTACGGCAAGGCGAGGCAACGCCGTACTGGTTTAAAGTTAATCCACTATAAAAATACAGTTTGGCATAGTGATTTAAGATTGCCGGACTGCATAAAAACAAAAAAAGGTCGTCTGAAAACTCAAACTACGGAAAACACATGCGTTCACGAATCAAGCAAGGGGCACTTATCGTCGCATCCTCCCTCATTTTGGGCTTATCCCTCCACACTGCAGCAGCCGTCTTCAGTTGCCATTCAGGCAACAGCAAAACCTACACATCCGAACCTTCGGGAAACTGCACAGGCGCAGACCTGCCCAAAATCAGCAGCCACCAAGGCGGTGCATATCGTTTGAAAATCAACAAATTAAGCAGCGATAGCGAAGAAAAGGCAGCTAAACCCAAGAAGGCGCGTTCAAAAGAAAAATCTCGGCAAAAAGCGCAAGAGCAAGAGGCAAAGAGTAAAAACGCCAAATCACGCGCCAAAAAATCGGATAAAGCCGCAAAAACGTCGTCTGAAAACGAGTGAGGCAATTTTCGCTCTAACAAATAAGGCGGTTTGATTTGAAATTAAAAAAGTCAGCCGTCCTATTTGAGAGAATATGCTGGTATTGTTATACTATTACAGCTGAATGCAATATCTATCGAACAATTACTTATTTCACATTACGACCTTACCATGAAACAATCACTTCACGCATTGGTAGCTTCATTGCTGATGTTTGCCGCCGTATCCGGCGCACAAGCCTCCCCCAAGATCTATACCTGTACAGTCAACGGCGAAGTTGTCTATACATCGCGTCCATCCGGAAACTGCCATTCGGCGGATTTACCGACCATCGGTAAATACAGCAGCTCGCGCTACGACGCTCCTGCTTTTGAAATGTCGGAATCTGCTGCCGAAGCTCCGTCGAAACGAGCCGGCAACGCAAAACCTGCCCCTAAAAATACCGCTAAGGCAACCCCTGCACCTGCGCCCATCCGTCCGGCTCCTGAAGTCGCAGCAACGCCTGCGCCCAAATCCTCCGGCAGCACTAGCCGTCGTTCGATTTTGGAAACAGAATTGAGCAACGAACGTAAAGCGTTGGGCGAAGCGCAAAAATCTTTGGCGCAAGCCCGCGTAGCCAAAGGCGGTCATGTCAACCAACAGGAAATCACCAGTCTGCAAAGTGCGGTACTCGACCGCCAGCAAAACATCCAAGCCCTGCAAAGGGAATTGAGCCGGATGTAACGCATTTCTGACTTCTTTATCTGCCTTTCTTGGTTTTACATTACGTTAAATATTTCTAAAATATAAAGTTTTACAATTAACCTTTAAAACATTTAGAAATAGGTACGTATATGGCATCCTATTTATCCGCTTTTATACTGGCTGCACCTATGGTGCTTGCCGCTCCGTATGTTGCCGCTGCGCATCCGGCGCAAGAGCAGATGCAGCAAAATATCGATACTGTTTTGAAAATTGCGCGCAATACTTCCTTGAGCGAGCCGCAGCGTGTCAAACAAATACAGCAGTATGCCGATCGTTATTTGGATTATGAACGCATTTCCGCTTTAGCAGTCGGCGCGCCTTGGCGTAATTTTTCGACACAGCAGAAAACAGATTTTATTCAGGCATTCAAAGAGATGGTGGTTTCGATGTATTCCCATTCCGCTTTGGTGGGTGCTGCAGATGCGAAGGTTAAATTGCTGCCTAAAATGACTGAAAACGGCAATAAGTTTGATGTGTTCTCGGAGATTCAAACGAAAAGCGGTAAGAAATACGAAGTGGCGTATCAGCTTTATCGGGTAGGTTCTGCTTATAAAATCTACAATTTCCGTTTGGATGGCACAAGCTTGGTAACGGTGTACCGCAATCAATTCAATGAGTTGATTAAGCAAAAAGGTATCGACGGTACAATTGCCACCGTTAAAGCCAAGGGTTTGAAAAAGCAATAATTTGATTAATATTTTCCTGTTTTCTCAAGAAAAGGATTGGGGTAGTTTTTCCATTTGAGGATAGGAGATATTGAAAAACCAACAGGTTAAAAATGAACGATCTCGCATTCATTTGAAACTTATGGGATTTGATAAACAAAAAGGTCGTCTGAAAACTTTTAAAGTTCAGACGACCTTTTGTTTATTTTGAATCATGGTTGTAGTGGAGTTGGTTTACTTCCTGCTACTTTATAGTGGATTAACTTTAAACCAGTACGGCGTTGCCTCGCCTTGCCGTACTATCTGTACTGTCTGTGGCTTCGTCGCCTTGTCCTGATTTAAATTTAATCCACTATACTTTGTTATTGTAACTTGGTCCAAAGGCAATGATTTTTGAAAATAGTAAAGCACAGAATGGATGAATTCCGTGCTATTTCTATGGCTTGTGACATTCAGATTGCGACCAGATTACAACGTCACATCCTGATCTATTTGCGCCACGCTTATCAAACCATCAAGTGTTTGCTCATTTGCGGAACGCTGTTGTCCTCAAATTTAATCAGGCTGGCTTTTGCGTGATAACCTAATACTTTGGCAACCAGTCCGCTCATGGTTTTTCTCAACATGCGGTTGTAGCGTTCTGCAGATCGATTGTAGGCGCGTCGCGCAGATACAACATCGGTTTCGGCGGCATCCAGCATTTCAAGCTGACTTTTCAGACCTTGATCGGGACGTTGTTTCAGGCTTTTTTCTAAAACTTCTTGCAGGGCGCGGAGTGAATTGTTCAAGCTTGCTTCCGCGTTGCACAAGCGAGAAAGAGATTCCGGTGAAAATGATTTGGATGCTTGGGTCAATACGGCTTCGGCATCGCCACATGAGGACAATAAATTGCTGTCGACATTGTCGTCTTCACGTCCAAGGTAAATTTTTGAAGCATCCAAAACATGTCTGACTGCTTGATGGCGGCACGCTAGGGCGATACGGAGTGCGACAAAAGATTCTTGATAATCTTTTTTGCAGCGGTCTAATTTTTGTTTGAAGTTGAGCAGTAAAACGGTCAGTATTACGGCGATGAAGATAAGACTGATGATTCCCATAGTGTGCATCCTTATTGTTTGTTGCAGTAATGTGTTGTTTGATATATGCGGATTTTGCTGTTTGTGAGTAGATACAGTTAGCCGCTGTTTTAATTTAGTTTCGTGTAATTATACCCTAAATAAATTATTTTGCCCATTAGTCATAAAAGATTATTGTGGAAGACAATAGGGGGTATAAGCTACGGAGGCTCAGTTTGATGGAAAAATGAAATATTAATTTGACAAAAAGGTCGTCTGAAAATTTTCAGACGACCTTTTGACTACGCTAGTTCAAACTTATTTGGCCAATTCGGCACGCAGTTTGTGGGTAACGTTCATCATCACTTGGAGTTGTTCCAGAGTTTCTTTCCAACCGCGTGTTTTCAGACCGCAGTCCGGGTTCACCCACAGGCGTTCAACCGGTACGACTTCGATGGCTTTGCGCAACAGGTGTTCCACTTCGGCTTCTGTCGGTACACGTGGGCTGTGGATGTCGTAAACGCCTGGGCCGATGTCGTTCGGGTATTTGAATTCGCCGAACGCGGTCAAGAGTTCCATGTCGGAACGTGAAGTCTCGATGGTGATGACGTCGGCGTCCATAGCTGCGATGGCGGGCAGGATGTCGTTGAACTCGGAGTAGCACATATGGGTGTGGATTTGTGTGCTGTCTTCGCAACCGCTGGAGGACAGGCGGAAGGATTCGCCGGCCCAGTTCAGGTAGGCATCCCAATCGGCGCGTTTCAAAGGCAGGCCTTCACGGATGGCAGGTTCGTCGATTTGGATGACTTTGATGCCTGCTTTTTCCAGATCCAATACTTCGTCGTTCAGAGCCAGTGCGATTTGTTTGCACACGGTAGAGCGTGGAATGTCGTTGCGGACGAAAGACCATTGCAGGATGGTTACGGGGCCGGTCAACATGCCTTTCATCGGGCGTTTGGTCAGGCTTTGTGCGTAAGTAGACCAAGCGACAGTCATGGCTTCAGGACGGCTTACGTCACCGAAGATAATTGGTGGTTTCACGCAGCGTGAACCGTAGCTTTGTACCCAGCCGTATTGGGTGAATGCGAAACCGCTCAGCAGTTCGCCGAAGTATTCGACCATGTCGTTACGCTCGGCTTCGCCGTGTACCAGTACGTCCAAGTCCAGTTTTTCTTGCTCTTCAACCACCAAGGCGATTTCTTTTTTCATCGCGGCTTCGTAATCGGCGGCAGACAGTTCGCCTTTTTTGAAGGCTGCGCGTGCTTGGCGGATTTCGGTGGTTTGAGGGAAAGAACCGATGTTGGTCGTCGGCAACAGAGGCAGGTTCAACCATGCTTGTTGCGCTTTGATGCGGTCGGCAAACGGTGATTTACGTTGGTCTGCGTTGGCAGGCAGGTCGGCCAGGCGTTTGGCAACGTCTGCGCGGTGGATTTCGCTGCTGTTGGCGCGTGAATCGGCAGCAGCTTGGCTGGCGGCAAGTTCATCGGCAACGGAATCACGGCCTTCGTTCAATGCGGCTTTCAGAACGCGCAATTCTTGGGTTTTTTGCAGGGTAAATGCCAACCAAGAGTAGAGGTCGGGTTTGTTGGCTTTCAGTTTTTCTTCAACTGACAAGTCAAATGGGGTGTGCAACAGCGAGCAAGAGCTGGAAATCCACAAACGGTCACCCAGCTTGACTTTCAGAGGCTCGACAGTTTCCAAAACTTTGTTCAGGTTGGCGCGCCAGATGTTGCGGCCGTCGATAACGCCGGCAGACAGGACTTTGTTGTAGTCGGCGAACGCGTCCAGTTGCTCGGGAGCGCGTACCAAGTCGATGTGCAGGCCGTCAACGGGCAGGGCTTTCAACAATGCGGCGTGTTCGGCAACAGAACCGAAGTAAGTGCTCAACAGGATTTTGGCGTTTACTTTGCTCAAAGTGGCGTAAACGTCTTTGTAGGCTTCCACCCATTCTTTAGGCAGGTCAACAGCCAAAGCTGGCTCGTCGATTTGAATCCATTCGGCACCGGCTTCAACCAAAGCATTCAGGATTTCAACGTAAACGGGCAGCAGTTTTTGCAACAGGCTCAGGCGGTTGAATTCGACTGCGCCTTTTTCTTTACCGACCCACAGGAAGGTCAGCGGGCCGACGATGGTCGGTTTGGCTTTCAGACCGAGGGCTTGGGCTTCTTTCAGTTGTTGAACGTAATGTTTGGCGTTTGCTTTGAATTCGGTATCGGCATGGAATTCAGGCACCAGATAGTGATAGTTGGTGTCGAACCATTTGGTCATCTCGATGGCGAATTGGTCTTTGTTGCCGCGCGCCAGTTGGAAGAATTGTTCCAAAGACAGGTTTTGGCTGTCGAAGCCGAAACGGGCGGGAATCGCGCCGGTAGCGACTTGCAGGTCGAGGATGTGGTCGTAGAAAGTGAAATCGCCTACGGCAACGAAATCGGCGTTGGCGGCGGCTTGGTGTTTCCAGTTTTTTTCGCGCAGGTCTTTGGCGACGTCGAGCAGCTCTTGTTCGCTGATTTCTTTGCGCCAGTATTTTTCTTGGGCGAATTTCAATTCACGGAAGGCGCCGACACGCGGGAAGCCTGAGAAATGTAATGTTGTCATGTTGAACTCTCCAGTTGGATTTTGTAAGGACCGGTTCAATCCGAATCGGTCGGTATTGTAAATCAGAATAGGGCGGATGGGGCGGCGTTTTGTTTTTCAGACGACCTTTGGGGTCGTCTGAAACCGTTTTATACGGCTTTAAGGACGCACGCCTAAAATATGGCAGATGGCGTAAGTCAGCTCGCTGCGGTTGAGTGTGTAGAAGTGGAAATCTTTCACGCCTTCGCGGGACAGGACTTTGACCATGTCGATGGCGATACTTGCCGCCACCAGATTGCGCGTTGCTTGGTCGTTGTCCAAGCCTTCATACATTTGCGACAGCCATTTTGGGATTTTGACGTTGGTTACTTGCGCCATTTTGCCGAGTTGCTTGAAGTTGGTAACAGGCAGGATGCCGGGAACGATTTCGACATCGATGCCCAACATCACGCAGCGGTCGCGGAAGCGCAGGTAGCGTTCTACGTCAAAGAAGAATTGGGTGATGACGTGGTTTGCACCCGCATCGATTTTGCGCTTCAGATTGATCAGGTCGGCTTGTGCGGATTTCGCTTCGGGATGCACTTCGGGGTATGCCGCTACGGAGATGTCAAAGTCGGCGACGGAGCGCAGGAGTTTGACCAGGTCTTCGGCGTAAAACGGTTTTTTCTCATAACCGGGCGGCTCGTCGCCGCGCAGGGCGACAATACGGCGGATGCCGCTGTCCCAATAGTCTTTGGCGATTTGGCGCAATTCGTCGGGAGAGGCGTCGATGCCGGTCAGGTGCGGCGCGGCTTCCAAGCCGGTTTCCTGTTGGATGCGTTTGACGATGCTGTGCGTACGGTCGCGTTCGCCGGAGTTTGCGCCGTAGGTTACGGAGACGAATTTGGGATGCAGGGTTTGTAGGCGATGGATGGAGTCCCACAGCATGGTTTCCATTTGTTCGTTTTTCGGCGGGAAAAATTCGAACGAAACGTTGATGTCGCCTTTCAAATCGGAAAGGCTGTTGTTTAACGCATTGATTTCTTTTGCGTAACTCATTGGCTGTGTACCTCGGTTGTCTTTTTTAAACGTTTTCAGGCTTGTATGATAAATTTGCCTTGTATATGAGTCAAATTCAAAATTTTCAGAAAGTTTATGAATTATTTTAATGTGGCTGCCATTATGCTTGTCTCTATTGGTATGAGGATAGGTTGGGGAGAAAATACATATTCTGATGTGTGGGAATATTTTGAAATTAAATGGATTTCAATGGCTTGTATTTTTGTTGGTAACGCAAAAGCAATAAGATGTTTCGCGCTTGAGTTGGCTATCACCCCATTCAAACGTCGTCTGAAAAATTTTCAGACGACGTCTTGGTTTTTAGCTTACAAATGATGTTGCCTCACTCGGCCTCTTCAATCCATGCCTGTTGTACGGCTTCGAGGATACGTTCGCCGCAGCGTGCGGGATCGTCGTCGAAGTCGGGCAGCGCCATAATCAGGTCGCGCAGTTGGGTGAAGCGAACGGTTTTCGGGTCGATGTTGTCGCCGTGCAGGTCGTAGAGTTCCTCGGCAATGCGTTGGGTGTCTGTCCATTTCATGATGTCGTTCCTTTTGGAGTGTCCGAATGGTTTGATTCGGGATGGCTTGTTTAGGTGTTAATGCTTTGGGGGAAATTCGTTTCGGCAATGATCAATGCGTCCGAAATCGCATATGGTATTTCCCTATGTAATATAGTCAATTAAAATCAAAATAGGACAG
>KV797072.1 GCA_001809325.1 Neisseria sp. HMSC077D05 | reverse complement strand
AAACGGGCGAAGGTGAGGTGGTAGGATTGGCGAGCAGTCATGGCGATCTGGAGGATTTATGATGAAAGCTTGAACATAAATCAAAAAAGCGAGTAAGACAAATAATTAATGACAAACGGTAAGAAAAGTTGCATGGATGGTTTCAAAGTTCTGATAATAACAAGGATGATGAATGAAAGAGGTCGTTTGAAAGTTTTTCAGACGACCTCTTTCAAAGTTGGGTTTTCAACTCAACCTATGACTGCTGTCTTTATTTCAAGAAAGGTTTTGAAATCAGGTACATGCCATTTTTACGATGGACCCCAAATAACCAAAGGGACATGTAAAACAAGATATAAATTTAGATGATATTAATCAATATTGAGTTTTAAAACAACCTAGATTTACTATTTAATTTATGAAGGATATAGTTTACTACCAATTGGATTGTCTCCATTGTGATAGATGTCTTTATAAATGTAAACGATCGAGAAACCTTTAGGATAATTTAGTTGCATTTTTCTAATATGTTCATCAAAAACTTCAAATTCCATGATTACATTGGAATGGATAATAGAAGAATATTTAAACGATGTATGTAAGGTTGGTTTATTGCTGTAATTTGAGTTATAAATTCTATATTTTGTTTCTATCTTTTGTAATTTTATGATTTTTTGTCTTTCGAAGTCTTTCTCAGATATAAAATTAGACAAATTATATGTAGTATCAAAATATAAAGTTAAAAATGGGTCTTTTTGGAAATTTTGAGGTATCATTAGGGTTACTTTTGATTTTGTAAGGATGTATCTTTTAAAGCCATTTTTTTGAATATCCTCCTCAATCCCAATACCTTCTTTTTCCCATTTTTTAATATCTTCCTCATCTAATATTTGATCATTCATGACCCCTATTGCTATATTCAACATATAAAAGAAGTTTTCTTTTTCAAAAGCAATTTCTTGGCTATTCATACGAACCTCACTTTTTGTTACTTTATTGATTGAAGTTAATAGCTTAGTATCAGGCTTCTGTTGTCTGTTTTCTAAAACTGCATCAGTACGTTTCTCCTTCGCTCGGTTCTTTTGCTCATCATGTTCGGACTGAGTGCAAGCAATAAAAAATAAAAAACAACAAGATAATGTGATTTGTTTAATTTTCATAATATATCTCTTAGAAATGTCAGCTACCCGTTACAGACCAATGAGGATTATCTCTCTTTCTTTTCGGGGCTGTACTAGATTAGCAGATATGTTATCCTCAAAATATAAAGATAACACTCTGAAAATTAAAGAAAAAGCGCGGAATAAATACTCCGTTTTTTGTGCTCGAAGTTACCGCCCGTTCTGCCGCCGATATTTTGGGTATCCATCCCAATTCGGCAGTCCTGTTCTACCGCAATATCCGCATGGTCATCAGCCATTATCTAGCCTTGGCTGCTGATGAAGTTTTTGAGGGTTCTATCGAGTTGGACGAAAGCTATTTCTGCGGACGGCGCAAGGGTAGATGTGGTCGTAGTGCAGCAGGAAAAGAGTTTGTCTTTGGCGTTCTGAAACACAACGGATGGGTCTGCCAGATACCTCAAGATATTGGATTTCAACCTATGCTATGCTTGTTCGTCCCATATCAATCAGCGGGAACCGTCGCGCGGGAGCGCTATTAAAGGAGGAATAGGCGGGTCTTGATAGCTTTCGTCGATCTCAAAGCCTTCTGCGCGGGCTTTGTCTTCCATTTTTTTCCTTTCCTTTGATCTTAAGCGGAGCTCTTTATCCAAGGCTTCGCGGTAGCCCGGTTTGCCAAATTCTTCTTGTACATGTAACCGGAGGAAATCCCAATATGCTTTTACGGTAATTTGCAGAGCATACTGACCGTTGCCGTATTGGTCACGATACTGCTCCGAGCCATCCTTACCAAGCATAAACTCCACAAGCACACCCTCCGCATATAGAGTCCCTATCTGAGCTAAGTTGGGCAGTTTCTTCCATTCCTCAGGGGTTAGTTCAATAGCGGTGGGAATGCCGGTTATCGGTTTTGCTTTAATCCTACCATCTTCTAATTCAAAAAAAGCAGAGGCATTTTTACGGTCGTGCTTAATCCTTGGTGCGCTACGGGAAATCAAATCTGTCCAACCGGCTTGATGCATCTGCCTGATCAGATTGTAGAAATTCTGTCTTGCTTCTTCATCACTGACGTTGCTGCTTTTGCCGAGGTTAGAAAACATGTCAAATTCATCAATGCCTAAGAAAGGGTTATGACTTCGATTTTCATATGCGGTAATACTGCTTACATGAGGTATTTTAAAAGTATGTTTGCCGTGTTCAAAAACAACGGTTTTTTTCTGATTAAAGTCTATTTCATATTGATTGACATTAAAAAACTCTGAGTCGTCAGAAGGTCCTGCATAATTTTCGGGGAATCTGTTAACAAAATGTTTGCTGGATTCCGGCAGGGTAATGGACACCGTGTCGGGTAGGTTGTCTTTTGACGTCTCTTTTAACAGGGGAATACATCCTCCCGATAAGAAGATGATGGTGGCGAATGAAATTATTTTATTTATCCAATTTTTAGGCATGGTTATTGTCCGTCTTTTGTGATTTAAATCTGTATTAAAGGTAGGCGCAAAGACAATAAGGCAACTGCCAATAATTTTTTCATTTTTTGCTTATCTTTGGGTTGGCGTCTATTTTTTAAAATACTGCTAGATGAAAGTCTGAACATAAATCAAAAAGCCCAAAAGGACAAATGGGTGATGATGAGTGGTAAAGATGTCGTGTGAATGGTTGTTATAGTGGATTAACTTTAAACCCGTACGGCGTTGCCTCGCCTTGCCGTACTATCTGTACTGTCTGTGGCTTCGTCGCCTTGTCCTGATTTAAATTTAATCCACTATAAGAGCGGGTATGGATGGTTTGGAAATGAAAAAGGTCGTCTGAAAACTGGTTTTCAGACGACCTTTTGACTTTTTAGCCGATTTTAAGGCTGATAGCTGGGTTTCATGCCGTTGGGCAGGAGTTGCCAGACGTAGCCTGTGGTTTTCATTTTGCCGGCAACTTCGCCTGCTTCGTCGCCGTAGCCCCAGAAGTAGTCCACGCGCACGGCGCCTTTGATGGCGCTGCCTGTGTCTTGCGCCATGATGAGGCGGTTGAGTGCTTTTTTGGTGGTCGGATGGGCGGTGGCGACAAACAACGGCGCGCCTAAGGTGATGTAGTGGCGGTCGATGGCGCCTGCGTATTCACCCAAGAGTGGGGTGCCCAATGCGCCGACCGGTCCGGCTTCGCTGCTGCCGGTCAGTTCGCGGAAGAAGACGTAACTGGGGTTTTGTCCCAAGACTTCGGCGAGGCGGCCGGGGTTTTGCTTCATGTAGGCTTTGATGCCCTGCATGCTGGTTTGTGCGAGGGGGAGGTAGCCTTTGTCCGCCATGTAGCGTCCGATGGAGACGTAGGGGTGTTCGTTTTTGTCGGCGAATCCGACGCGGATGTATTTGCCGGACGGGGTTTTCAGACGACCTGAACCTTGGATGTGCATGAAGAAGAGTTCGACGGGGTCTTCTGCGTAGCCGAGGATGGGGGCTTTGCCGTTGAGCGCGCCGCCGTTGATTTGATTGCGGGTGTAATAAGGAACGAAGCGGCTGCCTTCAAATCTGCCTTTGAGGGCGGTGCTGCGGGCGGTAATGGGGAATTGGGACAGGTCGGCGGTGTGTGTGCCGCTGTTGTCGATGACGCCGCTGTTGGCACCGGTTTGGCGGATGCGGACGGTGGCTTTGCTGCCTCTCAAATTGGCGGACAGTGGGACGGAAACGAAGTCGTTGGGGATGCCGTAGATGGGGAAGCGGGCTTTGCTTGTGGCTTTGTCATCGCCGAGCAGGACGGGTTCATAGTAGCCGGTGATGGTGCCGGCGGGGTTGCCGTTGTTGCTGACCTGCCAAGGGGTGAAATAACGTTCGAAGAAATGCTTGGCTTGGAAATGGTGGAGGGGCGTCTGCATGGCTTGGGCGCAGACATCTTGCCAGCCTGCGCGGTTTTTGAGTTTCTCGCAGCCTAAGCGGAAGGATTGGAGGCTTTTGACGAAGTGTTGGGTGCTCCAGTGCGGCAGTTCTTGGTGGGACACGACGGTGTAGGTCGCGCCGCCGCCGCTGACGGTGGTGCCGGCGGGGTCGGGCGTACCGGTCGGGCGGTCAGGGCCTTTGACGGTGGTGGTGTCGACTTCGGGAAGGTTTTTGATGCGTTTGCTCGGGCAGGCGGAGAGGACGGCTGCGGCGATGGTGAGGAGTGTGATGCGGTATAGGTGTTTTTTCATAATGCTGTCTTAAAGGTCATCTGAAATCTGCCGCCGGATAGGGTGAAACGTATCAAGCGGCTGCGCCGACTTGCTTGGGATGTACTCAGAAAATCGGTTTGCATCGGATGGACAGATTTGCAGACGGGATATTTGGTCCGTTTATTCAAGAGCTTGGGATTTTAACACAGTTTGCCTGCCTGCTTCGGCGGTATGAAAAAGGTCGTCTGAAAACCTTGTATATCGGTTTTCAGACGACCTTTGCCGTATCTTGAAGCCAATCTTATTTCTGATTGTCTTCGATGATTTTTTTGAGGTGCGGCATGGGGCTGTATCCGCTTTGGCTGCGACCGTTCGGGAAAACGAGGGTAGGTGTGCCGTTGAAGCCGAATTGTTCGCCCAAAGAAGTGGTTTCGGCAACGGGATTTTCGCAATTGGCTTTGCCGCTCGGGAATTGGCCTTTGCGCATCCAGTCGGTCCAGGCCTGGGTCGGGTTGGGCTGGCACCATAGGATTTCGGCTTTACGCGCGGCATCGGGGTGCAGGCTCGGAATCGGCATCATGAAGTTGTAAATCGTGATGTCGGTCATTTTTTCAAACTCGTGTTCCAAGCGTTTGCAGTATGGGCAGTCGGGATCGGAGAATACGGCGACTTTCAGCTTGCCGTTGCCGCGCACTTCTTTGATGGCTTTGTCCAAAGGCAGGGAGGCGAAGTCGATTTTGTTCAAATCAGCGGCGCGTTCGTCGGTCAGGCTTTTGCGCGTGTTGACGTCGATGAGGTCGCCGACGAACATATAGTCGCCTTTGGCATCGGTGTAAATGATTTGTTTACCGCTGACAACGACTTCATAAATGCCTTGAATAGGGGTTTCGCTGACGCTGATGACTTTCAGGCCTTGGGATTCGTAAATTTTTTCGAGGCGGGCTTTCAAGGCTTCGCCGACTTTGCCTTGCACGGGGGCAGCGGGCTTGGCGGCGGCAGAAGAGGGCGCAGCATTTGCTTGTGAAACGGGTGTTTGCCCGCACGCAGTCAGCGAGATCAGAGCGATGGGGGCTAAGATTTTGATTAATTTGGTTTTCATTTTTAAGTATAGGCGTGTGTCAAGAAAACTCCATTGTATCAAACCTCTGTCATGCCTGCATTGTATTGAGGCTCAATTTATCGTCTGAAAATAGCTTTCGGCTGTTAAAATACGCAAAAAAATGATTTGCCTGCCTGTATGATCTACCACCGCATCGCCGTAAACATATGGCTAAGCGGACTTCGGGCCGGTTTGAGGTCGTCTGAAAGATTTGCTGCGGGCAACTGAAAGATTTTATCGACACTTTGAGAGAAAAGATGAACCAACAAGAATACGCTGAATATCTGTTTAAGCTGCTGGGCGAAGAGCCACGGGCAGCAGATAAATATAATGGCTGGGAAGATTATTTCTATGGTTTGTTTCAAGGTTTCATGCCCGACGGAGAAGGTGTGGCTGCGGTGTTTGAGCCTTTGGAAAAGGGGCAGGAATTGCTGGCGCGCATCATGCCTGTGTATCAAAGCACTACCGAACACAACCAAGAAATTCTCGATAGCGGCTATATTCCCGGTTATTTCTGCCCGCCTGCGCAAGATGAGGCAGAAGTGAGACAGACGGGCGAGCGTTTGCTGGAAGGTCTGCGCGAATTTGCTCGCTTTGTTGAAGACGAAGAGCTGATTGCAGCCTTGGCAGCGATTAAACAGATACGTTTTGGCGAGCCTGCGGAAGAGTTTAATGATACTCAGGACTTGTTTAGAGAAGCATTTGGTGAATGGCGGATTAGCAATACAGATTACAACAGCCCCGAACAAGTGTTAGACGAAGCCTATTATTCTATAAATTGCGATTATTACCTGTCCGCCTATCTGCAATACCCGCTTTACCGCACCAAGCCTGACAGCGATTTTCTCCGTCCTTATTTCGATTTGTGGAGACAGGGCTACGGCTTTACTTTGGATGAAGACTGTTTGTATTTGTGCAAATAGCTTCCGTCTCTTCAGACGACCTCAAACCATTTTTCCGACCACGCCATGATCTACCACCGCATCGCTGTAAACGTGCCGCTTTCAGACGGCCTTTTGACTTATTCCCATTCCGAGCCGCTGCCGCAGGGAACGCGGGTGCTTGTGCCTTTCCGCAACAAGACCGTGGTCGGGATTGTGTGGGAAACGGATATTGCGCCCGATATGGATGCGGCGCGGATTTTTGGCGTTCAGACGACCTTTTCGGACGAACCGCCACTGCCTGAAAGCTGGCGTGATTTGCTCTCGTTTACGTCGCGTTATTACCACTATCCGACGGGGCAGGCGGTGTTTGCCGCGCTGCCGCAGGGTTTGAAGGAAACGCGCGCGGTGGAAATGCCGCAGCCGCCGTTGTTTTACGCGCTGAACGAAGCGGGTAGGGCGCAAACGCCGCCGCCGGCGCGGTTCAACAAAAAAGCGGCTCTGTGGGACGCGCTGTTGTCGGGCGGGATGACGATGACGGCGTTGAAGCAGGTGAACGCGCAGGCGGCGAAGTTAATCGAAGATTGGGCGGAACAGGGTTGGATTGAAACGACGGAAGCGGCGAAACCCGTTTTAAGGTCGTCTGAATTTCAGCTCAACGCCAACCAGCAACAGGCTTCCTATGAAATTCAGACGGCCTTCGGCAGCTTTCAGCCGTTTCTGCTGTACGGCATCACCGGCAGCGGCAAGACCGAAGTGTATTTCGATGCGATGGCGAAAGTGTTGGCGCAGGGGCGGCAGGTATTGTTTCTGTTGCCCGAAATCAACCTCACGCCGCAGCTTTTGAAGCGGGTGGAAAACCGTTTCGCCGACGTGCCGACCGCCGTGTTGCACAGCCAGATGGCGGCAGGCAGGCGTACGCAGGATTATTTGCGCGCAATGTTGGGGCAGGCGAAGCTGGTGATTGGCACGCGGCTGGCGGTGTTCACGCCGATGGATGATGTCAGGCTGATTGTGGTCGATGAGGAACACGACAGCTCGTTCAAACAGGACAACGAATTGCGCTACCATGCCCGCGATTTGGCGGTGTGGCGGGCGAAGCAGAGCGGCTGCCCCGTCGTCTTGGGCAGCGCCACGCCCAGCTTGGAGAGCTGGCACAAGGCGCAAAGCGGCGCATACCGCCTGCTGCAACTGACCGAACGCGCCCATGCCGCTGCGCAACTGCCGCAAGTGGATATCCTCAACGTAGGTCGTCTGAAACTCGACAACGGCTTCTCACCGCAAGCCTTGCAGCTTTTGAAACAGAACTTTGAAGCAGGCGGCATGTCGCTGGTGTACCTCAACCGGCGCGGCTTCGCGCCCGCGCTGTTTTGCGGTGACTGCGGCCATACCTTCGGCTGTCCGAACTGCTCCGCCAAAATGGTGCTGCACCAACGCGCCCGCCAACTGCGCTGCCACCACTGCGACCACCGCGAACCCATCCCGTTCAAATGCCCCGACTGCGGCAACCAAGACCTGACCGCTGTCGGTCACGGCACGCAGCGTGTCGAAGAAACCCTGCGCGCCTTCCTGCCCAAGGCCGCCGTCGTCCGTGTCGACAGGGACAGCACCGCACACAAAAACGATTGGGCGGATTTGTACCGCCGTATCGCCGACAACGAAATCGACATTCTGGTCGGCACGCAGATGCTCGCCAAAGGCCATGATTTCGCGCGGCTCAACCTCGTTATCGTGTTGAACGCCGACGGCAGCCTGTACAGCGCGGACTTTCGCGCGCCGGAAAGGCTGTTCGCCGAGCTGATGCAAGTGTCCGGCAGGGCGGGGCGCGCCGACAAACCCGGCAAGGTGTTGATACAGACCCAACTGCCCGAACATCCCGTCTTTGCTGCCGTCAAAGCGCAGGACTACGCCGTGTTTGCCGAAAACGAATTGAACGAGCGGCAAATGTTCGCCATGCCGCCTTTCGGTTTTCAAACTGCCGTTCGCGCCGACGCGCCGCGCGTTGCCGATGCGATGGAATTTCTCAACGCCGCCAAAGAAACCCTCGCTCCTCTTTTGCCCGAAAGCGTCTCCCAGTTCGGCGCCGCCCCCATGCTGATGGTGCGCCTCGCCGAACGCGAACGCGCGCAAATTTTCCTCGAATCCCCGTCCCGACAGGATTTGCACCGCGCCGTGAATTTGTGGGTGCAGGTGTTGCAGCAAAACCGCGACAGCAAAATCCGATGGTCGGTGGATGTGGATGTGCAGGAGGCGTAAGCGGAATGTGAAAAGGTCGTCTGAAAACGTCAGACCAAGCGTTTTCAGACGACCTATCTGTTTAAACCGTTTTCATGGTTTGTGAAAAGCGGCAAGGTTAGGATGAGCATAGCGGTCGAACTTGGATTGTGCCCACACTTAAAAACATTCGAGCTTTCGCAAAAGCCCTACGATAAAATACGCGGCATGAAAGCCTGATGCTGCGCCGCAGTTTGCAGTTCAGGCTTTGCCGACATATCGCCCATTTTTAGTTCCATACGGAGTTTGCATGTATATAGGACGCTTCGCCCCCAGCCCTACCGGCTTGCTGCACATAGGCTCGCTGCTGACCGCTTTGGCTTCTTATGCCGATGCGCGCGCCAACGGCGGCAAGTGGCTGGTGCGTATGGAAGATTTGGATCCGCCTAGGGAGATGGCAGGTGCCGCCGCGCATATTTTGCGCACATTGGAAGCGTTCGGCTTTGAATGGGACGGCGAAGTTGCCTATCAAAGCCGACGGGACGGACTGTATCAAGAGGCATTGGGTCGTCTGAAAAACGAAGGGCTGGTGTATCCGTGTTATTGCAGCCGTAAAGACTGGCAGGCGGCGGCAACGGCGGGGGCGGACGGATTTGTGTACAACGGACGTTGCCGTGTTCCGACGCAACGCCCCGAAGCGAATGGGAAAACGCCTGCTTGGCGGATTGCCGTTCCCGACAGGATAATCGGTTTTCAGGATGGGATTGTCGGCTATTACACCCAAAATCTGGCACACGATATCGGCGATTTTGTCCTGCTGCGGGCGGACGGTTTTTGGGCGTATCAGCTTGCCGTAGTCGCGGACGATGCCGAACAAGGCATCACGCATATCGTGCGCGGTCAGGATTTGCTGGTGTCCACGCCGCGTCAGATTTATTTGCAGCAATGTCTTGGCGCAAACACGCCACATTATGCGCACCTGCCTTTGCTGGTGAATTCGCAGGGGCAGAAATGGTCCAAACAAACGCTTGCTCCCGCTTTGGATTTGAACCGGCGCGAAGCGCTTTTGCGGCAAGTGATGCGTTATCTCAATCTTCCCGACGCGCCCGAGGTTGACCGCCCCGAGGAATTGTTGGCGTGGGCGGTTTTACATTGGGAGATACGGACGATACCGTGTAATGACATAGTCACGGAGTAAATTTGTAAATTTGCAACAAATTACTTGAGGTATTACTTAAATTTTTTAATTTTTGTAAGTAATCGCTTGTTTTTTGGATAAAGTTAACAGAATTAAGGTATATTCCTAAACACCTCAAGACCACTTTCATTTCAGATGAATGTTTGGCCTGTCTGTCAAAACGGCAGAAAGAGGCAACCGTATGAGAAAAATGTTTCAACATACCGAAAACACGCGGGAACGTTGTGTATTGATTTAAAGTTCACATTCGTATTTAAAATAACAAAGAAAAAAAGATTATGTTAAGTGCCATTATTGTTGAAGACGAAGTGCTGGCAGCAGAGCGTTTACGGGTCTTACTTGAAGAATGCAATGTCGTCTTGCTTAATGTATTCCACCATGCCCAGCCGGCATTGGATTGGTTGAGCATACACGAAGCAGATGTCGTATTTGCCGATATCGGACTGCCTGAAATCAATGGTTTGGAGTTTGTCGAGCGCATCAAGCGCGGTGCCAAACGCCAGCCCGAAATTATTTTCACCACCGCCTATGAAGAACACGCCCTGCGTGCCTTTGAATTGGCTGCCGCCGACTACCTGCTCAAGCCCATCAGAATGACCCGTCTGCAAGCGGCGCTTGACCGCGTTGGCGAAAAATACCGCGAGAAAGCAGACGATTTCACCCATTTCACCGTCTTCAGCCGTGATTTGATGATTGAAATCCCGTGGCAGCAGGCGCGTTATTTATTGGCGGAACACAAAACCGTATTCCTGATTACCGGCGACGGTCAGCGCTACGAATTGCCCAAAACGCTGGTTTCATGGGAAGAGCTGCTCGGAGACAAAGTAATCCGTATCCACCGCAACGCCATCGTGTTCCGACACACCTTAGACTGCCTTATCCGCTTGGATGAAGAGGAAGACGAGAGCAACGCCATTTGGGGCGCGAAGGTTTTGGACGTACCCAAACCCCTTCCCGTCAGTCGCCGCCAATTGGCGACCCTGCGCAAGATTCTGAAAAAACAAATCTGATGGCGGATTTACCGCATCATCAACAAAGCCCTGCCGAGACCTTTGCAAAATTCCTTTTCCCCCGACAGCCGAAATCCAAAACACAGGTTTTCGTCTATTTCCGCCCCCAATCACTCCTGATTCTACCCAAATACCCCCTTAATCCTCCCCGGATACCCAATAATCAGGTATCCGGGCCGCCTTTAGGCGGCAGCGGGCGCACTTAGCCTATTGGCGGCTTTCAACAGGTTCAAACACATCGCCTTCAG
>KV797071.1 GCA_001809325.1 Neisseria sp. HMSC077D05 | reverse complement strand
AAAGACGGTCTGAAAGCAGGCGATGTGAACATCACCGCCGACGGTATCAATGCCGGCAACAAAGCCATCAGTAATGTTGCCGCCGGTGTGAAAGACACCGATGCCGCCAACGTCGGACAGCTGAACCGTCTGACTGCCGCCGCCAAGACCGAAGTTGAAGCCGGTACCAACATCGCCAGCGTTACCAGTAAAAAAGGTAAGAACGGTCAAACCGTTTACACCGTGAACGCAGACGGCGCGAGCGTTTCCGCAGGTTCCGACAACATCGTCGTGACCAAAGGCAACAAAGACGCCGACAACGTGACCGACTACGCGGTTGACCTGTCTAAAGCCGTCAAAGCCGACATCGCCAAAGGCGTCGCGGCGAAAGACGCGGTAGACAACAAAGGCATCAGCTTCGCAGGCGACAGCGGTACGACCGTTGCCAACAAACTGGGCGATACCGTGGCGGTTAAAGGCGATGCCAACATCACCACCACCGCAGGCGCGAACGGCATCCAGGTCGGCCTCAACAAAGACCTGAAAGTAGACAGCGTCAAAGCAGGCGATACCGTTGTGAACAACAACGGCGTCAACGTCGGCGACAAAGTGGCGCTGGGCAAAGACGGTCTGAAAGCAGGCGATGT
>KV797070.1:14790-15779 GCA_001809325.1 Neisseria sp. HMSC077D05 | reverse complement strand
TTCTTACCGGCGACGACGGTGGTGGTTTTTTCAGTTGCGGCGAGTTGTTCGTTCAACTGGGCGACGTTGACGGCGTCGGTGGCTTTTACGCCTTTAGCTACGTTGCTGATGGCTTTATTGCCCGCGTTGATGCCGTCGGCAGTGATGTTCACATCGCCTGCTTTCAGACCGTCTTTGCCCAGCGCCACTTTGTCGCCGACAGTTACGCCGCTGTTGTTCACAACGGTCTCGCCCGCGGTCAGGCTGTCAGCCTTCAGGTCTTTAGCGGTAGAAACTTTGTAAACGTTAGAACCGCCTGTTTTGTCGGTTTCAACGACGATGTTGTCGTCGCCGCTTTCCACACGACCTGAATTGGCTTTCAACTGGGCAACGTTCACTGCGTCGGTATCTGCCTCGCCTGCGGCGACGTTGGCGATTTTATTGCCGCCGTTGTCCAAACCGTCTTTGGTCAGGCTGACAGGATTACCTGCTTTGCCGTTGCCCACAGTCAACCCGTTGTCGGTCAGAACGCTGTCGCCGACAGTTACTTTGTTGAAGGATACGTCGTCTGAAGTCGCTACGGTGATGTGTTTACCATTGCGGCTGACTTTGACGTTTTTGCCTTCTTTGAAGGTTACGGTATCGCCTGCGCCGATTTTTTCAGACGAGGTTTCGTCGTTGGCGTTCAGGTTCCAGCCTTTTTCGGCAGTTTCTTTCACTGCGGCAATGGCGTCGTGGACGTTGTCTTTGCCTGTACCGCCAATGTCGGTGAAGTTGACGTTGCCGTTGTTGTTGGCTGCGTTACCGCCGAGGATTTTCGCCAGGTTGGCTTGGGTAGCGTTCAACTGCTCTTCAGTCGCTGCTTGACCTTTGGTAGCGAAGTCCGCACCGCCCAAGGCTTTGTTGCTCAGACCGCTGACAGTACCGTTTACGCCGTCGATGCTGACAGGTTTGCCACTGTCTTGTCCGATTTTGACGGTATCGGCAAGTTTCAGTTGTACGCCGCCTTC
>KV797070.1:383-14690 GCA_001809325.1 Neisseria sp. HMSC077D05 | reverse complement strand
ACGCCGCCTTCAACGGTTTCGCTGGTAATGTTACTGTCGCCTTTGATGTTGACAGTGTCGCCCAATGCGTATTTGTTGCTGCCGCTCGTACCACCGATATTGATGCCTTTGGCGATATTTTCGGCATTGGTGTCGGCTTTCTGATCAACTTTGTACAGTTGCGCTCCATTAACAGCATCGGTACTGTCAGCAGCAAGCGTACCTTCGGCAACCTTAGTAATCTTGTTGCCGCCGTTGTTCAGACCGTCTTTGGTCAGGCTGACGGCTTCTTTGCCGCTGCTTGGCACCGGGGTCAGGGTGATGCCGTTTGCTGTGGTTTCGGCAATATTGCCGTCTTTGTCAGCCAAGGAAACATTGCCGCCGTTGATGGTGGTCACGTTGCCGTCGGTTTCAAATTGTGCGCTGTTCAAACCTTGCAAATCTTTGGCAAGTTTGACGTTGAGCGTGCCGTTGGCGTCGTCTGAAACCACGCCGATGTTGTTGTCGGACAGTTTCGCCGCATCCGCACCGCCTTTAACCAAGACTTGGTTGCCGAGTTTGCGCTCGAAATTCTTGTCTGCGTTGTCGCCGCCGAAAGTCAGGCCTTTTTGCAGCTCGGTACCGATGTTGTCCAACGCGCCTTGTACGGTGTTGACAGGTGCGGCCTGCGTGCCGTCGGTTTTGGTTACCACCAGATTCGGTACTTCAACCGCGCCGGTAGTCGGATTGACGGTTGCGCCCAATGCGGTTGCCAACGGAGTGAGCTGGCTGACGTTGACGGCGTCGGTATTGTTCACACCGGCAGCGATGTCGGTTGCTTTCTTACCGCCGTTAGACAGACCTTCGGTCGTCAGTTTGACGGGGTTTGCCGCCGTGCCGACGGTCACGCCGTCTGCAGAAATGGTGGTTTTGCCGCCTGCTGCGTCGATGAATTCAGACGAGGTCAGACCTTTCAGCTCTTTCGCCAGCTTGACGTTGAGTGTGCCAGTAGTGTCGTCTGAAACCACACCAATGTTGTTACTGTCGGACAGTTTGGTTGCATCGGCTTCGCCGCCTTTAACGGTGACAGTGCTGCCCAATTGGCGGGTTGAAGGCGTACCGCTGTCACCTGCAAAAGTCAAAGGCGCACGAACGGCATTGCTCAAGGCAGTCAATGCATCGCCGACATTGTTGTAATCAGCTACGCCTGAAGCCGCCGGGCTGCCGGAAATTACAGAGTATTTCGGCGCAGCAATTTCGCCGGTCGTGCTGTCGACGGAAGTACCCAGAGCTTGGGCAACTTTGTCCAGCTGGGATACGTTTACCGCATCATTTTGTCCCTTACCTGCGGCGACGTTGCCGATTGATGTCGGAACGGTGGTTTGCGGATCGGTCGGGTTCAGCGCGGCAATGGTTACTGCGCCGTTATATGGCGTACTTGTATCGTCAGCGTAAACAAAGGAAACCTGTTTTGCGCCTGAACCGTCAACCGTTACGTTGCGTTTCAGGATTCTGCCATCTGCGGAAACATACGCGAACGGCGCTTCGTTGGTAACCGCCGTCAGGGTGGTAACGTGAACGTTATTGATGGCATCGGTCAACTGGCTCAGATTAACCGCATCGGTCGGCTGTTCGCCCTTGCCCAGATTGGTAATCTTGGTGTTGGACATATCCAGCCCGTCTTTAGCGGTAATTTTGCCGGCAAACTCAGGCGCATCGGCAGTATTGATGCTGACGGTGGACTCGTTTTGGTTCAGCACAATGTTTTTACCCGCTTCCAACGTGATGGTCGAACCGTTGGTAATTTCTTTCAGCGAGTGGTTGTTGGCTTCACCGTTGGTACCGTTGGTTTTAGCCGTATTCAGCTTGAACGACTTGTAAGAGGCGTTGTTGATGGCGGAAATCGCGCCGTCGATGGTGGACGCACCCGTACCGCCGATGTTAGCCATCGTAATGGTGCCGTCATTCGCAATGGCTGCGTTTCCACCCAATACGCCGACTGCGGTCGTACCGATGTTGTTCATGACGTTTTGAGTCGCATAAAGCTGGCTGCCGTTTACTGCGTCGGTGCTGCTGTCGCTGATTCGGCCTGCGGCTACGTTGGTAATCGTGCGCTCTTTGCCTGCCGTGCCGATGCTGAGTGTGGACTCAGGGGCGTTGCCTGCGAAGTTGCCGAAGGTCAGGCCGCCAACGGTAGCAGAGGTCGTCTGAACGGCTGCTTCAGTCGCGGAATTGGCACCCAATGCGATGGAGTCTTTGTGGGCGGCATTGGCGTTTTTACCGAAAGCGATGGCATTGCCGACAGAGGCTTTTGCCGCATCACCGAAAGCAAAGGTGTCGCCTGCGGTGGCTTTGGCATTTTTACCGAAGGCTACGGCACGGTTTTGCGTGGCTTGGGCGTTGTAGCCGATGGCGATGGTGTCGTCTTTTTGCGCGTCTGCTTCGTTACCCAATGCCAAAGCATTGTTGGAAGTGGCTTTGCTGTTGCGGCCTGCCGCGACAGTACCGGAAGCGGTTGCGCGGGTATTGAAGCCCAACGCGGTCGCACCTGCCGCCGTGGACTGGCTGTATGCGCCGATTGCGGTGGAGGAATCTTGGTTGGCGATTGCGCCGTCACCGACCGCTACGCTGGATTTGCCCAATGCTTTGGAAGACTGACCGCCTGCGAAGGAGTTTTGACCGTAGGCGTTGGATGCTTGACCGACGGCGGTAGCGTTGGTGCCGCTGGCTTTGGTGTTCGCACCGATGGCGACGGAACCTTCACCTTTGGTCGCGCCGTTGACAGCGGCAACAGAGTCGGTATCTTCGTTGACGGAGGCGTTTTTACCGATGGCGATAGAGTTGGAAATTACCGCCTGCGCACCTGTACCGACGGCTACGGCAAAATCGCCCGCTGCCTGCGCGTCCGCACCTGCTGCCAGAGCATCCAATCCGGTTGCACCGTCATTGTTGTAATTGCCTCGGGCATTGGAGGTCGTCTGAACGCTGTAAAAATGGCTGGAGCTGCCGCCGCCTAATTGGTCGATTTTGTTGTTCATCGCTTCCAAAGCGTCGTGAACATTGGCTTTGCCTGTACCGCCTAAATTGTTCAGGGTCAGATTGCCTGCATTGTCGATTGCAGTTTCGCCGCCCAAGGCGTTTTTGACGTTGTTACCCAAGTTAAGCAGGTAAGAATTGGTCGCGTAAAGCTGGCTGCCGTTGATGGCGTCGGTGCTGGTTGCGCTGATAACACCCGCGGAGACGTTTTGAATTTGACGGGTGAAGTTGTTGGCAGGGGTGGTTGCATCGACTTTACCGACGGAAACCGTACCGTAAGACCATGTACCGGCGGCTGTGTAGTTACCGTTCAGTGTGTAATCGCCACTGTGGTGTGCTTCGGTCAAGCTGCCGCCGCCCAAAGCAACATCGTTTTCATTGACGGCATGGGATTCGTAACCTAAGGCAAGTGCTTTGACAGCATCAGCTTTGGTGTATGCACCCAAAGTAACCGCACCTGCTTTTGCCGAAGTCGCAGATACACCCAAGGCGACAGTATTGCCTTCCGCAGCATTGGCGGAATGACCGATAGCAATAGCTTCTGCTGCAAGTGCTTTAGTCGTATTACCAAAGGCAATCGAGCTGTTACCCGTTGCTTGGGTGTCAAGACCCATCGCCATTGCATAGTCTTCTGAAGCGACAGCATTGCTGCCGATGGCAATGCCGTTGAGCTTGCTGTTGGTTACCTTCGCCATGTTACCGATGGCCACGGCAAAACGACCGGAGGCATTGGAATCGATACCCAATGCGACCGCCTCACTACCCGATGCGTTGGCACGCTGACCGACAGCGACGGAAGAAACGGCTCCGGCAACAGTCTCGTGACCGATGGCTACGGTTTCGTGTGCGCTGGCATTGGCAGTCTTACCGATGGCGACGGAATTGTCGCCGCTGGCTTTGGAAACCATACCGACGGCAACTGCGGATTCTTTTTCTGCCAAGGCCGTTTTACCGATGGCGACGGTGTTGCTGAAGCTGCCTTTTGCAGCCTCACCGATGGCGACAGTGGAAGTGACGCTCAGTTTTTGGGCATCCGTACCCATGCCTGCTTCCCTACCGATGGCGACGTTGTTCGCACCAGACACAAATGCGCCGGAACGCAAGCCGAGGGCAATATTGTCCACGCCAGTAGCGTTGTTGCCCGTACCTTTACCGATGGAGATTTGGCGTTCGTTGGTATAGGCATTGCGACCGCTGTCCGCGCCGATATAGACGGTGTCCGCGCCGACTGTGCGCCCTGCGGAAACGGCGGCGTCGTACACACCTGCGTTCGTACCCACTACGATATTGCCCGTACCTGCCGCTACGGCTTTGTTACCGATGGCAACGGCGTTGTTGGCGGTGGCTTGGCTGTTTTGACCAAGTGAAGTAGAAGTCTCTGTAGTGGCAATGGCTTCTTTACCGACTGCGATGCTGCTCAAACCGGTTGCCTGAGTGGCAAAACCGACAGCAATCGCGCCTTTGGCAGAAGCTGTGGTTTGCGGACCGGCAGCCAAGGCGTTTTCAGCACCTGCATTGCTGTCCACACCGAAGGCTGTCGCGCGCAGACCGTTTGCCGTGCTGTTTTTACCGACGGCAGTGGTATCTTTCAGGGCGGCATTGGCGGTCGAACCGATGGCGACAGCATCCGAATTGCCTGCTTTTGCACCATAACCGATAGCAGTTGAGAAATTGCCGGTTGCAGTCGGCCCTTTATCCGCCGCCTGACTGCCGCCAATCGCGATGGAGGAAGCACCTAACGCATTCGCTTTACCACCGATGGCAATGCCGTAAGAGCCCGAACCTAAAGCCGATTCACCCACGGCAATAGCCCGTTGTCCGGTGGCGATGGCAGTACCCATAATCGCAAGGCTGGCTGCACCTGATGCATTCGCACCCTTGCCAACGGTACTCGCACCACCGATGGCTACGGCGCTCATACCCGAAGTATTGGAATTGAAACCGATGGAAATACCGTTACCTGCCGCTTCAGTAACAGTGGCGCTGGTGCCGATGGCAACAGATGATCTGCCTTGCGCATTTGAAGAATCGCCGATACCGACACTGCCGCTTTTGGTTTTCGCCAAGTTACCGATAGCGACGTTTTTGGTTTCCATACCGTTTGCGCCATTACCGATGTAAATGGACTGGGTACTGTCACTGCCACTGCCTGCATTGGTACCGATGGCGATCACGTTATCGCTGTTCGTGCTGCTTTGTAACGCATTTTCACCGATAGCGATGTTTCGCCCGTTTGCAGAACTGGAGCCGGGACCCGCACCTTTACCGATAGCAATGTCAGCCTGACCTTTCGTTGCCGCACCTTGACCGATGGCAATAGTCTGATTTTTGGCAGCATTGGCGGAAGAACCAATGGCAATAGAGCCGGTTTCGGCAGTGGCTGAATTCGGACCGATAGCGACGTTACTTTCTCCGCTGGTCTGGGTTCCTTGTCCGATGGAGACAGATTTACCTTGTTTTGGAGGTTGTCCGCCGTCTTGAGGAATGAAATCTAACGCAGTCGTCGTATCATCGCCGCAGACCACGTTGTAGCTGGTGGTATCGAAATAGCAGGTGTTGTAGTCGGTACCTTCGGCAGCCGCAGTGACGGCTTTGCCATTGGCAAGGGTTTTACCGTTATTTGCTGCGGCCATGACTTGACCGCTGGCAAGCAGCAGGCCGGACATGATGGCGGTAAACGCGAAGCGCACGCCTACGGAGGCAACGATGCCGCCTATGCCTGATGAAGCCGTTTTCCCATGCGCTTTGGCGAATTCCGCCACCGCGTTCCACGTCTGTGTGGTTTCGTTCCATACGACACGATAGATTTTATTCATGTTGACTCTCTGATTTAAAATGTTAAACAAATAAATTTAATATATTATTGAATTTATGTAATAACCTGCTTTCCAAACATCTAATCCAATAACCAAAAATGAAAATATCGTATTTGATACTGATATTTCGATTGCAAAATTTATTCAACAGATATGACGCATATTGTCACTTTCAAACAAATTTCAGAATTTATCTATACCTCAGATAACAATCTCTAAAACCTGATTTATTGACCTTTTAGCTATTTATATATCCGCTTATCTTTGATATCTTCTATTTTCTTAACTTTATTTTGCAATTAAAGTGAAACTTTATCTTTTTATTTGAAAGCAATTTATATGCCAAAACCCTTTTACCCGGATTCATACGTACTGAAAAAATGATATTTTTAAGTATCCGACATCCAAAAATAAGCAAAGAGGTCGTCTGAAAATGTTTCAGACGACCTCTATAAATCTCATGTTGATTTAATATTAATGAATAATGTTTCAGATACATCCTCAGCAAGTTGGCGATGTTTGACGGCATTATTCTGTATAATGCCGCAATGTTTTTGAAACAAGGAATACAAATGCTTACCCCAGAACAAGTCAAATCGCTGATTGAAGGCGTCGCCGCTTGCGAACACGTCGAAGTCGAAGGTGACGGACATCACTTCTTCGCCGTCATTGTCTCTTCCGAGTTTGAAGGCAAAGCCCGCCTTGCCCGCCACCGCCTGATCAAAGACGGTCTGAAAGCGCAATTGGCAAGTAACGAATTGCACGCGCTGTCGATTTCCGTTGCCGCCACGCCTGCGGAATGGGCGGCGAAGCAGCAATAAGCCGTTACCTCAGACAAAAAAGGTCGTCTGAAACCTGAATCGGAGTTTCAGACGACCTTTTTTAATTTACACAATGTTGAATTGCCGCTTAATAAACATCAGGAATGCAGGCAGATCGGTGTTGCTCCTTATGCCGCCGCTTCGAGTTTTTCGACCATGCCGACGCCGACGCCGCAGATGCCGACGTGCACCGCCACCACCGGCGATACGGGGACGCCGTCATCCAAACGGATACCTGTCCGCTTGAAGAAGCGTTCTGCAAATATTTGATACCGGTCGCGTTCACCCGTATAAAGACCGCCGAGGATAAATTGTTCCCTGTTTTTGCCTTGCATCAGTTTCAACACTTGGTCGATGATGGCATCAAACATTTTTTCGTCATCGGAAGTGGATTCGACCCGGCACAACTGATCTTGCGAAAAGCGCAATACGGCGCGCAGCCCCAACCAGTCGCACAACGAAGCGCCCAATCTTGCCATCGTGCCGCTGCCGACAAGGGATTTGATTGTGGACAGTCCGAAAATGATGTTGCAACGTTCTTTTAATTTTTCCAGATAGGCAACGATTTCAGTCGGATTTTTTCCTTCGCGCAACAGGCGGTCTGCTTCCAAAGCAAAAAAGCCTTCAGGCATACAGCATGTCCCTGTATCGACGACATGGACTTTTAATTGCGGAACCTGTTCGGCAACTTGACGCACCATATCGGCAGAATCACTTAATTTGTGGCTCAACGTCGTCACAATGGCTTCGTGATAACCTTGACCGACCAAATATTGAAAAGTCCTCAATAAATCTTCAGACGACGGCGGTGTTGTAGAAACATCGCTGTCCAAATGCTCGCGGCGCCAATTGCAATATTCTTCATTGCTGATTTCCAGTCCGTCAGCGAACTCTTGTTGTTCCATAAATACATTCAGATGCAGAATCTGAATCGGGCTGTCCCGATCAAGTATGCCCGACAAAGAGCCACTCGACGTGGACAATACCGCGCAACGATATAAGGCATAAGAGCCTGTCATACACTGCTCCCTTGTGCATCAAACAATGCAAAATCTCAAATAAATAAAGGACCATCTAAGCGGTCTATTTTAATGATAAACGGTATGTAAATTTTTGTCTATATATTAATAGTTTTGAACATTATTTTGAAACTAAACACTATATTCTAAAATAATAGTCATCATTCATTGCCATATGGTTTTTACGCCTCGTTTTGAACACCGGCGTTTACATATCGTTTACAATACATCTACTTATCAATCAAAAGACTATCCCATGCAGAAAATCACCCTTATTGCCGCCTGCGCACCCGACCGTTGCATAGGCATCAACAACACCATGCCTTGGCACTTGCCCGAGGACTTCGCATTTTTCAAATCCTATACCCTCAACAAACCCGTCGTGATGGGGCGGAAAACTTGGGAATCCCTACCCCGCAAGCCGCTGCCCGGACGCCGCAATATCGTCATCAGCCGTCAGGCAGGTTATACAGCGGAAGGCGCGGAAACCGTCGGCAGCCTTGAAGAAGCGTTGGCATTATGTGCGGCTGTGGAAGAAATCACCATCATGGGCGGCGCACAAATCTATGCCCAAGCCCTGCCGCTCGCCAGCGATTTACGGATTACCGAAGTGGCATTGAGCGTACAAGGCGATGCGTTTTTCCCTGAATTTTCGCCGTCAGAATGGCGCGAAGCAGCCCGCGAAACCCACACTTCTGCCAACGGCACAGGTTACGCATTCGTCCATTACACCCGCATCCGATAAACGAAAACAGGCGGTTTGCCGTCAAACCGTCCGCCAGCGATGCGATGAATCAATAAAATCACAAAGGTCGTCTGAAAACCGGTTTTCAGACGACCTTTGTGATTCTCAAACAGCCGATATAGCGAATTAAATTAAGCCAACCGTAGCGTGGGCTTCGCCCGCGAATCTGCCGATCAAATCCCGAACCGGACAATCGTCCAAGCCATTTTCCGCGGGCAAAGCCCACGCTACAATCCGCGACCAGTATCAGCGGCGTGCCGTTGTTCCCCAACCCGCCTACCAAGTCGAATAAGGATGTTTGCTCAAATACGCATTGGTAAATTTTCCTTCCGACGTAATCTCCGCGCCCAGCCAGTCCGGTTTTTCAAAGGGCGTATCTTCCGCAGGCAGCTCAAGTTCCGCCACCACCAAAGGCTCGTTGTCGCCGAAATACTCGTCGATTTCAAACACAAAACCTTTAAACTCCACCCGATAACGGTGTTTTTCCATCTTAAACGGACACATCGTCTCCATCATCTGCTGCGCGTGCGCCAAAGGAATTTCGTATTCAAACTCGCTGCGGCTGACATCCGAAATATAGCCTTTCAAAGTCAGCCAAGCCTTGTCGTCAATAATGCGCACGCGGATGGTGCGCTCTTTTTCCACGCTCAAATAGCCCTGCTGCAACACCTGCGGCGCAGAGGCTTCGCGCTTCCAATCATCGTTTTTCAACAGGAAACGGCGTTCGATTTCAATAGTCATCTGTTTGATTCCAATATAAAAGAAGGTCGTCTGAAAACAGGTTTTACAAACACATCAAAACGGCTTGAACACCACCATATACAAAGCAACAACCATCATCAATACGGGCACTTCGTTAAACACCCTGTACCACTTGTGCGAATGCGTATTGCGTTTTTCCTCAAAGCCGCGCAGCAGCGCGCCGCAATAAAATTGATAAGCCAAAAGCAGCAGGCCCATCAAAAGCTTTACATGCAGCCAGCCTTGCCCCCACCAACCCGTAACAAACGGAATCAAAATGCCGCACACCAGCGTCCCGAATCCCAACGGCGACATAAACTTATACAGCCGCCGCGACATCGCCGAGAGCCGCTCATATTCCACCGGCTGCTCCGCCGCTTCGACCTGCGCCAGATTCACAAAAATACGCGGCAGGTAAAACAGACCGGCAAACCACGAAATCACAAAAAACACATGCAAGAGCTTAAACCACAAATACATTTTCAGACGACCTCACGCTCGAAAACGCGTATTTTACCCGCCAAACCGCAGCGGCTGTTTTCTTTATATCAACGACTGTCTGTTTTACGCCCGAAAAATTGTAAATTACGTCATAATTTCGCACAGTCGATATGCAATAAGATTAAACTTTGTTAAAATGCGCATGTAATTAAAACTAATAGCCGCCATACCTCGCGGAACAAACACAAAACGGAAAGAAAACATGATTAAGCAATTTGAAATCAGCACCAGCGTTCAAAAACAACTCGGCGACTACCTCGCCGCCAACCAGACCGACCTCAAAACCGCCATGGCGGACGAAACCCGCAACGGCGAAGTCGCCGCCATCATCCATGCCGGCCTGCCCATGATGGTTCGCAAAATCTATTCTCTGGAAAAAATGAAAAACTTCTTCTGGACGAAAAAAGAGCTGATGGTCGAATTCGTCGCCATGCGCCTTGCCGCCGCCGAAAAGAAAAACGCCAAGAAAAAACGTTAATCCTTCCGGCTCATTGAAGAAAAAGACAAAAAGGTCGTCTGAAAACCAAAATCAAGGTTTTCAGACGACCTTTATCATTGTGAAATCACTATATAATACCGTCCATTAAATTTCCGATACGAGCCAGCCATGTCCGCATCCCAACCCACCATCGCCGCCATCGCCACCGCACCCGGACGCGGCGGCGTCGGCGTGATCCGTCTTTCCGGCAAAAACCTGCTGCCTTTGGCGCAAACCCTCAGCGGCGGCAAAACGCCCAAACCGCGCACCGCGCTTTACACCGACTTTCTCGGCGGCGACGGACAGCCGATAGACAACGGCATCCTGCTCTACTTCTCCGCCCCCGCCAGCTTCACCGGCGAAGATGTGATTGAATTGCAGGGACACGGTGGCCCCGTCGTAATGGACATGCTGCTCTCGCGCTGTCTCGAACTGGGTGCGCGCATGGCGGAGCCGGGCGAATTTACCAAACGCGCCTTCCTCAACAACAAACTCGACCTTGCCCAAGCCGAAAGCGTCGCCGACCTCATCGACGCCTCCAGCAAATCCGCCGCACGCATGGCGTTGCGTTCGCTCAAAGGCGCGTTTTCCCAACACATACACGAGCTGGTGGACGACCTTATTACCCTGCGGATGCTGGTTGAAGCCACGCTGGACTTCCCCGAAGAAGATATCGATTTTCTCGAAGCCGCCGACGCGCGCGGCAAGCTCCAAGCTCTGCAAGGTCGTCTGAAAACCGTCCTCGCCAGCGCGGAACAAGGCGCGATTTTGCGCGAAGGCATGAACGTCGTCCTCGTCGGCGCGCCCAACGTCGGTAAATCCAGCCTGCTCAACGCCTTGGCGGGCGACGACATCGCCATCGTAACCGACATCGCCGGCACCACCCGCGACACCGTGCGCGAACAAATCACCCTCGACGGCGTGCCCGTCCACATCATCGACACCGCCGGCCTGCGCGAAACCGACGACGTGGTCGAACAAATCGGCATCGAGCGCAGCCGCAAAGCCGTCTCCGAAGCCGATGTCGCCCTGATTCTGATTGACCCGCGCGAAGGCGTGAACGCCAAAACCCAAGCCATTTTGAACAGCCTGCCCGAAGGTTTGAAAAAAATCGAAATCCACAACAAAGCCGACCTGACCGGCGAACCCGTCGCCGTCCGTTCAGACGGCCTCGCGCAAACCGGCGCGGACACCGTCATCAGCCTGTCCGCCAAAACCGGCGCAGGTCTCGACTTGCTCAAACACGCGCTGTTGCAGGAAGTCGGCTGGCAGGGCGAAAGCGAAAGCCTGTTCCTCGCCCGCAGTCGCCACCTCAACGCCCTGCACGAAGCCGAAGCTGAGCTGGAAAACGCCGCCCTCTGCGACAACAACCAAATCGAGCTTTTCGCCGAACATCTGCGCCTCGCCCAAAACGCGTGCAGCGAAATCACCGGCGAATTCACCGCCGACGATTTGCTGGGCGTGATTTTCTCGCGCTTCTGCATCGGCAAATAAGATTAAACCTTATCCATACGCGAAAGGTCGTCTGAAAACCAAGATTCAGGTTTCAGACGACCTTTGCCGTTTGAAAGCATCGGTTTTTGATAAAATCCACGGATTGCTCACAACTTATCCACAATTTGAACTTCATCCCAATTCAATCAAACCAAACCTAATTCATTGAAAACTATCAACATACAAAAAGGTCGCCTGAAAACTTTCAGACGACCTTTTAAATTGTTCACAAAATTATCAACAGGACTAGGGTTATCGGCATCAAACCAGATTCTGCGGATTGCCTGCGACGAAGCGGTTGATGTTGTCCACAAGGATGTCAAACAGACGGTTGGCGGCCTCTTGGCTTGCCCATGCAATGTGTGGCGTGACAATGAGGTTGGGCAGTCGAGCTTTCAGCAGAGGGTTGCCGTCGCGCGGCGGCTCTTGTGTTAACACGTCAAAACCTGCCCCGCCGATTTGGCCGTATTTCAACGCCGCAACCAAAGCGGCTTCATCAACCAAGCCGCCGCGCCCGCAGTTGATGAGGATGGCGCCGGGTTTCATTTGCTGCAATTCGGCTTCGCCTATCATATTTTCCGTTTGCGGCGTGAGCGGGCAATGCAGCGACAGCGCGTCGGCGGAGCGGATGGCTTCGTCAAAGGAAACATAGCCGTCGCGGACGGTTTCGGCGTGTTTATGTTCGGCGAACACGACATTCATTTTGAAAGCCTGCGCATAAGTTGCCAGCGTTTTACCAATATTGCCGCGACCGAAAATCGCCAGTGTTTTACCGTTTAAATCGCGCATCGGTGCGCCGAGGTGGCAGAAAAACGGCGAGTTTTCCCACAAGCCTGCTGCAACGTCTCGCTGATAGGCAGGCAGGTTGCGCATCAGGGTAATCATCATCATAAACGCGTGTTCCGCCACGGATTCATTGCCGTAAGCGCGGATGTTGCACACGCTCACGCCCGCTTGCTTGGCGGCAGCAAGGTCAACATTGTTGACGCCCGTCGCGGCTAGCGCAATCAGTTTGAGCTGCGGGTTGGCGGCGATGTGTTCGGCGGAAATCACGACTTTGTTGGTAATGATGATGTCCGCGCCCTGTATGCGCTCGGCGGTCTGATGCGCCTCAGTCGAACCATAGCTGCTTAAAGTATGCGGAAAATCAAAGTCAAACGGACGGTCGGCAAGCGTGTCGCGGTCGAGAACGGCAATGCACAGTGGATTCATATTTCACCTATCAAAAATAAAATAATGATTTAAATAAACTAATTTTGAATAAAATATTCAAAAGATACGGCGTAGTTGAGAATGGTTATTATCCGAATCATACAGACATCACCATATCAGGAAACCATCATGATTAAAACCATGACCTTTGCCATTTTACATTTCGCCACCGCGTTCGGCGTTGCCTATATTTTGACCGGCAGCATCGGCATCTCAAGCGCAGTCGCGCTGGTCGAGCCGCTTGCCAACACCGTCGTTTTCTATTTCCACGAAAAAGCATGGCGACGTTACGAAAAAAGTAAAACCGTGAAACAGGAATGGGCTACGCCGCTGCACCATTGTGGATAAGTTTTACCAAAGGTCGTCTGAAAACGGGTTATGGCATATTGTTTCTTATTGATAAATATTCTTTCAACAAAATGGATATTTATTAATCCAAACGAAATCAATAAAATGCTTTCCATCGCTTGAACGCCTATGCAGTTCATCGTTTATATTCAACATCATAAGGAAAGTATCATGAAAAAAGCACTCTTCGCCTCCCTCATCGCCGTTGCCGCCGCCGCATCTTTCGCCGACAGCCGCATTCCTGAATGGAACCATGCCAACGACTCCGGCCCCATTCCGGGCTTAACTCAAGTCGAATATCACGACGCGCACGATATGCGTAAGGATGATGACCGCGTGAAATTCACCGCACCTGCCACAGGCGTGCGCGAAATCACCGACATCGGCTACAACGACACCTATGCCCGCTCGTTGCAAAACGGCTCAAATTGATTGCGAAGCGGTTGACGATAAGTTGAAAGGTCGTCTGAAACGTATCCACTCGTTTTCAGACGACCTTTTGCTTTATCGGAAACGGCAGCTATGATACCCTTCAGCGCGGAATATCGAAGAGTCGATATTGTTAACTGATTGAAAACGCTATGAAAGGATAAAACATGAGCGGTTTGATTATTGAAGATTTGCAGGAAGGCCACGGCAAAGAGGCCGTGAAGGGTAAAGAAATTACCGTGCATTACACCGGTTGGCTGGAAGACGGCACCAAATTCGACTCCAGCCTCGACCGCCGTCAGCCGCTGACGATTACGCTGGGCGTGGGTCAGGTCATTCAAGGCTGGGACGAAGGTTTCGGCGGCATGAAAGAAGGCGGCAAACGCAAGCTGACCATTCCCGCCGAAATGGGCTACGGCGCACGCGGCGCCGGCGGTGTGATTCCGCCTAACGCAACGTTGGTGTTTGAAGTAGAGCTGTTAAAAGTTTATGAATAATGCCTGACGGTGTTGGGATGGATTTTCTGCTTTGAACTGAGCGAAAGGTCGTCTAAAAACTGAATTTTGAGGTTTTCAGACGACCTTTTTGTTTAATTCAAGCAGGTTGGGGCAAACCAAGTTGGTAGCGTGGGCTTTGCCCGCGAAACCTGCTGTCTAACCATGTCAGACAATAATCTCATTTGCTTTCATCTCGTGGGCAAAGCCCACGC
>KV797070.1:0-283 GCA_001809325.1 Neisseria sp. HMSC077D05 | reverse complement strand
TTTCATCTCGTGGGCAAAGCCCACGCTACGGGTGGCTGCAACGGCAATCTGTTCCTTCCCCCGTCTGACGGGGGAAGGCTAGGATGGGGGTGGTTCTCTGGCCTCGGGTAAAATCGAATTTGTGTAACCCTAAGAGCTACCCTCTCCCCAACCCTCTCCCGCCGGACGGGAGAGGGAGCAGGTTGCGAATAAAAACGAGGTCGTCTGAAAACCTTGAGATTCGGTTTTTTAGAGAAACTCGTTCATCCCTGTTTTCAGACGACCTTGGATTCGGATTTCAAGT
>KV797069.1:17725-24600 GCA_001809325.1 Neisseria sp. HMSC077D05 | reverse complement strand
GGGGATTTTGGGGAATTTTGCAAAGGTCTCTGACTGTATTTTCAGACGACCTACAAACCCAATTCCCTCAGGAAGCGCACATCGTCCGCCCAGCCTGATTTGACTTTGACCCAAACTTTTAAAAACACTTTGGTATCAAACAGTTTTTCCATATCGAGGCGGGCTTCGGTGGAGATTTTTTTCAGTTTTTCCCCGCCTTTGCCGATCAGGATGGCTTTTTGGCTGTCTTTATCGACCAATACGGCGATGTAGATTCGGTAGAGTCCGTTTTCCTCTTCTTCGAATTGTTCGATTTCCACATTCATGGCGTAGGGCAGCTCTTCGCCGAGGTAGCGGAACAGTTTTTCGCGCACGATTTCGGTGGCGAGGAAACGGCTGGAACGGTCGGTCACCATTTCTTCCGGATACATCGGCACGCTTTGGGGCAGGTAAGGTCTGAGGCGCGCGAGCAGGTTGGCGATGCCCAATCCGTGTTTGGCGCTGACGGTTTCATGCCCTACAAATTTGAATTCTGCGCTGATTTGGTCGATAAATTCCTGCAAACCGCTGCTGCCCGCTTTGTTTTTGTCGATTTTGTTGATAACGAGGATGACGGGCGTGTTTGTCGGCAGTTGTTTCATCACGATGCGGTCGGCATCGGTAAAGCGCATGGCTTCGACGACGAAAACGACGGCATCGACGCCGCTCAATGCTTCGGTGACGTTTTGATTGAGGCGGTCGTTCAGGGCGTTGCGGTGTTTGGTTTGGAAGCCGGGCGTATCGACGAAAACGAATTGTGCGGTATCGTCGGTGTAAATGCCGGTAACGCGGTTGCGCGTGGTTTGGGCTTTTTTACTGGTAATGCTGATTTTTTGCCCGATGAGGTGATTCATCAGCGTGGATTTGCCGACGTTGGGGCGGCCGACGATGGCGACGAAGCCGCAGCGGTAGTCGGCAGGATGGTTGGATTCGTTTTGCAGGAAGGTTTCGATGTCCATGATGGCTTTCTATTTGAAGTTTCAGACGACCTTTAATTTTCCAAGTAGATTTTTGTTTACAAAGCGGAAAATTCAACGCGGAAGATGCCGCTTTGGGGATAAAAAGACACGGAAACTATTGAATGTCGTCAGACCCTAGGTCGTCTGAAAAATAAATCGGCTATTTTTTTGCTTTTTTCAAAGGATGGTGTTGCTCGAGCCATTGCAGCGCTTCTTTGGCAGCTTGCTGCTCGGCAACCTTGCGGCTGCTGCCTTGTGCTTTGCAGATGAAGCCGAGTTCGCCCAAATCGCATGAAATCAGGAACATACTGTCATTGGCATGACCGATTTGTTCTTCAATGCGGTATTTGGGCAGGGCAAGGCGGCGGGCTTGGAGGGCTTCTTGCAGGGCGGTTTTGTTGTCTTTTCCCTGCGTTTTGAAATCGGCGCGTTTGACGCGTTCGGCAAACAAGTGCCGCACCACTTTCTCCGCCTCGGCGAAATCCGCATCAAAGCTAACGGCGGCAAACATCGCTTCCATAGCATCGGCAAGGATGGAGGGTCGTCTGAATCCGCCGCTTTTCAACTCGCCCGCACCCAAATAAAGCCCGTCGCCGACATTCATTTCCAAAGCAATTTCCGCCAACACGCCTTCATTGACCAAGCTTGCGCGCAAACGCGACAACTCGCCTTCGGTCAGCTTGGGGAACGCGTCAAACAACATTTTGGCGACGGTGTAGTTCAAAATCGAATCGCCGACAAACTCGAAACGCTCGTTGTTTTTCGCATGGTAGCTGCGGTGGGTCAGCGCCTGCTGCAAAAGCGCGGTATCTTTGAAACGGTAACCCAGTTTATTCTGAATGGCGGCATGCGCCTGCTGTTTTAACACATCTGTTTTCATGAGGACGTTTGTCTTTCTTCTTGCTTCGGCGTATCGGGCGGGAGGCGGCAAAAATCCAGCCTCCCAAACCAACCCGAATGCGTTTCGGCACTTCATGCAAATACGGAAACACTTTAGGGCTGCAACAGTCGTCTGAAACACAGCTCAGCCCGTTTCAGACGACCAGCATTGTACCATCAAACCATAAGCGGCAAATATATAGTGGATTAACTTTAAACCAGTACGGCGTTGCCTCGCCTTGCCGTACTATCTGTACTGTCTGTGGCTTCGTCGCCTTGTCCTGATTTAAAGTTAATCCACTATAAAGATACACTGTGCAGAGCCAGCCCTAATCATGATAAAATCCGCACAATTTTTACGGCATGCACACACCGCAATGAATAAATTTGCCCAAGCCCTCTCAGCCGCCCTCGACCGCTGCATCGTGACCAATACGGTAGCCAAACAAGGCGAACCCGTCGGCTTCCTCTACCGCGAAGCCCCCGTTTTCGAAAACGACAGCGGCTGGCGCTTCTTCAGCGGCGACGAAACCGACGAATACACCGACGATCCCGACAATTTCAGCGTCGTCAGCCTTTCCGAAATCACCCAGTCCAATCCCGCCATCGCCGCGCTGATAACCCAACCCGAAGGCAGCGCATGGGAAATCGGCGAAGACGGCGAGTTTCAAGCCGTTGCCGACTGGCAGCCGCAGGAATAAATCCCCGATATCGTTTTCAGAAAAGCCACACGTCGTCTGAAAACCCGTTTACCGCTCAAAATACAAGGAAACACCATGAACATCATCGCCCCGAACCTCGACGGCGCACACCTGCGCATCGGCATCGTACAAGCCCGCTTTACCAACGAAATCGGCAGCGAAATGCTCAAAGTCTGCTGCCGCACCCTGCAAGAATTGGGCGTAGCCGACAACAACATCACCATCGCCACCGTACCCGGCGCGCTCGAAGTACCGCTCGTCCTGCAAAACATGGCGGCTTCCGAGCAATACGACGCGCTGATCGCCATCGGCGTCGTCATCCGCGGCGAAACCTACCACTTCGAACTCGTTTCCAACGAATCCGGTTCAGGCGTAACCCGTGTCGGACTCGACTACAACATCCCCATCGCCAACGCCATCCTGACCACCGAAAACGACGAGCAAGCCGTCGCGCGCATTGAAGAAAAAGCCGCAGACGCCGCCAAAGTCGCCGTCGAGTGCGCCAACCTCGTCAACCATCTGATTGAAGAGCAGTTTGACGACGAAGAAGAATAAGCCCGAACGCGAAACCCATAGCTTTGCCGCATTCCGGTTTCGCCCCGTCTGCCGGACAAACCGTTTTCAGACGACCCGTCATCCGACAGAGGTCGTCTGAAACATTCATTACCGCACCTACCGTGCCGCCAACGAAGGAATCCCCATGAAAACCCCACGCCGTCGCGCCCGCGAGTTAGCCGTACAAGCCCTCTACCAAGCCGGCATCAACAACACCGCCGCCCCCGAAATCGCTAAAAACATCCAAGACCAGCCCGACTTCGCCAAAGCGGACGAAGAGCTGTTCAACAAACTTTTCTTCGGCACGCACACCCACGCCGCCGAGTACATCCAACAAATCCGCCCCCTGCTCGACCGCGACGAAAAAGACCTCAGCCCCATCGAACGCGCCGTCCTGCTGATGGCATGCCACGAATTGAGCGCGATGCCCGAAACCCCCTACCCCGTCATCATCAACGAAGCCATCGAAGTGACCAAAACCTTCGGCGGCACCGACGGACACAAATTCGTCAACGGCATCCTCGACAAACTCGCCGCCCAACTGCGCCCGAACGACCCGAAACGCGGCAACGTATAATTTAATTGATTGAGCATAAAAGGTTTTTAATGAAAATCGCACTCCGACTTCTGACCGCCGCCGCTCTGATGTTGTCGACACAGGCCTTTGCCAAAACCCCGCCTCCCGGCGTTTACATGACCATGGATTCGCAGCTTGTCGGTATCCTGGCAAATGGCAGCTATTGCATGACTGTGCAAAACGAGGTCAAAAACGGCCGTTGGCAAAAAACGCCAGACAGCCTAAAACTGGATGACAACAAAACAGTCATCTCCGATGACGGCAGCGGCGGCTATGCCCTCAACGGCGAACCGGTCATGCTCATGAACGGCGGCAACACTGCCGGCATGTGTGCCACCCTCAAGGAACACGCCGACAGAAAACGGCGTACCCAACCGTAAACCGGAAGCAACTCTTTCACCGCTTTCGCTCCCCCATGCAAAAAGGTCGTCTGAAAACCCAAAAATCGGTTTTCAGACGACCTTTCTCTTTGTCAGGATATTGTGTAAAGAATTTGTCAAAAAATAAGCGGTATTATAGTGGATTAAATTTAAATCAGGACAAGGCGACGAAGCTGCAGACAGTACAGATAGTACGGCAAGGCGAGGCAACGCCGTACTGGTTTAAAGTTAATCCACTATATCGTAATGAATGACGATTGCTTGAGTTAAATCTAGCCCGCACGTTATCGGATTGTGTTAACCTTACGCTAGGCTTGATAATAGTTAACATTCTAGGGTTTTGGTTCCCTTGTTTATTAATTATCTCAAGCCAGGGTTCCCGCACCATCATCGCTTCATTTTTTTCTTCCATAAATGCTTCGGGATGCAGTTTGTCCCCCCGCAACAATAAGAACCCGAACATTCTCACTCTTGTATTTTAAGGATTAAACAATGAAATCGCTCAAAACGTTCCTTATTTGGGGCATTGTGGTTTTGGTCGGCGTAGCGTCCTTTACCACTTTGGCCATCAGTCGGGGCGAGCAGGTCAGCGCGGTATGGATGGTCACCGCCGCCGTATCGGTGTACTGCATCGCTTACCGTTTTTACAGTCTCTACATCGCCAAATATGTGATGCAGCTTGATCCGAACCGCCTCACGCCCGCCGAGCGGCACAATGACGGTTTGGACTATGTGCCGACACATAAAGGCGTATTATTCGGACACCACTTTGCCGCGATTGCGGGCGCAGGTCCGTTGGTCGGTCCCGTGCTGGCTGCGCAAATGGGTTATCTGCCGGGTACGCTGTGGATTATCTTCGGCGTAGTGTTTGCTGGCGCGGTACAAGACATGATGGTCTTGTTCGTCTCCATGCGCCGCGACGGTAAGTCTTTGGGCGATATCGTAAAACAAGAACTCGGCACTGTCCCGGGCGTGATTGCCTCCATCGGTATTTTGATGATTATGGTCATCATCATGGCGGTGTTGGCGCTGATTGTGGTGAAAGCACTGGTTCACAGCCCTTGGGGTACGTTTACGATTGCCGCCACCATGCCGATTGCGCTGTTTATGGGCATTTACACCCGCTATATCCGTCCGGGCAAAATCGGCGAAATTTCCATCGTCGGCTTTATCCTGCTGATGCTGGCGGTCATTTACGGCGACAATGTGGCGCACAGCTCCATCGGTCATTGGTTTGACCTTGACGGCATCCAGCTCACTTGGGCGATTATGATTTACGGTTTCGTGGCTTCGGTATTGCCGGTATGGCTGCTGCTGACTCCACGCGACTATCTCTCTACCTTCCTGAAAATCGGTACGATTGTCGCCCTCGCCATCGGCATCCTCATCGTCAGCCCTGCGCTGCAAATGCCTGCCGTGACCCACTTCATCGACGGTTCCGGTCCTGTATTCTCAGGCGCATTGTTCCCGTTCCTCTTCATTACCATCGCCTGTGGTGCGGTTTCAGGCTTCCACGCGCTGATTTCTTCCGGTACTACGCCGAAAATGCTGGAAAACGAAACCCACGTCCGCATGATCGGTTACGGCGGTATGATTATGGAAAGCTTCGTGGCGATTATGGCCTTGGCTGCCGCGTCATCGCTTGATCCCGGCGTGTACTTCGCCATGAACAGCCCCGCAGCCCTGATTGGTACAGATGCCAATACCGCCGCTGAAGTGATTACCACCAAGCTGCAATTCCCCGTTGATGCCGCAACCCTGTTGCACACCGCTAAGGAAGTGGGCGAAAACACCATCCTTTCCCGTGCGGGCGGTGCGCCAACCCTCGCAGTCGGTATGGCACACATCATGAGCCGCCTGATTCCGGGCGAAGCCATGATGGCATTCTGGTATCACTTTGCCCTGTTGTTTGAAGCCTTGTTCATCCTGACCGCCGTCGATGCCGGTACGCGCGTCGCACGCTTCATGATTCAAGACTTGGGCAGTATTTTCTACAAACCTTTCGGCAACACCGACTCCATCCCTGCCAACCTGATTGCGACCTTCTTCGCCGTGGCATTGTGGGGCTACTTCCTCTACACCGGCGTAACCGACCCGCTGGGCGGCATCAACTCGCTCTGGCCTTTGTTCGGCATCGCCAACCAAATGCTGGCAGGCGTAGCCTTGATTATGTGTGCCGTTGTGTTGATTAAGATGAAACGCGACCGTTATGTCTGGGTGGCACTCGTTCCTGCCGTCGGCGTACTGTTTGTAACCTGCTACGCCGGTCTGCAAAAACTGTTCCACAGCGACCCGCGCGTCAGCTTCCTCGCCCATGCCGGCAAATACAGCGATGCATTGGCTAAAAACGAAGTCCTCGCACCCGCTAAAGACATCGGCGAAATGTCGCAGATTATCTTCAACGACAAAATCAATGCCGGCTTGACCGCATTGTTCCTCTCCGTCGTCGTCATCGTTGCCATCTACGGCGTACGTACCGCCATGAAAGCACGCAAAGTTGGCTGGCCGACCGCTAAAGAAATTCCGGCGGTGTACCGCGACGGCAAACAACCGGAGGCACAAAGTGAAGCGTAAACTCGCCGCTTGGTGGAAAACCGCCAAACTTACCGCCAACCTCATGGCAGGCGTGCCCGATTATGAAAACTACGTTGCTCAACAACGCAAACATAATCCCAACGCCCCCATCATGACCGAGCTGCAATTTCAAGACTACTGCCGCAAACGCCGCTGCGGTGCAAACGGCGGAAGATGTTGCTAATCGCTTGAATGGTTGAAAAAAGGTCGTCTGAAAGTTTTCAGACGACCT
>KV797069.1:8755-17625 GCA_001809325.1 Neisseria sp. HMSC077D05 | reverse complement strand
AGGTCGTCTGAAAGTTTTCAGACGACCTTTTTATATTACAATATTGGCATTTTTAAAATCGGCATAGGCAATTATAGTGGATTAAATTTAAATCAGGACAAGGCGACGAAGCTGCAGACAGTACAGATAGTACGGCAAGGCGAGGCAACGCCGTACTGGTTTAAAGTTAATCCACTATACCGTCAGTTGATCCAATTTCCGCCAAGGCGTAACCCGGCAGCGTCGCAGTTTGAGTCCAACAGGAAAACGGCCCTATCTGCCGCCAGCCGATTTGAATCGACCCCATTCCAATCCATCCATTACATTTTTACCACCTGCTTAAGGACAAGACATGAAAAAAAGCATCATTGCGACATTAGTCGGCATCGCCGCATTGGGAGGAGCAACCGTTGGCGGAGGCATTTATGCCGACAACAAATTGAAACAAGAATACTACCTCCAAAACAATCCCGATGCCGACAAGCGCATGAAAATTACTTTGGATAAATTCGACATGGGACTCACTTCGGGCAAAGTTTCATGGAGAGGCGACATCACGCCCGACTTATGCCATCAGGATACAAAATTCTCAATTCGCGGCGAAGACATCATCACCCGTGGTTTGAACGGTTACACCATCCAAAGCAAAGTCTATTTGATTGGAGAAGACAATAAAGAAATATTCCAGTTGGACGGCAATACCGCGCTTTCTTGGGGCGGCGAATTAGACAGCAAACTGACCGTACCTTCAGGTTCACGAACCATCGATACTGATGAAATCAAATGGGAAGCGGCGACTTTGGCTGTCAAAGGCCACAAATCCGACCATCAGTACCATCTCGATAATTTCAATTTCGAATGGCCCGGCATGACTGCCTCACACCCTGACAAACCTGATAGCCCGGGATACCAATTTAGTTTGAAAAACGTTAAATATCAGGCTGATATGGAAAAAGGCGACACCACTGCATGGCGCAACGGCACATCCCTCTTCACCCTAGACTCCGCCGCATTCAAAATGGGCAACCAAACCTTTGATTTCGCTGTTGACAAAATCAAAGCAGAAAGCAAACAGTCTGCAAAAGACAACAAATACGCTATGGAAGGACAAAGTGAAGTCGAAAACTTCCGCATCAACAACATCAAATTCGACCGCATCCATTACAACTTGAACCTCCGCGATATCAATGGCGAAGGTATCGACCGCATCAATAAATTCTTCGACCGTCAAGGTAAAGAGTGCGTCGATATGAACAGTCCCGACACACAAAAAGAACTGATGGAAGCCGTAAAAACCTTTTTAAAAACCGGCATCAAATTCGACTCAAAAGGCAATCAAATCTACTTGAACAACAGCGCGGTTAAAGCCGATGCAGACGCCTCCATTCCGCCTATCGAATATAAAAACGACGAGCAGCTTCAACAAGACCTCCTCAGTAAGCTGAAATACAACGTCAACGCGGAGGTCGATAAAAACTTCATCAGAGAAGTGCTCAAACTGGCTTCTCAATACGACCCCAATATCAAAGAAAGCGATTTGGACAATGTCGTCAAAGAAATGGCAACCGCGCTCAATGCCGAAGTCACCGAAGACAAGCTGATTATCAAACGTAGCCAATAATCCGCCGGCAAACCTGTTGGAACATATAGTGGATTAACTTTAAATCAGGACAAGGCGACGAAGCCGCAGACAGTACAGATAGTACGGAACCGATTCACTTGGTGCTTCAGCACCTTAGAGAATCGTCTCTTTGAGCTAAGGCGAGGCAACGCCGTACTGATTTAAAGTTAATCCACTATACCGACAGGTTTCGCATTTACCCATAGCAAAAGGTCGTCTGAAATTTTCAGACGACCTTTTTGGTTTCACGGAGATAGGCATCGCAAACCCGCCATCCCCTAACAATTCACGCAGTCATTAACGCTGATTGCAAGAAGTGTCTACTTTGTTGCCATAAGGATCAACGAAGCTGAAGAAGGCTTGGCTGCCTTTTTGATGCCATTCCGCACCTTTACCGAACAAGCCGCGGTTGGAAACATAACGCTCGCCGGAACCGGAAACCGCAGAAGACAAGACAGCACTTTTGTCATCCAGGCTCAACTCGACGCGGTTGGTGTCCAGATTGCGTACAGTCACAGACAAACCGTTTTCACACTCAAAAGATTGGGGCGAACGGCGGTCGCTAGACTGACCACGATCATCATAGTTGTGACCTCCATGGTCATGACGGTGCTCGTGGCGAGGAGCATCATTATCATCATAATCAGGGGCAGCACAAGCACCCAAGGACAAAACAGCCGCTACGGCCAATACAGCTTTAAGTTTCATATTAATACTCCTGAAAAATGTGGAACTGAATAAACAGTAATTCCATGTTATAAACATCTTTATAGTCTAGCAAGGAAGCTTACTCTAATTTACCTGCAAGCCTCAAATGTAGCCTTTTCCAAAACTCCGTATTCTTTTCGCAAACATTCAAATTTCTTTCAGCCATGGTTTCACAACGCCCCTCTGCCCGCAGGTCGTCTGAAAACAAAAAAAGACCGCCCACGAAAATCATCGCGAGCGGCAATCCATTGAGAGCATTACAAAATATGAAAACATTACCGCTGACGGGCTTTGAAGCGGGGATTGCTTTTACAGATGACGTAAACTTTACCCTTGCGTCGAACGATTTGACAGTCACGATGGCGCTTCTTCGCCGTTTTCAATGAAGACAAAACCTGCATTATTTATCCTTTCTAAAAGAAGACATCATAGATTGGAATCTTTGGTTGAACTTGCTGGCGCGGCCTTCGGTATTCACATTGCGCTGTTTGCCCGTATAGACGGGATGCGAGGCAGAAGAGGTATCCAATGAGAATAAAGGATATTCTTTGCCGTCGTTCCAAACCATCGTTTTGCCGTGTGTATCCGCACAAGAACGGATCAGCCAGCCTTCATTGGCGCCGCTGTCGTAAAAAAGCACAGTACGGTAATTTTCAGGGTGGATATTCGCTTTCATCATTCCTCCGATAAATGTTATGGTATAACATTATACACCATAAACTTTAAAACACAACCCCGAAAAAAGGTCGTCTGAAAACGCAAACCATATTCAGACGACCCTCACATTGCTACAATACAGGCTTCCACCCCAATCCAAAGGCACATTATGCCGCGTTTCCACATCGAGCCCTCCCTGTCTTACACCCAGCAAAACCGTGTAGGCGTCCTCCTCCTCAATCTCGGCACGCCCAATGCCCCGACCGCCGCCGCCGTCAAACCGTATCTTCGAGAATTTTTATCGGACCAACGCGTCGTCGAACTGCCCAAACTCATTTGGCAGCCGATTTTGCATGGTTTGGTACTGACGCTGCGTCCCAAGAAAAGCGCACACGCTTACGCCAAAATCTGGTTTGAACAAGGCTCCCCGCTTGCCGTCTACACCCAACGCCAAACGGACGCCCTCGCGCAAGCCATGCCCGACACCATCATCCGATATGCCATGACCTATGGCAACCCGAGTGTAGAAACCGTCCTTGCTGAAATGAAAGCTCAAGGCGTAGGCAGATTGCTGATTGTCCCTTTGTATCCGCAATATGCCGCCTCCAGCACCGGCGCTGCCTTAGACAAAGTATTCCAGCAACTATTGAAGCAGCGAAACCAAATGAGCCTGCGTACCGTTTCCCGTTTCTACGACGACGCAGGCTACATCGATGCTATGAAGCAACAGATTGAAGCCTATTGGAAAGAACACGGGCGCGGCGAGAAACTCATGTTGAGCTTTCACGGCATTCCGCAAAAAAATTACGATGACGGCGACCCGTATCCCGACGAATGCCGCCACACCGCAAAACTTCTTGCCCAAGCGCTCAACTTAAACGAGCAAGAATACATCGTTTCCTTCCAAAGCCAATTTGGCAAAGCAAAATGGGTAACGCCCAGCACACAAGCCCTGTTTGACCAACTGCCCAAACAAGGCATCAGCAAATTGGACGTATTCTGTCCGGGCTTTATGGCAGATTGTTTGGAAACCATGGAAGAGATCGCTATTATGGGACGCGAGCAATTTCACGCAGCCGGAGGCAAAGAATACCGCTACATCCCCTGCTTGAACGACCACCCCGCATGGATTCAGGCTTTGACCGAACTGGTCAAAAACAATCTGCAAGGTTGGCAATGACCGGATACATCATGTTTCCAATGAACGCGTTACATTTGATTTAAGTCTAAGGTCGTCTGAAAAATCTGTTTTCAGACGACCTTTATTGTATTATCAATAAACAGACCATACCGATAAAAAGGACACATCATGACCACAACAAAAAAAATATTGGCGGCTGTAATTTTTACCCTGTCCGTCCACAGCTCCTTTGCCGCCGATGCTGCCCAAATGACGCAAGGCCAAAAGATTTATGAAAGCAACTGCGCCGCCTGCCACGGTAAAAAAGGGGAAGGCAGGGGAACCATGTTTCCCCCTCTTTACCAATCGGACTATATTATGAAAAAACCGCAGGTATTGCTGCAAAGCATGACCAAAGGCATCAACGGCCCCATCAAAGTCAACGGTAAACCTTACAACGGCTTTATGCCCGCGACCGCCATCAACGATACCGATCTCGCTGCCGTTGCCACCTATATCATGAATGCGTTTAACAACGGCGGCGGTACCATTACCGAAAAAGACGCCAAACAGGCTAAAGCGAAAAAATAAGGCATTTATACAAAAAAGGTCGTCTGAAACCAATATTTCGGGTTTCAGACGACCTTTTTCCTTCTACTGAACTGTTTTTTTAAACCGCTTCCGCTTCTTCCGCGAGGAAACCGCGCAGTTTTTGCATGGCTTTGGCTTCGATTTGGCGGATGCGCTCGGCAGATACGCCGTATTCGGCTGCCAGCTCGTGCAGAGTCAATCCGCCATCGTCTTGCAGCCAGCGGCTTTCTACGATGCGACGGCTGCGGTCATCCAGTTGCGCCAATGCGTTTTGCAGACCTTCGGTTTGCAGGGCGTAATGGGCTTGTTTGGACAGTTGGCGGCTGGGTTCGGCATCGTGGTCGGCAAGCCAGTCGATGGGGGCGAAGCTGTCTTCGTCATCGTTGTTGTCCGCCATAATGGCGATGTCGTGTCCGGTCATGCGTTGTTCCATTTCCATGACTTCGGACAATTTGACGCCCAAATCGTCGGCGATGTCTTGCGCTTCTTTCGGAGACAAGGCATTCAGGTTTTTACGCATGCTGCGCAGATTGAAGAACAGTTTGCGTTGCGGTTTGGTGGTCGCTACGCGCACCAGTCGCCAGTTGCGCAGGATAAACTCGTGGATTTCGGCCTTAATCCAGTGTACGGCGAATGAAAACAGGCGTGCGCCACGGCTGGGCTCGTAACGTTTGACCGCTTTCATCAGTCCGATGTTGCCTTCTTGAATCAGGTCGGCTTGGTTCAGGCCATAGCCGTCGTAGCCTCGTGCGATGGAGACGACGACACGCAAATGGGAAAGAATGAGTTGTTTGGCGGCGTTAAGGTCGCCTTTTTGCTGACGCTCCGCGAGTTGGCTTTCTTCTTCGGGCGTCAACATAGGAATGCTGTTAACAGTGTGAATGTATTGCTCAAGGCTGCCGTTGCCGCTGTGAATGACGGGTAATGCAAAGGCGTTGTTCATAAGAGGTGCTTTCCTTTATATGATGCAGAGACTGTTGTTTACTTGTTGTTTGCCGTGCAGTATATCACTGCCTGTTGCCCTATCGTATGCTGTCAAATGCCTTTTTCTGTAAAAGACTGTTTGATAGGTGAATTTTTATCTTTTATAAAATTCGATTGATTTTGAAAATTTGACTGGTTTACTGGGAATAAGTTCAGTATATTACAAACATTCTTGTATGTAAATAATAAATTTCAAGAAAAACGGCCTTATAAAAAGACCGCTTTTTCAAACTCAATCTGCTTTTTTCCTGATTAAAAACAGCGCGATGGCAATAATCGACAATACCCCGATCAGCCACAGCGAACCGCCTGCCTTCATATAAGGGGTTTCGCCGACATAGCCTTTGACATGCCCTTCCAAGACGGCATCGGTATTGGGTTCGCTCTCGGCGATGATGCTGCCTTTGGGAGAAATAATGGCGGTTGCGCCGGTATTGGTGGCACGGACCATATAGCGTCCAAGCTCCATCGCGCGGGCTTGGGATTGCTGGAGCTGTTGATACATCGCGTTGGAGTCGCCGTACCACGCCATATTGCTGACGTTGGCAAGCAGCGTAGCGTTTTTGGCGGTAGCAATGAGTTCGTCGCCAAAGCCGTCTTCATAGCAGATATTGAAGGCGACTTTTTGACCTTTCATGGTTAAGGGAGCCTGCCCCGCTCCGCCGCGACGGAAGTCGGCAAGCGGCATATTCATCAGCTTATACAGCGGTTCAGTCAGAAAAGGCAGCGGTTTGTATTCGCCAAAGGGAACCAGATGATTCTTGACGTAATACGGGAGGTCGTCTGAAATATCATCGTAGTCGCTCAAATTGATTACGGCGTTTTCGTATCCGCTGCCGTCCGCAGTATATTGACCGATACCGACGGCCAACGCGCTGCCGTTCGTGCGCGCCTGCTCGGCAAACTGGGTCAGGATGTTTTCCGGCAAATCCTGACGCATCACAGGCAACGCGGTTTCAGGCAGGATAACGATGTCGGCGGATGTTTTGCTGATTTGACCGTAGTATTTCTGAATCGTGGGGACAACTTGTTCTTCGTCCCATTTCAGGCTCTGCTCAATATTGCCCTGCACGAGCGCGACGGTACTGGTGCTGCCGTCGGGTTTGGTAAAGTCGGTTTGCTGGGCGATATAGCCGACGGTACACAACATGACAATCATGCACATCGGCAGCAGGCGCTGTTTCAGACGACCCGTATTGTCGATCAGCAACACCAGCCACGCGCTGACAAATGCCGTCGCAAGCGTGACCAGATGAATACCGCCCAAAGGTGCAAAGCCGGCAAGCGGGCTTTCTTTGACGATTTGCGAATAGCCGAGCGCGCCCCAGCCGAAGCCGGTAAATAAGCGTTCACGGGCAAATTCCGCCAGAGTCCACAAAATCGGCAAAACGATGCCGACCTTAACCCAACGCGGCAGATGAAATTTCTTCCACAACCAAAAACAGGCGGCAGGATACAGCGCTAGAAACGCAGGCAGCAGGAAAGTCAGCGGAATCGCGTATAAATTAGGCAAGCCGGAAACATCGTGCAGCGCGGTATGTATCCAATAAAACTGTGTCGTATAAGCAATCAGCCCAAACAGATAGGCGGTGGAAACAGCAAAACGCGGACGCAGTTCAATCAGTCGGATCAGCGCGCCAAACAGCAGGGGCATCAGCCAAAAATGGTAATACGGCGCGAAAGTCAACGGCGTGGCGGCGGCAATCAGGATCACCAACGGCCAGTACAGCACAGGATGCTGCCAATATTGTTCGAGTTTACGGAAAATGTTCATTGCAGAGAAAAGAAAATAAGAGGTCGTCTGAAAATACAGCCTCAACAAAGTTGAACCATTTTCAGACGACGTATCGGTTGTTTAGTGTTTTTGAAATAGCTTCATCAAAGGCAACGCTACGGCGCAGGCGATGGCACCGGCAATCAGCCCGACGGCAAGGTTGGCGATATGCTCCATCAAGCCGCTGTCCCAATGGTGCGCGTGTAAGAAATCATGCAAAAAGCCCAAGTTGTGCGCAATCAGACCACCGCCGACAAGGAACATGGCAAGCGTACCCACCACGCTCAAACCGCGCATGAACCAAGGCATAAAGGCAATCAAGCCCTGTCCGACCGTTTGGATGCCCGTACTTTTTTGACGCATCAGCAGCATACCGAAGTCGTCGAGTTTGACGATAACACCGACCAAACCGTACACAAAAACCGTCATACCGACGCCGATTGCCGTCATCACCAGCGAACGGGTCATCAGGTCATATTTTTCGACCACGCCCAAAGCAATAATAATGATTTCGGCAGACAGGATGAAATCCGTACGAATCGCGCCTTTAATTTTGGTTTTTTCGTCCAGCGTTTCGGCGGCAGCCTCCTCGTCTTCATGCGCTTCGTGGCGGTGTAAAAACTTATGCAGCAGCTTTTCCACGCCCTCGAAACACAAATAAATCCCGCCTATCATCAATAAAGGCGTAATCAGCTTCGGCAAAAAGGCGGACAGCAAGAGAGCCAACGGCACCAAAATCAGCTTGTTCACCAAAGAACCTTTCGCCACCGCCCAAATAATCGGCAACTCGCGTTCCGCCGACACGCCCGTAACCTGATTTGCATTGAGCGCCAAATCATCGCCGACCACGCCCGCCGTTTTCTTGGCGGCCATTTTAGTCATCAGGGCAACGTCGTCCAAGACAGCGGTAATATCGTCCAAAAGGGTGAAAAGCGAGGCAAATGCCATGATATATTTCCGAAAAGGGTCAGATTGAAGAAGCCGGCTATTATAACCGAGAAAGTATGACACCGAAGGCTTTCAGACGACCTTTAATGGAAATTAACGGAATTTGGCGCGGCTTAATTGAAAACCTGCCGCATCGGCATAAAATACCGTATCGGCAAGATTTTAAATCAGCCGACAAACTCTCCGCCCCACTCAAAAAGGTCGTCTGAAAACCGCCCTCCCCTTTTGAACTGCACCCCAAAAGTTGGACACACCCCCTCCAACTCACAAGGTGCAGTTTTTTTATGAGCAGAGACCTTTGCAAAAAAGCCCTTCCCCCGACAGACGAAACCCAAACACAGGTTTTCGGCTATTTCCCTCCCCCAATACCTCCTGATTTTACCTAAATACCCCCTTAATTCTCCCCGGATACCTGATAATCAGGCATCCGAGCCGCCTTTTAGGCACAAACAGGCGCACTTAGCCTGTTAGCCGCTTTCAACAGGTTT
>KV797069.1:6245-8655 GCA_001809325.1 Neisseria sp. HMSC077D05 | reverse complement strand
TGGGCTTTGCGCATAATGCCGTCCAACAACTGGTGTTCTTTTAGATGTTACCGGTTTTCCTCACTGTCGTAGCCTTTGTCGGCATAGACGGTCGTACCTTCGGCAATTCCTTCCAGCAAAGACGACAGATGGTTGCACTCATGGGTATTAGCTCCAAGCCGCCTAACGCTCCTCCAGCCCGGCCAAAATCGCACAATCCGGGCAGTCGTCTCCCGCGCAGGCATCGTGCCAGCGTTGCAGCTCGGCCACCATGCCCTGCAAGCGTTCGATTTTGGCTTCCAGCTCGGCGATGTGCCGCGCGGTGAGCGTTTTCACTTCGCGGCTGGTGCGCTGCGGGTTGTGTTGCAGGCTCAAAAGCTGCCCGATCTGCGGCAGCGAAAAGCCCACTTCCCGCGCATGGCGGATAAAGCGCAGCCGGGCAAGGTCGGCCTGTCCGTAGCGGCGGTAGCCCGCTTCGCTGCGCGCGGCCGGGGCGATTAGGCCGTGCTTTTCGTAGTCGCGGATTTGTTTGGCGGAAAGGCCGCTCTCGACCGCGGCCTGGCTGATGTTCATCATGATGCTTGACCTTTACTTCGGGTGAAGCTTTATAGTGGCGGCACTTAGCGGGAAAGCAAGAGCAGACCCATCATTTCAGGCTACCTGAAAGCTTTGGCTGCAACGGGCTTTAAAACCTCAGCCTCATTCCAACAGAAAGGAAACCCTATGCAAACCATCACATTAAACATCGAAGGCATGACCTGCGGCGGCTGCGTGAAAAGCGTTACCAGCATCCTCGAAGGCGTAAACGGCGTGGACAAGGCCGAAGTGAGCCTGGAAAACAAGAACGCCGTCGTGGAATTCGACCCCGCCCAAACCAACCCCGCCGCGCTGATAGAAGCGGTGGAAGACGGCGGCTTTGATGCGGCTTTATAAATCGAATCGCAACAAATCGACTGCAACACCCCAAAGGCTACCTGAAAACCCTGCTCCGCTTTTTTCAGGTAGCCCAACCACATTCAGAAGGAAGAAACCATGCAACAAAAAGTCCGTTTCCAAATCGAAGGCATGACCTGTCAAGCCTGTGCTTCGCGCATTGAAAAAGTGTTGAACAAAAAAGATTTTGTCGAATCGGCTGGAGTGAACTTCGCCAGCGAAGAGGCGCAGGTGGTGTTTGACGACAGCCAAACCTCCGCTGACGATATCGCCAAAATCATCGAGAAAACCGGTTACGGCGCGAAGGAGAAGATGGAAGACGCGCTGCCGCAACCCGAAGAAACCGCGCATGTAAGCTGGCGGTTGTGGCTGCTGTTCGCTATCAATGTTCCGTTCCTGATCGGCATGGCGGGCATGATGATCGGCAGACACGATTGGATGATTCCGCCGATATGGCAGTTTGCGCTGGCGAGTGTGGTGCAGCTTTGGCTGGCGGTGCCGTTTTACAAAAGCGCGTGGGCGAGCATTAAAGGCGGGCTGGCGAATATGGACGTGCTCGTTACCATCGGCACGGTATCGATTTACCTGTATTCCGTTTATATGTTGTTTTTCAGCCCGCACGCGGCGCACGGCATGGCGCATGTGTATTTTGAAGCGGGCGTGATGGTGATTGGTTTTGTGTCACTGGGTAAGTTTTTGGAACACCGCACCAAAAAATCCAGCCTAAACAGCTTGGGCTTGCTGCTGAAACTTACGCCGACCCAAGTCAACGCGCAACGCGATGGCGAATGGAAACAACTGCCCATCGACCAAGTGCAAATCGGCGACCTAATCCGCGCCAACCACGGCGAACGCATCGCTGCCGACGGCATTATCGAAAGCGGCAGCGGCTGGGCAGACGAGAGCCACCTCACCGGCGAATCCAATCCCGAAGAGAAAAAGGCGGGCGGCAAAGTGTTGGCAGGCGCGCTGATGACCGAAGGCAGCGTGGTGTACCGCGCCACGCAGCTCGGCAGCCAAACCCTGCTCGGCGACATGATGAATGCGCTGTCCGAAGCGCAAGGCAGCAAGGCGCCGATTGCGCGCGTGGCGGATAAAGCGGCGGCGGTGTTCGTGCCTGCCGTCGTGGGCATCGCGCTTCTGACTTTTATCGCCACTTGGCTGGTTAAAGGCGATTGGACGGTTGCGCTGATGCACGCCGTTGCCGTTTTGGTGATTGCCTGCCCGTGCGCGCTCGGTCTGGCGACGCCCGCCGCGATTATGGTCGGCATGGGCAAGGCGGTAAAACACGGCATTTGGTTTAAAGACGCAGCGGCGATGGAAGAAGCCGCCCACGTCGATGCCGTCGTATTGGACAAAACCGGCACGCTGACCGAAGGCAGGCCGCAGGTTGCCGCCGTTTATTGCGTTCCCGACAGCGGCTTTGACGAAGACGATTTGTACCGCATCGCCGCCGCCGTCGAACAAAACGCCGCCCACCCGCTCGCCCGCGCCATCG
>KV797069.1:0-6145 GCA_001809325.1 Neisseria sp. HMSC077D05 | reverse complement strand
CTCCGCCGCACAAGCCCGTGGTTTGGACATTCCCGCCGCACAAAACGCGCAAACCGTCGTCGGCGCAGGCATTACCGCCGAAGTCGAAGGCGTGGGTTTGGTGAAAGCGGGCAAACTTGATTTTGCCGAATTAAGGCTACCTGAAAACCTTTCAGACGACGTCTGGCGCATCGCAAGCATCGTCGCCGTTTCTGCCAACGGCAAGCCCATCGGCGCATTCGCGCTCGCCGACGCGCTGAAAGCCGATACCGCCGAAGCCATAGGTCGTCTGAAAAAACACGGCATCGACGTTTACATCATGAGCGGCGACAACCAAGGCACGGTCGAATATGTCGCCAAACAACTGGCCATCGCACACGCCTTCGGCAACATGAGTCCGCGCGACAAAGCCGCCGAAGTGCAGAAACTCAAAACCGCCGGCAAAACCGTGGCAATGGTCGGCGACGGCATCAACGACGCGCCCGCCCTCGCCGCCGCCAACGTCAGCTTTGCCATGAAGGGCGGCGCGGACGTTGCCGAACACACCGCGTCCGCCACGCTGATGCAGCATTCGGTCAACCAGCTCGCCGATGCCCTGCTGGTGTCGCAGGCGACGTTGAAAAACATCAAGCAAAACCTGTTTTTCGCCTTCTTCTACAATATCTTGGGTATTCCGCTCGCCGCGCTCGGCTTCTTAAACCCCGTCATCGCAGGCGCGGCAATGGCGGCAAGCTCGGTTTCGGTGTTGGGCAATGCGTTGAGGTTGAAACGGGTAAAGATTGAGTAATATGGAAAAGGTCGTCTGAATAAGGCTTCTTCTTTCAGTTGCCCCTATTTCAGACGACCCATCATCCGGTAAACGATATAAAGAGCCAAGTTTTCAAACTTGGCTTTGTAACATATATAGTGCCGCCCCACCCTCACCGCCGCGCAACGCAACGATTTTCCGCGTTCGGGGTTTGCTATAAAATCATTACCATCGCAATGCCCTTCCCCGCCTTGCCCCGTTATCCAAAAATCAAGGAGAAAACATGAAAACCGCTATTGTCGATTACGGCATGGGCAACTTGCATTCTGTCCTCAAATCCGTACAGGCCGCTCAAGCCTTGTCCGGCAAAGCCGCTGAAATTTATCTGACCGACCGCCCCGAAGACATCTTCGCTGCCGACAAAATCATTTTCCCCGGTCAGGGCGCGATGCCTGACTGCATGGCGGCCCTGCGGCAAAGCGGTTTGGGCGATGCAGTGGAAGACGGATTGAAAAACAAACCGTTTTTCGGCATCTGCGTCGGCGCGCAATTATTGTTTGAACACAGCGAAGAAGGTGACACTGCCGGACTGGGCTGGTTTAAAGGCCGGGTCAAACGCTTCGCCGCCAACCAAACCGATGCACACGGAGGTCGTCTGAAAGTGCCGCACATGGGTTGGAACACAGTACGCCAAACCCGCCCGCACCTGCTGTTTAAAGACATCGGACAAGAAACGCGCTTTTACTTTGTCCATAGCTACTACTTCGCCCCCGAAGACCCCGAAACCGTCCTTGCCACCAGCGAATACCCGCACGAATTTGCCTGCATCGTCGGTAAAGACAATGTGTTCGCCACCCAGTTCCACACGGAAAAAAGCCACGACGCGGGACTGTTGCTGTTGCGTAACTTCTTGGATTGGCAGCCCTAGCAGTCTGTTTATAGCAAAAGGTCGTCTGAAATTTTTTCAGACGACCTTTCGTATCTCAAACTCAGATTCAGTTAAAAACCAACACTTCTTTTCTATTCACAAAAAAATCGTCTGAATACCAAACTTGATTTCAGACAACCTTTTGCATCGCTTGCCTGACATAACGATAATATTTTAAAAATCAAAACTCGGCAGTCATCGAAGGATAATTTTGCCGCGTTACCGTTCAAGCCTAGAGGTACACAATCTCGCCGCTACGCCCTTTGCTTTCCTGACTTGCCCACCACACAAACTGCGGCAATACATCGGTATAGTTTTTACGTTCGCTTTTCGACTCGCCCGGATGGGACTTAATGCGTTGCGGCGAGTTAATCGGGCCCGGAATCAGAACATTGGCGCGCAGGTTGTCAAAACGTTCCCACTCGTCGGCAGCAACTTTGCACAAATAATTCAATGCGGCTTTAGACGCGCCGAATCCGCCCCAATAAGCCTTGGGATCTTCGCCATGACTCTCTCCGACAAAAATCACAGAGGCATCGGAAGATGCTTTGAGCAAAGGCAGCATCGCGCGTGTCAAACCCATCGGCGCGACGGTGTTGATCCGGTATTGGTTGACCCATTCCGATACAGTCTGGAAATCCAAAGGAGAAAGCGCATAGAAATAGCTGGCGCAATGTACGATACCGTCCAAGCGTCCGCCGGTCGCCTCGGAAATGGTTGCGGCGAATTGGTCGAATTCCTTTTCTTCCGCGCTCATTAAGTCGAAGCAGATGGCAAAGGGTTCGGGATAGCCGGCATCGACAATGGCATCATAAACTTTTTCCAACTTCTTTTGATGACGCGCCACCAAAATGACGGTCGCGCTGGCCGCCGCATAAGCCTTGGCAACCTGCTCGCCCAAACCTTGGGACGCGCCGGTTACCATGATGATTTTATTGGATAAAGTTGACATGATTTCTCCATTTTTTAGATTTATAGTGGATTAACTTTAAACCAGTACGGCGTTACCTCGCCTTGGCTCAAAGAGAACGATTCTCTAAGGTGCTGAAGCACCAAGTGAATCGGTGCCGTACTATCTGTACTGTCTGTGGCTTCGTCGCCTTGTCCTGATTTAAATTTAATCCACTATATCAATAAATTATCGAAAATCTGAAAGAAGGCTGAGACAGGGCGGGTATATTAAAAAACCGATTTTGAAACCATTTTGGTTTATTGCCTGCTCACCCACTCTTTCTATTGAAATAGAAACGATGAACAGGCAATCGTTCAGCCGATATTCTTAATATAGTGGATTAACTTTAAACCAGTACGGCGTTACCTCGCCTTGGCTCAAAGAGAACGATTCTCTAAGGTGCTGAAGCACCAAGTGAATCGGTTCCGTACTATCTGCACTGTCTGCGGCTTCGTCGCCTTGTCCTGATTTTTGTTAATCCACTATATCGTGAAACCTATCGTTTCAGACGACCCTGCCAATCGGCTCCGGTCAATCGGAAGCTTGATTTACGCTTCGCCGCTATCAGTATCCGATACGGTGTTCTCAGCTTCATTGCCTTCCGGATTTTCCGCCTCGGGATTTTCATCTTCCGCTTCTTCGGCAACACGTTCCAGCGATACCAAGGTTTCGCCTTCGTCCAGATTAATCAGGCGCACGCCTGCTGCAGCGCGGCCGGTTTCGCGGATTTGTTCGACTTTGGTGCGGATGAGGACGCCGCCGCTGGTAATCAGCATCAGGTCGTCGGTTTCGCCGACCAAGGTTGCGGCGACCAAATCGCCGTTGCGCTCGCCGGTGTTGATGGCGATATTGCCTTGTCCGCCTTTGTTTTTACGGCTGTAATCGGCAATCGGGGTGCGTTTGCCGTAGCCGTTGGCGGTGGCGGTCAGCACTTGCAAATCGCTTTGAGCAGCTTCGGGGGCAAAAGTAATCAGGCTGACGATTTTGCCGTCGGCAGGCAGGCGCATACCGCGCAGGCCGCCGCTGCCGCGACCGGACGGACGGACGCCGTGTTTGCCGCTTGGCAGGGCATTTTCGTTGTCGGCGGTTTCGTCTTCGAGGTCGTCTGAAATTTCGGTTTCGATGTCGGCATCTTCCGCTTCGTCGTTGCCGGATTTTTCCCAGTATTCGTTGAAACGGATGGCTTTGCCCAAGTTGGAGAACAGCATGATGTCGTCCGAGCCGCTGGTTTGCGCGGCGCCGACGAGGCAGTCGCCTTCTTTGAGTGCGATGGCTTTGATGCCTTGGCTGCGGACGTTTTTAAAGGCGGAAAGCTGGACTTTTTTCACCATGCCTTGTGCAGTGGCGAAGAAGACGTATTGGTCTTCGGGGAATTCGCGCACGGCGAGGATGGCGCTGACTTTTTCGCCTTCTTCCAACTGGATGACGTTGTTAATCGGGCGACCGCGGCTGTTGCGTCCGCCTTCAGGCAGTTTGTAAACCTTAATCCAGTGGCACTTGCCGAGGTTGGTAAAACACATCAAATAGTCATGCGTGTTCGCGACAAACAGGGTCTCGATGAAGTCTTCGTCTTTGGTAGCCGCCGCCTGTTTGCCGCGTCCGCCGCGACGCTGCGCCTGATAGTCGGTGGTCGGCTGGGTTTTGATATAGCCGCCGTGGGTCAGGGTAACGACCATTTCGCGTTGCGGAATCAGGTCTTCATCGGCAATGTCACCGCCGAACGGGTTGATTTCGCTGCGGCGTTCGTCGCCGAAATTGGTTTTGGTTTCTTCCAATTCTTCGCGGATGATTTGGGTGATGCGTTCCGGCTTCGCCAAAATGTCCAAAAAGTCGATGATTTTTGCCATGATGTTTTTGTAGTCGCCGACGATTTCTTCTTGGTCGAGACCGGTCAGGTTGCGCAGGCTCATGCGCAGGATGGCATCGGCTTGGATTTCGCTCAGATAATAGCCTTGTTCCTGCAAGCCGAGATTGGCGGGCAGACCTTCGGGACGCGCCATACGCAGGTCGAGGTCGGTACGGCTCAGCATGTCTTCCACCAAGCCGCTGCGCCATGCGCGGGACAACAGTTTTTCTTTGGCTTCGGGCGCGTCGGCGGATTCTTTAATCAACCGAATCATCTCGTCGATATTAGACAGGGCAACGGCTTTACCTTCGGCGATATGGCCTTCATGACGCGCTTTTTTCAGGCGGAACAGGGTGCGGCGGGTAACGACTTCGCGACGGTGGCGCAGGAATTCCGCCAAAATCTGTTTCAGGTTCAACAGGCGCGGCTGACCGTCAACCAAGGCAACCATATTGATGCCGAAGCTGTCTTGAAGCTGGGTGAGTTTGTAGAGTTGGTTTAAAACGACTTCGGCGTTTTCGTTGCGTTTCAATTCGATAACGACACGCATACCGGATTTGTCGGATTCGTCGCGCAGGTCGGATACGCCTTCCAACGTTTTTTCGCGCACCAGTTCGCCGATTTTTTCCACCAGCTTAGCTTTGTTCACCTGATACGGAATTTCGTCGATGATAATGGCTTCGCGTTCGCCGTTTTTGCCTATGGGTTCGATATGGGTTTTACCGCGCATGACGACGCGGCCGCGGCCGGTTTTATAGCCTTCGCGCACGCCGCTCAAGCCGTAGATGGTTGCACCGGTCGGGAAATCGGGGGCTTGCAGGATGTTGATCAATTCATCGATTTCGGTTTCGGGTTCGTCCAAAAGGCGCAGACAGGCGTTGATGGTGTCAGTAAGGTTGTGCGGTGGGATGTTGGTCGCCATACCAACGGCGATACCGGACGAGCCGTTGACCAACAACGCGGGAAAGCGGGTCGGCAACACCAGCGGTTCGTGTTCGCTGCCGTCGTAGTTCGGACCGAAATTGACAGTTTCTTCTTCGATGTCCGCCAGCATTTCGTGGGCGATTTTCGCCATGCGGATTTCGGTATAACGCATCGCCGCGGCGCCGTCGCCGTCAACCGAACCGAAGTTGCCCTGACCGTCGATTAAGACGTAGCGCATTGAAAAATCCTGCGCCATGCGCACGATAGTGTCGTAAACCGCGACATCACCGTGCGGATGGTATTTACCGATGACGTCGCCGACAATACGCGCCGATTTTTTGTAGGCGGCGTTCCAGTTGTTTTTCAGCTCGTGCATGGCGTAAAGCACGCGGCGGTGCACCGGCTTCAAACCGTCGCGCACATCGGGCAGCGCGCGGCCGACAATCACGCTCATGGCGTAATCGAGATAGCTTTTGCGCATTTCGTCTTCAAGGCTGACGGGCAGGGTTTCGAGTGCGAATTTATGGTCGTTGCGGATAGTTGCGTCGGTCATGGTTTTCTTTATTTCGTATGGCAAAAATAGATGGGAATTTTAGCATAAAACCGTGCTTTTCGGGCTTTTTGCATCCCTTTCGAATCATATGGCGAATAAACTGATTTTTTGCTACAACTACCGCACTGTCCGTACCGTCTACGGCTTGTTGCTTTAATGATTGTCTGCTATTCCTACCTGCCCACATAAAAAGGTCGTCTGAAAACTGAACTGGC
>KV797068.1 GCA_001809325.1 Neisseria sp. HMSC077D05 | reverse complement strand
TCGGGGGAAGGGCTTTTTTGCAAAGGTCTCGATTGGTGAATACATAAGTTTTGTGTATCCCCATCCGTTCCGATAAGACCCGTATCGCGACATCGTTTAGCGGCACACCAATCGGTCTGCCTGCTTTGGCTTCATCGGGGTAGATCCAAGCCGTCTTACGGTTTAAATCGACTTGTTCCCATCGTAAACCAAACACGTTACGTTGCCGTAGCCCTGTACAGAAACTGAATTTGGCAATTGCACGCCAATGATCGTCCGGCAATGCGTTGATTAGCTGCTCCGCTTCTTCAGGTTTCAACCAACGAATACGCTTTTCTGCCTCTTTTTTCAGTTTCAGCTTTGGAACTTTGTCAATCCAACCCCATTCGTTTTGAGCCTTGTACAAAATAGATCGTATCAAAGCAATATAACGGTTTTTGGTACTGTTACTGCAAGGCAGTCTGTCCACCACATCCATAATGAAATCACGGTTCAAATGATGTAGATAGACTCCGCGCAATTTCGGCAACATCCGCAAGCGGCAAATGTCGTCTTTGATACTTTTTTTATCGGATTTTTCTTTAATCCACCTGACTGCGGCCTCCTCCTACAGCCGTTTCGGTTTTTCGTCAAAATGTTCGTGCTGCCATAACTCGAGACCTTTGCAAAAAAGCCCTTCCTTCGACAGCCGAAACCCAAACACAGGTTTTCGACTGTTTTCACCCCTAATTGCGCCTGATTTTACCCAAATACCCCCTTAATCCTC
>KV797067.1 GCA_001809325.1 Neisseria sp. HMSC077D05 | reverse complement strand
TGGCGCGCATTACCGATGCGCTGGGACAGCACACCGAATACCATTACGACGCCGACCAAAACCTTACCCTCGCCCTCTATCCCGACGGCAGCAAAGAAACCTTCGGCTACGATGCCGCAGGTCGTCTGAAAACCCATACCGACGGCGAAGGCCATACCACTTCCTACGAATACGGCCAAGACGGTCTGCCGACCCGGCGCACCAACGCCCTGGGGCATACCTTCGGCTACCATTACGACAAAGCCCGCCGCCTAATCGGCCTCACCAACGAAAACGGTGCGCGCTACCGCTTTGCCTATGACGTCCTCAACCGCCTGATTGCCGAAAGCGGTTTCGACCATAAGCTGACCGGCTACCGCTACAACGCCGGCAACGAGCTGGTCGAGCAGCGCGA
>KV797066.1:3746-6066 GCA_001809325.1 Neisseria sp. HMSC077D05 | reverse complement strand
GCCGTCCGATTCGAACGGGCGTTGCAGCAGGGGGCAGGCCGCCGCCGTCAGCGCCGCCGCGTTTTGCGCCAGCCGTTGCAGGGCGAATCGGCCTATCGTTTGCGGCGAAAACAGGCGTTCGTCCAGTAAACCTTCGTCGTGCCAGCGGCGCAGTTTTTCCAGCGAAAAATCCAAATGCAGCGCGCACATGCCGCCGTTGTCGGGCAGCAGGGTTTCGTACACGTCCGCCAGCTCGCCGCGTACCAGCCAGATTTCGCCGGCAGACGGGCGGTATTCCCTGCCGCCCATCTGCAACCGGTTCTGCCCCGACACCATGACGAACAGGGCGCAGTTGTGGCTGAAATTGTGGATTTCGGTGGGAAACGCGCCCGTTCCGCCGCCGCGCATCCGCGACAGGGTAATGCCCGAGTCGAAGCGGTTGATGCACATTTCCAGATGCAAACCGGGCTGTTTCGCCTGCGCCATGAGCGCGCTGTCGGAACAGCCGTCCAACGCCCAGCCGGATTTATCGGAGCGGATATAGGTTTGGTACTGGCGGTAGATGGCAGCGGTGTTCATGCTTGGATAGGAACGGGTTGTCTGATAAGCGGATTAAATAGGAATTATTGCCAATAATCAAGCGTAGGGATTGGTTGAAACGGGAAAGGTCGTCTGAAAGGGTGTTTCAGACGACCTTTCCCGTTTCGGGAATTTGTTTTGCCGTTTCGGGAATTTTGCGTTTTGCGGCGTGGTTTCTGCAGATTATTTGTTTAATAATAGATATTCCTATTCGCACAACAAAGGAACCGCACACCGTGAAACCGCGTTTTTATTGGGCAGCCTGCGCCGTCCTGCTGGCCGCCTGTTCGCCCGAACCTGCCGCTGAAAAAACTGTATCCGCCGCATCCCAAGCCGCATCTGCCGCCACGCTGACCGTGCCGACCGCACGGGGCGATGCCGTTGTGCCGAAGAATCCCGAACGCGTCGCCGTGTACGACTGGGCGGCGTTGGATACGCTGACCGAATTGGGCGTGGATGTGGGCGCAACCACCGCGCCGGTGCGCGTGGATTATTTGCAGCCTGCATTTGACAAGGCGGCAACGGTGGGGACGCTGTTCGAACCCGATTACGAAGCCCTGCACCGCTACAATCCGCAGCTTGTCATTACCGGCGGGCCGGGCGCGGAAGCGTATGAACAGTTGGCGAAAAACGCGACCACCATAGATCTGACGGTGGACAACGGCAATATCCGCACCAGCGGCGAAAAACAGATGGAAACCCTGGCGCGGATTTTCGGCAAGGAAGCGCGCGCGGCGGAATTGAAGGCGCAGATTGACGCGCTGTTCGCCCAAACGCGCGAATCCGCCAAAGGCAAAGGGCGCGGGCTGGTGCTGTCGGTTACGGGCAACAAGGTGTCCGCCTTCGGCACGCAGTCGCGGTTGGCCAGCTGGATACACGGCGACATCGGCCTGCCGCCCGTGGACGAATCTTTACGCAACGAGGGGCACGGACAGCCCGTTTCCTTCGAATACATCAAAGAGAAAAACCCCGACTGGATTTTCATCATCGACCGCACCGCCGCCATCGGGCAGGAAGGGCCGGCGGCTATGGAAGTGTTGGATAACGCGCTGGTACGCGGCACGAACGCTTGGAAGCGCAAGCAAATCATCGTCATGCCTGCCGCGAACTACATTGTCGCGGGCGGCGCGCGGCAGTTGATACAGGCGGCGGAACAGTTGAAGGCGGCGTTTGAAAAGGCCGAACCCGTTGCGGCGGGGAAAGAGTAGGGGGGCGTCTGAAAACGGAGCTTCCGAAGAAAGCGGAGTTTCTGCGAAGCTAAAACGCGGGTTTGACGAAGTGAAAAGCAGCCTGCACGTTAAAATACCGCTCAAGCAAACCTACGGTTTGCCGCCCTCTCCCTAGCCCTCTCCCACGGGGAGAGGGGATTGGGTTGCAGGCTGCTTTTAAGGTTCAGGCAAATTTTCACTTCGTTGAAGCTCCATTTTCAGACGACCTTTTGGAACACCGCAGGCACACGCATCGAACGGCTGAATCAAAGTTCAGACCGATGGCAGCCCGCACCCGAGTTTATGCGGCAAACAGCGAGGCTACGGCAACCCGTCCCCTCTCCCTAGCCCTCTCCCTGTGGGAGAGGGCTAGGGAGAGGGCAGTAAGCCGCAGGCTTACATCAAAGTCGATAACGCTTTCACAAAGCCTGTGCACTGAAAACTGAAAGGTCATCTGAAAACGGAGCTTCCGAAGGAAGCGGGGGTTTCTGCGAAGCTAAAACCTAAGCTGCAAAAGAAGCAAAAAGCAGCCTGCACGTTGAAAATACCGCTCA
>KV797066.1:0-3646 GCA_001809325.1 Neisseria sp. HMSC077D05 | reverse complement strand
CCCACGGGGAGAGGGGATTGGGTTGCAGGCTGTCTTTAAGGTTCAGGTAAATTTTCACTTCGTTGAAGCTCCGTTTTCAGACGACCTTTTGAAACACCACAGGCACACGCATCGATCGGCAGAATCAAAGATTCAGACCGATGGCAGTCCGCACTCGAGCTTATGCGGCAAACAGCGAGGCTGCGGCAACCCGTCCCCTCTCCCCGTGGGAGAGGGTTAGGGAGAGGGCAGTAAGCCGTAGGCTTACATTCAGAACGAAACGAAAACCGCCGCACGGAGTCTAATCAAACCGGTTACGAAAATAAATAACGCAGCCATATTCCGCTTTCAGACGACCCAAACCGACCGAAACATATAGTGGATTAAAATAAAAATGAGACAAGACAGCAACGCCTGCTGTGTACAGCTAGAATACATAAGGGCGTTGGCAACGCCGTATCATTGCGATTTTAGTCCGCCATAAATTTTGTCTGCAACCAAAGGAAAACCATCATGAAAAACATCAAAATCCAACTTTTCGCCATCCTCATCGGTCTCTCCGCCGCAGCCGCGCCCGCAGCAGAAACCGCCCAAGGCACGGGCAAAGTCTTTGAAGGTACCAACTACACCGTCATCCGTGAAACCCTGCCCAAAGGCAAGGAAATCCCCCGCCACAACCACCTCGGTCACACCCTGCTGGTTACCCAAACCAAAGGCAGCTCGGTATTTTTGTTTGACGGCGGAAAAAGGCAGGAATTGCGGCAGGGCAGCGTCCTGAAGGCGGACGGCAGCGAATATGTCGCCATCAAAATAACCGACGACAGCGAATTGGTGATTGTGCTGGTGAAGGACGCAGAGAACGGTCGGAACGGAAAATGACATCCGTAAAAGCCGGGGTGGGTTGCAAAAAATACTAACCGTCTGACGACAAACAAAAACAAATTCCCGCTTGTAGGTTAAAATCAGGCTATGCTAATATGCACAACAACAGGTTTTTCCAGAATAATCTGTGTTAGAATGCAGACTTAGATGGAAAACTCTATCCGAACTCGGTACAATACCGACGAATTTATTTCTCTTAAACAACCCGCCGCAAGGCAAAAGGAACGACTGATATGTCAAACATCGAACAACAAGTTAAGAAAATTGTTGCTGAACAACTGGGCGTAAACGAAGCCGAAGTGAAAAACGAATCTTCCTTCCAAGACGACCTGGGTGCTGATTCTTTGGACACCGTAGAACTGGTTATGGCTTTGGAAGAAGCTTTCGGTTGCGAAATCCCCGATGAAGAAGCCGAAAAAATCACTACCGTACAACTGGCTATCGACTACATCAACGCCCACAACGGCTAATCGGTCGCACCAAACATCCCCAGCCTCTGCTGCGTTAGCGCAATAGAGGCTGTTACCTTATGTATGTGGGGCAAAATCCGTTATAATAGCCGCCCGGAATCCGATTCCGAACCGCTATTATCATTTTCAGACGGCATCTTGCCGCATCCCACCGAAAACCAACAGCGAGATTATCATGAGTCAGAGAAGAGTAGTCATCACAGGCCTCGGCCAAGTATCACCGGTCGGCAACGACGTCGCCACCGCATGGAGCAACCTGCTCGCAGGCAAAAGCGGCATCGGCCGGATTACCCGCTTTGACGCATCCGACATCAACAGCCAAATCGCCGGCGAAGTGCGCGATTTCGACATCGGGCAATACATCAGCGCGAAAGAAGCCCGCCGCATGGACGTGTTCATCCACTACGGCATTGCCGCCGCGCTGCAAGCCATTGAAGATGCCGGTTTGGACGCATTGGAAAGCCTCGACAAAGACCGCGTCGGCGTGAATATCGGTTCCGGTATCGGCGGTCTGCCCAGCATCGAAGCCACCGGTAAAGCCGTTATTGAAGGCGGCGCGCGCAAAATCAATCCTTTCTTTATTCCCGGTTCGTTGATCAACCTGATTGCGGGTCACGTTACCATCCTCAAAGGCTACCGCGGCCCCAGCTACGGCATGGTTTCCGCCTGTACCACCGGCGCACACTCCATCGGCGACTCCGCCCGACTGATTAAATACGGCGACGCGGACGTGATGATTGCAGGCGGTGCCGAAGGCGCGATCAGCACTTTGGGCGTGGGCGGCTTTGCTGCGATGAAAGCACTTTCCACCCGCAACGACGATCCCGCCACCGCTTCCCGTCCGTGGGACAAAGGCCGTGACGGTTTCGTTATCGGCGAAGGCGCGGGCGTGCTGGTGTTGGAAGAATTGGAACACGCCAAAAAACGCGGCGCGAAAATCTACGCCGAAATCGTCGGCTTCGGCATGAGTTCCGATGCCTACCACATCACCGCTCCGAACGAAGAAGGCCCTGCGTTGGCAGTTACCCGCGCGCTGAAAGATGCCGGACTGAATCCCGAAGACGTCGATTACGTCAACGCACACGGCACGTCCACTCCGCTGGGCGATGCCAACGAAACCAAAGCGCTCAAACGCGCGCTGGGCGACCATGCCCGCAAAGTCATCGTCAACTCCACTAAATCCATGACCGGCCACTTACTCGGCGCGGCAGGCGGCGTGGAAGCGTTGTACAGCGTGTTGGCGGTACACGAGCAGAAATCCCCGCCGACCATCAACATCTTCGAACAAGACATCGAAGCAGGCTGCGATTTGGACTACTGCGCCAACGAAGCGCGCGACGCAAAAATCGACGTTGCCATCTCCAATTCCTTCGGCTTTGGCGGTACCAACGGCACATTGGTATTCAAACGCTTCAAAGACTGATAGAAGGTTTTAAGTAGATTGAAAAGGCCGTCTGAAACTAGGTTTCAGACGGCCTTTTTTATTTTGAAATACAAATATTCTTGATAATCTGTATCATTTATATAAAAATATTGACTCCTACCAATATCGCCCGGATTTTATTGGGTAATCAACCCAATTACATTTTTAAGGAGTCTGCAATGAAAACCATCCGTATTCTAGCATTGGCCGCTGCACTGGCCGCCGTGCCTGCATTTGCGTCTGATTTCGGCCATGAACAGGCATTGACCATAGACGGCAAGCCTGCCCATCTGGCAGAAACTTCAGCCCGTATTTTGTCAAACGAAACCCTGACTGCGCCGCAACTGGTCGAAGATATCACTGATGGATTCGGTTTGAAAAAAATTCCAGGTTATAAATTGATGATTATGGGCCGCACTTATTCGGTGGCGGCAGAAACCAAACCGCCGAAAGAGGGCCAAACTCAGTGGCGGGACAATACGTTCATTCATCGCGGCGTAAAACTGTTTGTCGGCATTCCGGTCAAAAACGGCAAGATGGATTTGGCGTCTGCCAGATTGATTAATATCGGCGTAGTTGACGACAACGGTGGTGCCGCGCCTCATGATGAGGGTGAAAAAATCCGTCCGGTCGGCAAGCAGCTGATGTCTCCCGATACCAAAGTGGAAAATGTGAAACTCAATATTGCCAAACTGACGTTGCCAAATATGAAATTGGGCGAAACCAGTGGCGGTGGTGTGAAATTGGAAGCATCGGCAACATTGGACGGTAAGCCGATACAGACCAAAATCGACAGCACTTTCTCCCGCTTCTATTCCGCCAAACCAGCCGCTACACGGCCGTTTATGGCAGATGTACGGTTTGAGACCTTTGCAAAATTCCCCAAAATCCC
>KV797065.1:17891-39733 GCA_001809325.1 Neisseria sp. HMSC077D05 | reverse complement strand
GTACTGGTTTAAAGTTAATCCACTATATTGTCTAAACGCACTTCAGCCATCTCCTTGTTCCATTATTCTTTTATAAAAACCAAAAGGTCGTCTGAAACCATTTCAGACGACCTTTTTATGCGTTTATATCTTTACTTTTATTCCCACTCAATCGTGGCGGGCGGTTTGCCGCTTACGTCGTAAACCACACGGTTGATGCCTTTGACTTCGTTGATGATGCGGTTGGAGACGCGGCCGAGCAGTGAGTATGGCAGTTCTGCCCAGTGTGCGGTCATGAAGTCGCTGGTGATGACTGCGCGCAGTGCTACGACGTAGTCGTAAGTACGTCCGTCACCCATTACGCCGACGGATTTGACGGGCAGGAACACGGCAAAGGCTTGGCTGGTCAGGTCGTACCAAGATGTGCCGTTTTCGTCGGTGGTGTTGCGCAATTCTTGGATGAAAATGTCGTCCGCTTGACGCAGCAAATCGGCGTATTCTTTTTTCACTTCGCCCAAGATACGCACACCCAAACCAGGACCGGGGAACGGATGGCGGTACACCATTTCGCGCGGCAAGCCCAAAGCAACGCCCAGTTCGCGCACTTCGTCTTTGAACAAGTCGCGCAGCGGTTCGAGCAGCTTGAGCTTCATGTTTTCAGGCAGGCCGCCGACGTTGTGGTGCGATTTGATAGCGTGGGCTTTTTTGGTTTTTGCGCCTGCGGATTCGATTACGTCGGGGTAAATCGTGCCTTGCGCCAGCCATTTGGCGTTGGTGAGTTTTTTCTCTTCGGCATCAAATACTTCGATAAATTCTGCGCCGATGATTTTGCGTTTTTTCTCAGGGTCGGTAACGCCGGCGAGTTTCGCCATGAATTGCTCTTCGGCATCAACGTGAATCACTTTCACACCCAAGTTGCGGGCAAACATATCCATCACCATTTTGCCTTCGTTCAGGCGCAAGAGGCCGTGATCGACGAACACGCAAGTCAGTTGGTCGCCGATGGCGCGGTGAATCAGCGCGGCGGCTACGGAAGAGTCCACGCCGCCTGACAGACCCAAAATCACTTCGTCGCTGCCGACCTGTTCGCGGATTTTGGCAACGGCTTCTTCGATGTAGTTCGGCATCGTCCAGCTCGGTTGTGCGCCGCAGATGTCCAGGACAAAGCGGTTCAACAGGGCGCGGCCTTGTTTGGTATGGGTCACTTCGGGGTGGAATTGGATGCCGTAGAATCGTTTTTCAACGTTTTCCATCATGGCAATCGGGCATGACGGGGTATCGCCGATAACGGCAAAGCCGTTGGGCAGTTTGGACACTTTATCGCCGTGGCTCATCCATACGTCCAGCGTATTAGGCGCGTCGTCGTAAATATCGCGGGTCAATTCGCTGTCGATGGTTTTGACTTGCGCATAACCGAATTCGCGCTGGTTGCCGGGCTGCACTTCGCCGCCCAAGTGCTGCGCCATAAACTGCATTCCGTAGCAGATGCCCAAAACCGGAATGCCCAAATCGAAGATGCCGGTATCGGCTTGATAGTCGGATTCGTAAACGGAATTGGGGCCGCCTGAGAGGATGATGCCTTTCGGATTGAAGGCTTTGATTTCGTCCAAAGGCATGTCGAAGGAATGCAACTCGCAGTAGACATGGGCTTCGCGCACGCGGCGGGCGATAAGCTGGGTAACTTGCGAACCGAAGTCGAGAATGAGGATTTTGTCTTGGGTCATGGCGGGAACTTTGCAGAGTGATAGGGAACGGTCTGACTGTTTCAAAACGGGATTCCGATAACAAAACAGGTCGTCTGAAAACGGCGGATTATACCATTTTCAGACGACCTTTGCAGGGAGAGGGGCTTAGTTATCTTGCTGTTTATGCTGCTTATAAGGCACCATATCGCTGCGAGAAAGCAGCAGCAGGCAGCCCAGCACCATCATTCCCAAAGCAACCAGCGGCGAATAGCCGAGCCAATATTGATTGTGCAGATACACCGCCGCGCCGATATACACCAGCAGCGGGCCGGAAACGATAGACTGCTTGTTGACGCCGTCCATCACCAAAACCGCAATCCCCGCCAGCACCATACCGGCGGACACGATGGTCGAAGTTGCGGGCAGGATGTCCGTCGTTTTCAAAAACCAAACGGCACCGAAGATAATCAAAAACAGCGGCAGGAAAAGCGAAGAGCGGGACATGGCGTTACTCCGTAAAATTTCAGACGACCCTGATTATTGGGTCGCAGGGGTCATCTGAAAAGCCTGAAGAAAGCAATCTTGGGTATGTTTTTGCAAACATAGGGCTTGATGTGTAAACGGCGAGTATAGTGGATTAACTTTAAACCAGACGGCGTTACCTCGCCTTGGCTCAAAGAGAACGATTCTCTAAGGTGCTGAAGCACCAAGTGAATCGGTGCCGTACTATCTGTACTGTCTGCGGCTTCGTCGCCTTGTCTTGATTTAAATCTAATCCACTATACATGTTTGCGGCAACATCGGTGTCATGCGGTCAATTCAAGCTGCTACCAGCCTCAGCGCACATTTTTCATCAAACGTTGTTTTTCGCGTTTCCAGTCGGCTTCTTTCAGGCTTTGGCGTTTGTCGTGTTGTTTTTTACCCTTCGCCAAGCCGATTTCCATTTTGATTTTGCCGCGCGTGAAGTGCAGATTCAACGGGACGATGGTATAACCCGCACGCTCGGTTTTACCGATGAGCTTGTTGATTTCGGATTGTTTGAGCAAAAGCTTGCGCGGACGGACGGGGTCGGGTTTGACGTGTGTCGAGGCAGTCGGCAGCGCGGTAATATGGCAGCCGACCAGATAAAAAGCGTCTTTTTTCCAGTAGATATAGCTTTCTTTCAACTGCACCCTCGCGGCGCGGATGGCTTTGACTTCCCAACCTTCCAATACCAAACCGGCTTCGAGCTGGTCTTCGATAAAGAAGTCGTGAAAGGCTTTTTTATTATTGGCAATACTCATTATTTTGATTCTTCTATACTTTTCAGACGAGCTATTCTATCAGCGCGTCCTAGAAATGAAAATGTTTAAATGTGAATGGATGCGATATGCCGACCGCGCGCCCTACCCTTTATTTTTTTCCATCAATAGAAACAACATGACGGCGTTTAATATCAGGATATCGTCGCTCGAAGCTGCTTGGGTTTCTTTGTGCAAACTGAATTTGCCCTCCCACAACGCCCTCAATTTCTTCAAACGATACACCACCGTATCGTCGGGTCGGGTAATCAAATAAGTCGGATTGAAGAAAAGACCTGTCAGCCAACCCAGATACGGAACCTCTCCTACCATTTTATCCAACACAGCCACCCAAGGATTTTTTTCACGGATATGGAAGAGCAACTGACCTTCCGCGTCCGTCACCTGATAGCTCGTGCGCCAAAGCGACTTGACCCCTTCATGTACCACTTTCCCCAAAACCGTACCGGAAGCATTCTGAATGACATAGGTCGCACCAAAATCAATAACCCTGTCCGCCTGAATCGTAAACACAGGCGTATTCTGATCGCGATTAGGGAAAACCTGAATCGACTCTTTGAGCTTAAACATTTTCTGCCGCGTATAAGCGATTTCGTTCCCCGCTTCGTCTCTGACAAAAAAATCATTGGCAATGGATAAAAGTTTGAAATGGAAATTAAGCGGAAAGTTGAGACTGCTTACCTCCTTAGAAACACTCATGTTTTCATACATTTTTATATAATCAATCATCACATTTTTCCTTACCCGTTTATAGCATATCAATTGAAAGGTCGTCTGAAAGCCATTGTGCGGTTTTCAGACGACCTTTTTGCACCATTTATTGCGCCTTCAATCGGTTCAACAACGTTTTGACCGTACCGCCGTAATACGCGCTCGAAGTACAGTACACCGTTTCCAAGCCGCATTGCCCTTGCGAACCGTATTTCTTAATACACTGGTTCAGCGCGACCTGATGCACGCTCTTAAAGCGCGGCGAAGTAATCACCACCGCATTATCCGTCGTCAGTTTGCCTTCTGCTTTCGGGTAAGCGACGGCGATGCAGGTGTTATGAAGCGGAACAACGGATTTACAGCCTGTCGCCTCGCCGTTTTGCACGCCGGAAAGTGTGTCCTGCCCTCGGCAAAACGCTTCCAGTTCCGCATTTGCCTCGATTTGCGACATATTTTCTTTAGTCGTTTTAATCAGCAGCGCATCATTGCCGTCTTGCGGGTTCTGCCACATGGCGAGATAACCATAAGTATCCGCTGCATTTGCGCCTGCTGACAAAATGGTGGCGATAAGTGCCGTTACAATTTTTTTCATTATTGATTCCAAATGCTTATGTCGTTATGTTTGACTGTCATCATTATAAAGCAAAGCCCGTTGCGAATATATGCCCGCATCACTTTTCGTTTTAAAGGCCTGACCAAGAGGTCGTCTGAAACGGCTTACTCCTGCAGCTGCTTTCTGTTTTTCACGCATTCTGCGGCATATTGTTCGCCCCAGCTGTGCATCGCCTCGATGACGGGTATCAATGTCTGCCCGAACGCCGTCAGCGAATACTCCACTTTCGGCGGCACCTGCGGATACACTTCGCGATGGACAATACCGTCGTGCTCCAACTCGCGCAGCTGCAACGTCAACATCCGCTGGGTAACGCCCGCCAGCAGACGCTGCAACTCGTTGAATCGTCGGGTTTCCCCGTGTAAATAATATAAAATCAACACCTTCCACTTGCCGCCGATAATATCCAAGGTATTAACGACCGGACAGCAGGCGCCGTGTGTCGGTTCTGTTTCCGCCATTATTGACCTCCGAATGACAGTATAAAAATTGTGCGTACTTGTTAATAAGTTTGTACCCCATATAATACATGCAACAAAGTATGGCAACCACGACATTATTGATTTCATTACACAAAGGTCGTCTGAAAAGGTTTCAGACGACCTCACAAGAAGGAACCTCATCATGCGCAACGTCAAACAAATCTACCGTGCAAACAGCCAACACTGGGTCGGCGACGGCTTCCTCGTCCAACCCTTGTTCTCCCACATGGGGGACGACCGCGGCACCAACCCTTTCCTGATACTCGACTACGCCGCACCCTATGAATTTCCCCCCCAACGAAGCCCGCAGCCCGCGCGGCGTCGGCCAACACCCGCACAAAGGCTTTGAAACCGTTACCATCGCCTACCACGGAGAAGTGGCACACCGCGACTCCAGCGGCGGAGGCGGCATCATTTACGAAGGCGACGTGCAATGGATGACCGCAGGTTCGGGCATCATCCATGAAGAATTCCACTCCGAAAACTTCAGCAAAAAAGGCGGACTGTTTGAAATGGTCCAACTTTGGGTCAACCTGCCCGCCAAAGACAAAAACACGCCGCCGCGCTATCAGCATCTCGCCAAAGCCGGTATCCCCGTGGTTGAGCTCCCTGACGAAGCAGGCCGCCTGCGGCTGATTGCCGGAGAATATAAAGGCGTAAAAGGCGCAGCCGACACCTTCACCGAAATGAACGTCTGGTACATCGTTTTGAATGCCGGTAAAAAAGCCGTATTGGAAATACCTGAAACCCACAACCTGTCCATGGTCGTCCTGCGGGGCAACGTTACCCTAAACGGCAAAGAGCAAGCGGGCGCAGGACAACTGGTCGGTTTTGAGAAAAGCGGCGGCAACGTACACATAGAAGCCGGCAGCGAAGAAGTCAAAATCCTTTTGCTCTCCGGCGTCCCGATTGACGAACCCGTCGTCGGCTATGGCCCGTTTGTGATGAACACCGCCGAAGAAATCCGCCAAGCCATCAGCGATTTCAAAAGCGGCAAATTTGGAAGCATCGATTGAGCATCTGCGCCGAAACAAAATAGGCTGTATCCACAGGCAGGTTTCTCGTGCTGAAAATGGATATCACGCGTTTCGCCAAAATCCAATGGACAGTGGTTTCGGCTATACTGTCGGCTGTCGCGGCATTGGCCTATTTTGCTCTGCGCAATCTTCGAGCCGTCGCCCGATACCGATAACCGATTCATTTCACTCTATTTATTTTCCGTCAACCCCAAAAAGGAAATCCCTATGGCTCAAATTACCTTCCACGACAACCCTGTCCACACTTCCGGCGATCTGCCCGCTGTCGGTCAAACCGCGCCTGCATTCAGCCTGACCGCCGCCGACCTGTCCGACAAAACTTTGGCGGATTTTGCGGGCAAACGCAAAGTATTGAACATTTTCCCAAGCGTCGACACCGGCGTGTGCGCCCAATCCGTGCGTACATTTAACCAACGCGCGTCTTCTTTGCACAACGCGGTTGTGCTGTGCATTTCAGCCGATTTGCCGTTTGCCCAAGCGCGTTTCTGCGGTGCGGAAGGTTTGGACAATGTTGTGAACTTGTCTACATTCCGCAGCAGCTTTGCCGCCGATTACGGCGTCGCCCTGACCGACAGCCCGTTGCGCGGACTAACTGCGCGCGCCGTTGTGGTTTTGGACGAAAACGACAAAGTCCTGCACAGCGAACTGGTTGCCGAAATCGCCAACGAGCCTGATTACGACGCGGCTTTGGCTGTTTTGTAAACAAGGGGTTTAGAGCTGAAAAAGGTCGTCTGAAAAGTTTCAGACGACCTTTTGTCTTTCTTCCTAAACTATTTTGCAGGCGGCTTCAATTCAAACACTTCGGGATGCGCCTTAAAATATTCTACGGCGATAAATCCGCCGCCGATGATGATCACCAGGAACACCGCCATGACAATCATGGCAAGGATGAATTTATCCGAAGGATGGGCGTCGGGCTTGCGTTTATCCGCCATTATTTCATCTCCGAGAGCCAGTCGCGGGCGGTGAGAAACTCGTTCAGCCGCGCTTCGGGCGAACCTTCTTCCGGCGCGTATTGATACTCGAAGCGCACCAAAGGCGGCATGGACATCAAAATGCTTTCCGTGCGTCCGCCGCTTTGCAGGCCGAACAGCGTGCCCCTGTCCCAAACCAAATTAAATTCTACATAACGCCCGCGCCGGTAAAGCTGGAAATCGCGCTCGCGTTCGCCGTATGGCGTATTTTTGCGTTTCGCCACAATCGGCAGATACGCCCCGATATAGCCTTCGCCGACCGCCTTGATGAAATTCAGGCAGGTGTCGAAATCCCAGCGGTTCAAATCGTCGAAGAACAAACCGCCCACGCCGCGCGTTTCGCCGCGGTGTGTCAGGTAAAAATATTCGTCGCACCATTTTTTGAACTCGGGATAAACCGATTCCCCAAACGGCGCGCATACGTCCCGCGCGACCGTGTGCCAGTGCAAAATATCTTCTTCAAACGGATAAAACGGCGTCAAATCAAAGCCGCCGCCAAACCACCACACAGGCTCACCGCCCTCCGGATACGCGATAAAAAAGCGCACGTTCGCATGACTGGTCGGCACATATGGATTTTTCGGATGAATCACCAGCGACACGCCCATCGCCTCAAACGCCGCGCCCGCCAATTCAGGACGGTGCGCCGTTGCCGAAGCGGGCATTTTGTTGCCCTTCACATGCGAAAAATTCACGCCCGCCTGCTCGAATACCGCGCCGTTTTTCAACACACGGGTTTCGCCCACGCCCAACTTGCCCGTCCATTCTTCACGCGCAAACACCACCCCGCCGTCTTCTTGTTCAAGCGCGGCGCAGATTTGGTTTTGCAGGTTTTTCAATACGGTTAAAACGGCTTCGGTGTGCATGGCGGGTTCCTTATGGATGGGGTCGTCTGAAAACCGTATTTTAATACGGCGCGCCGGATATTTATCAGAATTGCTGAAAAACGGGATGAAACAAAGTTCGCAATCTCTCAAAAGGTCGTCTGAAATCTTGGATTTAAGTTTTCAGACGACCTCCTTGATTTCCTTAACCCTATTTCCGCCTCGTCTGAAAAAACGCCTGTAAAACGGCTTTGCATTCGTCTTCCAAGATGCCGCCTTTGATTGCCGTGTGTTTGTTCAGCAGCGGATTGGCAAACAGATTGACTACGCTGCCTGCCGCGCCGGTTTTGGGTTCAGCCGCGCCATAGATGACGCGGCGGACGCGGGCTTGGATGATGGCGGAGGCACACATGGCGCAGGGTTCGAGCGTGATGTAGAGGTCGCAGCCGTCGAGGCGGTAGTTTTGGAGGGTGGCACCTGCGGCGGCAAGGGCGCGGATTTCAGCGTGGCGGCTGATGTCATGGTCGCTGACGCAGGTGTTGTGGGCGGCGGCGATGATTTGGTTGTTGGAGACGACGACCGCGCCGACGGGGATTTCGCCGATGCGAGCGGATTGTTCTGCCTGCGCCAAGGCGGCGCGCATGAAGGTTTCCATTTCAGACGACGTGGGGAAAACGGCGACGGGCGGATGGTTTTTAACGGCTTGTTCCAAAGCGGTTTTCTGCGTTTGCGGCAGGTCTTGCGGTTTGATACCGAGCAGCAGAGCTTCGAGTTGCCAAAGCGTGCTGCAGGTAACGGTCAGTCCGGAGGCTTTGAGTAGCAGGAAGGCTTGAACAGAACCGGTTTCACGCAGCTCCTCAACGCTGCGGATGCCGAGGGCTTGCAGGGTGGCTAAGGTTTGCGGGGCGACGGGCGGCGTGGTCAACAGGGTCGGCATGGCGTTTTAAATTTGGAAATGGCGGCGGACGAGTGCCAAGGTCGTCTGAACGTGGTTGCCGTCGGTGTAGGGGTCGATGCTGTGCGCCAATGGGATTTTGCGCAGCCAAGTGAGTTGGCGTTTGGCAAGCTGGCGGGTGGCGGCGATGCCTTTTTCTACAAAGGTGTCGTAATCGGTCAAACCTTCGAGGTAATCCCATGCCTGCCGGTAGCCGACGCAGCGCATAGAGGGCATATCGGCGGTCAGCTCGGGATATTTTTGGCGCAGGGCGCGCATTTCGTCGATGAAGCCTTGTTCCAGCATTTGTGTGAAACGGCGGGCGATGTTTTCATGCAGCAAGACGCGGTTTTCGGGAATCAGGGCGGTGGTGCAGAGGTCGAGCGGCGGGGTGTAGTCGGCTTTTTCGGCAAAATGCGCGCTCAAGGGCTTGCCGGTCAGGCGGTACACTTCCAAAGCGCGTTCGATACGTTGGCTGTCGTTCGGTTTCAGACGACCTGCGGTTTCAGGGTCTATGGTTTGCAGGTTTTGATACAGATGCGCCAAGCCGTATCGTTGTTTTTCTTCCTGCAACCGGGCGCGCACGGCGGCATCCGCTTCGGGCAGGTCGTTCAAGCCTTCGGTCAGCGCGTGGAAATACATCATCGTACCGCCGACAATCAAAGGCAGCCTGCCGCGCGCGCGGATTTCCTCCGCCAGCCGCACACAGTCGCCGACAAACTCCGCCGCGCTGTAAGACTCCGTCGGCGGAATGATGTCGATAAGGTGGTGCGGCACGGCATCAAGCTCGGCAGCCGTCGGCTTTGCCGTGCCGATGTCCATATCGCGGTACACCAGCGCGGAATCGAGGCTGATGATTTCAACCGGTAGGGCTTCGGCGATTTTCAAGGCGAGGGCGGTTTTCCCGCCGGCAGTCGGGCCGAGTATGGCAAAGGCTTTTGGGGTGTTCATATCAAAAGGGGCGTGGGGAAACGGACGGATTATAGCAAAAGGTCGTCTGAAATCATTGCTTCATTCATGATAAATATCTGTATCGACACCCGATTTCCCCCAATTTTTCCCGAACCGTGAAGAAGTCGAAATATCGCTCCGCCCTAGTTTCTTTAATCTAAAGCAGGTAGAATGGCAACCGTTGCCTGATGCGGGCAAACACCCGCACCATCCGACGAACACTACCAAAATACAATCATATATAAATAATTTAGGAGCACTAAAATGGAACATAAGCTGCCACAACTGCCTTATGAACTGGACGCATTGTCCCCACATCTGAGCAAAGAGACTTTGGAGTTCCACTACGGCAAACACCATCAAACCTACATCACCAATCTGAACAATCAAATCAAAGGTACCGAATTTGAAAACCTGCCTTTGGAAGAGATTGTGAAAAAATCTTCAGGCGGCGTGTTCAACAACGCAGCCCAAACTTGGAATCACACCTTCTACTGGCTGGGTTTCACGCCCAAAGGTCAAGGCAAACCTTCCGGCGAGCTGGCCGCCGCCATCGACGCCAAATGGGGCAGCTTCGAGAAATTCCAAGAAGCATTCTCCGCTTGCGCGGCAGGCACTTTCGGCTCCGGTTGGGCATGGTTGGTGAAAACCCCTGCCGGCGAATTGGATTTGGTTTCCACTTCCAACGCGGCAACTCCGCTGACCACTGAAAACACTCCGCTGCTGACCTGCGACGTATGGGAACACGCCTACTACATCGACTACCGCAACAGCCGTCCCAACTACCTGAAAGGTTTCTGGGAAATCGTCAACTGGGACGAAGTCGCCAAACGCTTTGCTGCTTAAGTTGAACGTTTAAAATAAAAGGTCGTCTGAAATCGATTTTCAGACGACCTTTTTATCGTGCAACGCGGTATCAATGTTTTCTAATATCCGCTATTGATTTGACTTTAGCATCAGCCTCTTTTCGCAGGACGGCTTGGTTTCGAGCCGAAAGAATCGTTGGCTTTACGTTTGCCTTTGAAGCCTTCGCCGCCTTTCTTAAATCCTTCTTTTTTGAAACCTTCGCCGCGCGATTTGCCGCCGAAGCCTTCTTTGCCCGGTTTCTTATCGCCGCGCCAGCCGCCGGATTTTCTATCGCCCCAACCGCCTTTGCCTTTCGGTTTGCCGCCTGCGGATTTGCGCTTGCGGGTCGGCTCCATGCCTTCGACGGTCACTTCGTTCAGCTTACGGTCGATGTATTTTTCGATTTTGTGCACTTTGACGTATTCGTTCACTTCGGCGAAGGTAATCGCAATACCCGTGCGCCCTGCCCGTCCGGTACGGCCGATGCGGTGGACGTAGTCTTCCGCCTGTTTCGGCAGGTCGTAGTTGATGACATGGGTGATGGTCGGCACGTCGATACCGCGTGCGGCAACGTCGGTGGCAACCAAAATTTTGCAGCGGCCTTTGCGCAAGTCCATCAGCGTGCGATTGCGCCAGCCTTGCGGCATGTCGCCGTGCAGGCAGTTGGCGGCGAAACCTTTTTCATACAAATCGTCGGCGATGACTTCGGTCATGGCTTTGGTGGACGTAAAAATCACGCATTGGTCGATGTTGGCGTCGCGCAGGATGTGGTCGAGCAGGCGGTTTTTGTGGCGCATATCGTCGCAGTACAGCAACTGCTCTTCGATTTTGCCTTGATCGTCCACGCGCTCGACTTCGACGACTTCAGGGTTTTTCGTCAGTTTGCGCGCGAGTTTGCCGACCGCGCCGTCCCAAGTGGCGGAGAACAATAAAGTCTGACGGTCGCTCGGAGTGGCTTCGACGATGGTTTCGATGTCGTCGATAAAGCCCATGTCCAGCATACGGTCGGCTTCGTCCAAAATCAGCACTTCCAAACGGTCAAAATCGACTTTGCCACTTTGCATCAAGTCCATCAGACGGCCCGGCGTGGCGACAATCAGGTCAACCGGTTTGCTCAGGGCGCGGGTTTGGTAGCCGAAAGATGCGCCGCCGACGATGCTGACGGTGCGGAACCAGCGCATATTTTTAGCGTACGCCAGCGCGTTTTTCTCGACTTGTGCCGCCAATTCGCGGGTCGGCGTCAACACCAACGCGCGCGGGCCTTTGCCCGGTTTTTCGCTGCGCTTGGTCAGCCGCTGCAAAGTCGGCAGCAGAAAGGCGGCGGTTTTGCCGGAGCCGGTTTGCGCCGAAGCCATGATGTCGCGGCCTTCCAAAGCAAACGGAATGGCTTGCGCCTGAATCGGTGTCGGGCTTTCGTAACCCTCGCTGCGTACGGCGGACAAGATGTTTTTATCAAGGTTCAAATCGGCAAATTTAATAGACATGGCTATCCTAAAGAGACAACAACGCGCACGCCTGAACAGTTTTCAGACGACCTGAAGCAAAGGAAAGTAACGATACGGGAAATGTGAAGTTACAGGGTTGTCGCAAGCATCTTGCTTGTAGTTAACATCGACGACAACCTGCACAGAAAGGCTTGGCAAATATGCAAGCAATAAAAGAAACGCGCCCGAAACGGCGGTTTAGGTTGGAAGACGATGGCTTCGTATAAAAAGGCGAACGGCGGATAATATCGATTTTATGGATAACGGTCAAGCAAAAAGGCATCAAGTGCGTTAAAATTCAAACCCTTCCCAATCCTCATTCAGGCCGTCTGAAACCATGACCGACATCACACCCTTCGCCAACCGCATGGGCAAAAACATCAAACACCTCATGAAATGGGCGAAACGCAACGGCATCGAAGCCTGGCGCATTTACGACCGCGACATCCCCCAATTCCCCTTCGCCGTCGATGTTTACGGCGACCAAATCCACCTTCAGGAATACGATACCGGCTGGCTGATGCAGCCCGAAGAATACGAAGCGTGGCTTGCCGAAGTATTGGAAGCCGTCGCTTTCGTTACCGGTTTTGCGCCCGAACAAATCCACCTCAAACGCCGCGAACGCCAAAAAGGCTTGCAGCAATACGAGAAAACCGGCAAAACCGGCGACGATTTCGTCATCACCGAAAACGGCCGCAAGTTTTGGGTCAACCTAGACAAATACCTCGACACCGGCCTCTTTCTCGACCACCGCAACACGCGCAAAAAAGTCGGCGAAACCGCAGCGGGCAAACGTTTCCTTAACCTGTTTTCCTACACCGGCAGCTTCACCGTCTATGCCGCCACCGGCGGCGCAGCGTCCAGCGAAACCGTCGATTTGTCCAACACTTATCTCGATTGGGCAAAACGCAATTTCGAACTCAACGGCATCAGCCCCGAACAACACCAAATCGTCCGCGCCGACGTGTTCCAATACCTGCAAAACGCCGCCGCCGAAGGCAAACGGTTCGACCTTATCGTCATGGATCCGCCCAGCTTCTCCAACAGCAAAAAGATGCTCGACATCCTCGACATCCAGCGTGACCACAAAAAGCTGATTGACGGCGCGATGAACCTGCTCGCTTCAGACGGCATCTTGTACTTCTCCAACAACTTGCGCAGCTTTGTCTTGGACGATTCGGTATCAGAACAATACGCCGTCAAAGACATTTCCAAACAATCCGTTCCCGACGATTTCCGCAACAAGAAAATCCATCAGTGTTGGGAAATCCGGCACAACGCCTGACCATCCTCAGTCGTTGCTTGAAAGCCCCAACGCTTTATCCGACTTTACTTTTCAGACGACCTCTCAGGCTTATTCGTCCAAAGGTCGTCTGAAAACTGGCAAAACGGCTTTCAGACGACCTCATTAAGCTTGATTCAAGCCCCCTCATCCCCATTTTCAGCCTATAAAACGGGTTGGGATACCATCTGTCACTCAGCGTTATAGTGGATTAAATTTAAATCAGGACAAGGCGACGAAGCCGCAGACAGTACAGACAACGCCGTACTGGTTTAAAGTTAATCCACTATACAAGTCCCGCCCCGCTTCACGGTATAATCAGCCCATATCACTTCACAACAAGGAACACACAAGATGGATTGGAAAGGACGCGAACAGAGTCAAAACGTAGAAGACCGACGCGGCAGCAGCGGTGGAGGCGGCGGTGGAAGAACGCCCGGCATCCTCGGCATCATCGTCGTTTTGGTTGGCGCCTATTACGGCGTCGATTTGAGCGGCTTGGTCGGCACGCCTTCCATGGGTAGGGGTTCCACCCAAACCTCCCAGCTCAAGCCTCAGGAAGAAGCCGAGCTGAACGAACTTGCCCGCGTCGTTCTCGCCGATACGGAAAAAGCTTGGGGCAGCTATTTCAAACAACACGGACAAAATTACACCCCGACCACGCTGGTGTTATACAACGGCGGCACATCCACCGCCTGCGGTATGGGTCAATCGGCAATGGGCCCGTTTTACTGCCCGGGCGACCAAAAAGTCTATCTCGACTTAGACTTTTATAGAGATATGCAGACTAAACTCAACTCTGCTAGCGATGCCGCGTTTGCCTACGTCATTGCACACGAAGTCGGACACCACGTTCAAAACCTGCTCGGCATCCTGCCCAAAGTCCACAGAATGCAGCAACAGGTCGGCAAAAAAGAAGCTAACGCCCTTTCCGTCAAACTCGAATTGCAGGCAGACTGCTTCGCGGGCATTTGGGGGCATTACGCCGTCAACAATAAAATCTTCAAAGCCGAAGACATCCCCAAAGCTATGCTGGCTGCCGAATCCGTCGGCGACGACCGCCTGCAGAAAGAGGGGCAGGGCTACGTCGTTCCCGACAGCTTTACACACGGCTCGTCCGAACAGCGCATGGCATGGCTCAAACGCGGTTTGGACAGCGGCGACATCAACCAATGCAACACTTTTGGTAACTGATTGAAACCGCAGTAAATGTTATTTGATGTAACCCCCAAAGGTCGTCTGAAAGCCTTCAGACGACCTTTGCCTATGTTAGAATAAGCCCGTTTTCCATTCACAATCACAAAGGAAACCATCATGGCAAATATTGCCCGCGACATCTTCAAAGCCTACGACATCCGAGGCATTGTCGGCAAAACCCTGACCAACGAAGCCGCCTACCTTATCGGCAAAGCCATCGCCACCAGAGCCGCCGAAAAAGGCATCACCCGCATCGCACTCGGACGCGACGGACGCTTGAGCGGTCCCGAACTGATGGAACACATCCAACGCGGTTTTACCGACAGCGGCATCGACGTCCTCAATGTCGGCATGGTCGCCACCCCCATGCTGTATTTCGCCGCCATCAACGAATGCGGCGGCAGCGGCGTGATGATTACCGGCAGCCACAACCCGCCCGATTACAACGGTTTTAAAATGATGCTCGGCGGCGACACCCTCGCAGGCGAAGCCATCCAAGAACTGCTCGCCCTGATCGAAGCCGACAAACTGACCACTTCCGATAAAAAAGGCAGCGTAACCGAAAAAGACATCTCCGGCGAATACCATAACCACATCGTCGGCCACGTCAAACTCAAACGCCCCATGAAAATCGCCATCGACGCGGGCAACGGCGTAGGCGGCGCATTCGCAGGCAAACTCTACAAAGGTTTGGGCAACGAAGTGACCGAACTTTTCTGCGAAGTGGACGGCACTTTCCCCAACCACCATCCCGACCCTTCCAAACCGAAAAACCTGCAAGATTTGATTGCCGCACTGAAAAACAGCGACGCCGAAATCGGCTTGGCTTTTGACGGCGATGCCGACCGCTTGGGCGTCGTGACCAAAGACGGCAACATTATTTATCCCGACCGCCAACTCATGCTGTTCGCCCAAGACGTTTTGAGCCGCAACCCCGGCGCGAAAGTCATCTTCGATGTCAAATCCACCCGCCTGCTGGCTCCGTGGATTAAAGAACACGGCGGCGAAGCCGTCATGGAGAAAACCGGCCACAGCTTCATCAAGTCCACCATGAAAAAAACCGGCGCGCTGGTTGCCGGCGAAATGAGCGGACACATCTTCTTCAAAGAACGCTGGTTCGGCTTCGACGACGGCATGTACGCCGGCGCGCGCCTCTTGGAAATCCTGTCTGCCTTCGACAATCCGTCCGAAGTGTTGAACAGCCTGCCGCAAAGCATTTCCACGCCCGAACTCAACATCGACCTGCCCGAAGGCAGCAACGGCCATCAGGTTATCGACGAACTCGCCGCCAAAGCCAAATTCGAAGGCGCGACCGAAATCATCACCATCGACGGTCTGCGCGTAGAATTCCCCGACGGCTTCGGTCTGATGCGCGCCTCCAATACCACGCCGATTTTGGTGTTGCGCTTCGAGGCAGATTCCGACGAAGCCATCGAGCGGATTCAAAATCAGTTTAAAGCCGTCATCGAAAGCAATCCCGCGCTAAAATGGCCGCTGTAAACGATTAACGCTTTAAAGCTCAAAAAGGTCGTCTGAAAACGAGTATTGCACGTTTTCAGACGACCTTTTGTTTCGATGTTTACGCTCTTTAAACTCAATCAGGGCAACGCCCTACTCTTCCAAGCCAATACGCCTAAATTTCCCCGCCAATGACCTTTGACTTCCATCAAACAAAATTATCTTCTTCAAAATATGCCCGCTTTGCTTTACCCAAGAAAATAAATGCGTTCACATCCTTATCAAATATCCAAATATTGCTTATTGGATAAATACACAGCCAACATGGCAGCGAATTAATGTTTAAAAGTCACAAATAGAGCTATTTATCTACGAAATAACCACCCAATATAATATTAAATGCCAACCATACCAACACACCCGACTTTATACGAAAAAATCCACACCGTTTTCAGACGACCCCAACCCGATTAAAAGCCTATTTTCCCAACCATTTCAGGCTACTATGCACAAACAGCTTCTTACAGTATGATGGACTTCTCAATTTTGCTTTAAGCCTGCATGCGTTTCGGCAGCGCAGGCAGCAGGAATCAGGCTTCCAAACAAATCCAACCTCAACTCGGAGTAAACATCATGTTGACCCAGACCCAACAGGTCGATTTGACCCTGCATCATCTCAAAGAGCGCGCCTTGGCAGAATACCCCCCCAAACAGCGTGCGACCGTCGAAGCTTCCGAAGACTGGAAACAGTTTGACAGGCGTTTGAACGAGCATTTCCCCAAGCTGATGCACGAGCTGGACAACGTTTACAACGACAACGAAGCCGTCCTGCCCATGCTGGAACAACTGATTGCACAAGCATGGCAAAGCTATTCCCAACGCGACAAATCTCTGAAAGCCATTGATGCCGCACGCGAGAGCGATCCCGATTGGATTTTGTCTAATAAACAAGTCGGCGGCGTGTGTTATGTCGATTTGTTCGCAGGCGATTTGAAAGGCTTGAAAGCCAAAATCCCTTATTTTCAAGAGCTGGGGCTGACTTATCTGCACATGATGCCCCTGTTTAAATGCCCTGAAGGCAAGAGCGACGGCGGCTATGCGGTCAGCAGCTACCGCGACGTCAATCCCGCTTTGGGTACGATAGACGACTTGCGCGATGTCATTGCCGCGCTGCACGAAGCGGGCATTTCCGCCGTCGTCGATTTCATCTTCAACCATACTTCCAACGAACACGAATGGGCGAAAGGCTGCGCCGCCGGCAATCCGCTTTTCAACAATTTCTACTATATCTTCCCCGACCGCTGGATGCCCGACCAATACGACCGCACCCTGCGCGAAATCTTCCCCGACCAGCATCCGGGCGGATTCTCCCAATTAGAAGACGGACGCTGGGTATGGACGACGTTCAATTCCTTCCAATGGGATTTGAATTACAGCAATCCTTGGGTATTCCGCGCCATGGCGGGCGAAATGATGTTCCTTGCCAATTTGGGCGTTGACATCCTGCGTATGGACGCCGTTGCCTTTATTTGGAAACAAATGGGCACGGATTGCGAAAACCTGCCGCAAGCCCACGCCTTAATCCGCGCGTTCAACGCCGTCATGCGTATCGCCGCACCTGCCGTGTTCTTCAAATCCGAAGCCATCGTCCACCCCGACCAAGTCGTCCAATACATCGGACAAGACGAATGCCAAATCGGCTACAACCCGCTGCAAATGGCATTACTGTGGAACACCCTCGCCACCCGCGAAGTCAACCTGCTCCACCAAGCCCTCTCCTACCGCCACAACCTGCCCGACCATACCGCATGGGTCAACTACGTGCGCAGCCATGACGACATCGGCTGGACGTTTGCCGACGAAGACGCATCGCAATTCGGCATCCACGGCTACGACCACCGCCAATTCCTCAACCGCTTCTTCGTCAACCATTTCGACGGCAGCTTCGCGCGCGGCGTCCCTTTCCAATACAACCCCAACACCGGCGACTGCCGCGTCAGCGGCACTGCCGCCGCCCTCGCCGGTTTGGCACAACACGACCCACACGCCGTTGACCGCATCAAACTCTTGTACAGCATCGCCCTGAGTACCGGCGGCCTGCCGCTGATTTATCTCGGCGACGAAGTCGGTACGTTGAATGACGACGACTGGTCAAGCGACAGCAATAAGAGCGACGACAGCCGCTGGGCGCACCGTCCGCGTTACAACGCCGAGTTGTACGAACAACGTCACGACCCGTCAACCGCAGCCGGACAAATCTATCAAGGCCTGCGCCACATGATAGACATCCGCCAAAACAACCCGCGTTTGAACGGCGGTCGTCTGGTTACTTTCAACACCAACAACAAACACATCATCGGCTACATCCGCAACAACGCGCTTTTGGCGTTCGGCAACTTCAGCGAGCACGCGCAAATCATCAGCGCGCACACCCTGCAAGCCATGCCCGCCCGCGCCAAAGACCTCATCAGCGGCGAAACCGTGGCATTGAATCAGGATTTGGTGCTGCGCCCCTACCAAGTGATGTGGCTCGAAATTGCCTGATGATTGAAGCGGCTTAAAGACGCAAAGGTCGTCTGAAAACCGGTATTTTCCGTTTTCAGACGACCTTTTTAATATAGTGGATTAACTTTAAACCAGTACGGCGTTGACTCGCCTTGCCGTACTATCTGTACTGTCTGCGGCTTCGTCGCCTTGTCCTGATTTTTGTTAATCCACTATACATGGGCGCAAGCTCATTCCCTGATTCCCAAGCCAACCAACAAATCTCTAAAAAATCGTCATTCAACAGCCATTCGGTTCTCATCCCAAAGCCTGAAAGAGCAAGCCGCCTTTCAGACGACCTACTGCCAAATCAGTTACAATTCATCCCTATGAACACGACCGAATCAAACGTTTTGGAAACGCCGCCCGTCCGCCCGTCCCGCTGGCTGCCGCTGCTGTTGGCGATTGCGATTTTCATGCAAATGCTGGATGCGACGATTCTGAATACCGCTCTGCCCGAAATTGCCAAAGATTTCCAAGTATCGCCGCTCAATATGCAGCTGGCGGCGATTTCCTATACGCTGACCGTCGCCCTGCTGATTCCTTTAAGCGGCTATTTGGTGGACAGGTTCGGCACTAAAAACGTATTTTTCGGCTCGGTCGGCATTTTCATGCTCGGATCGGCATTGTGTGCGGCGGCGACCAATCTGCCCATGCTGGTGATGGCGCGGGTGATTCAGGGCATAGGTGGGTCGATGTTGGTCCCCGTACCACGCCTGACGATTTTGCGCGTGTACGACAAATCCCAACTCTTAAACGCCATCAATTATGCCGTGATGCCCGCGCTGATCGGCCCGATATTCGGCCCTTTGGTCGGCGGCTATTTGGTCGAATACGCATCTTGGCATTGGATTTTCCTGCTGAACCTGCCCATAGGACTGCTCGGCGTCTTGCTGGGCTGGCGGATTATGCCCGATGTCAAAGGCGAAAATACGGTTCTGGACTTGAGCGGCTACCTGACTTTCGCTTCGGCGGCGTGTCTCTTGATGTTGGCGGTGGAAATGGTATCCCACTCGGGCGCGGTTTGGTTTTCGCTCCTACTCGCATTCGGCGGCACGGCATTCGCCCTGCTCTACTACCGCCACATGAAAACCGCCGCCAACCCGATTTATGCGGCGGATTTGTTCCAAGTCCGCACTTTCCGGCTGGGTCTGACAGGCAATCTGTTCAGCCGGCTCGGCATCAGTTCCATCCCTTTTTTGCTGCCGCTATTGTTTCAAGTCGCGTTCGGCTTTGCCGCCAGCGTATCCGGCTGGCTGGTCGCGCCCGTCGCTTTCGCCTCGCTTGTTGTCAAACCGCTCATCAAACCCCTGATGTCGCGCTTCGGCTACCGCAACGTGTTGATTTGGAACACGCGCCTCCTCGCCATACTGATTATGCTGCTTGCCCTACCCGACGCCGACACGTCCTTAAGCATCTGGATAGTCTTGCTGCTCCTCATCGGCACCTGCAACTCCATCCAGTTTTCCGCCATGAACACCCTGACCATCGCCGACCTGCGCGCGCACCAAACCGGCAGCGGCAACAGCCTGATGGCGGTCAACCAACAACTCGCCATCAGCCTCGGCATTGCGCTCGGCGCGCTTATCCTGCAAAACTGGTCGCAAAGCAGCTTCACCGCAGGCAACCTCCACCTCTCATTCCGCCTTACCCTGCTTTCCATCGGCTTGATTACACTCGTCTCCAGTACCATATTCAGCCGCCTACACATTTCCGACGGACGCAACCTAACGACTTCAAAAAAATAGGTTAAAATGCGAACCGTATAAACATCGAACTTCTTTTCAGACGACCCTTCTAAATAAAAATACCGTTTCAGCGAAAAAGGTCGTCTGAAACGCCCTCAAGAATGAAAAAAATCCATCTCATCCTTATGCTTCCGGTTTTTCTGACAGGTTGCGCCGGCCTGCCCTCACTGGACGATCGCCCTGAAAGCCACTACCTCGACATCCGTTCCGCCCCGCGCATGGATGCCCTGCTCAACACCGCCACTGCCAAAACCGGCGGCGATATTTCCAATGTCTATCTGCTCAACGACGCGCACGAAGCCTTCGTCGCCCGCGCCGCCCTGATTGAAGCCGCCGACCACACCCTGGACCTCCAATACTACATCTGGCACAACGACATCTCCGGCAAGCTCATGTTCAACCTGATCCACCGTGCCGCCGAACGCGGCGTGCGCGTGCGCCTGCTGCTGGACGACAACAACACCAACGGGCTGGACAACGTCCTGCTCGCCCTCGACAGCCACCCCAATATCGAAATCCGCCTGTTCAACCCCTTCGTCCGCCGCAAATGGCGCGCGCTGGGTTATTTGACCGACTTCCCGCGCCTCAACCGCCGGATGCACAACAAATCCTTTACCGCCGACAACCGCGCCACCATCCTCGGCGGGCGCAATATCGGCGACGAATATTTTAAAGTCGGCGAAGACACCATCTTTGCCGACCTCGACATCCTCGCCACCGGCCGCGTCGTGACCGAAGTTTCCCAAGACTTCGACCGCTATTGGGCAAGCCATTCCTCCTACACTGTCGCCAGCATCATCAAAAAAGGCGATATCGAAAAAGGCTTCCAAGAGCTGGGTTACAACGACAAAGACAAAAACGAAACCCTCAGCCGCTACCGCAGCAGCATCGAAAATTCCGAACTCTACAAAAAAATGCAGAGCAACAGCATAGACTGGCAAAGCGTCCACACCCGCCTGATCAGCGACGACCCCGCCAAAGGGCTGGACCGCGACCGCCACAAACCGCCCATTTTCGACCGCATGCAAAACGCCCTGAAAACGCCCGAAAAAAGCGTCTATCTCGTTTCGCCCTATTTCGTTCCCACCAAATCAGGCGTACGCGCGCTTGACCAACTCGTCAAAGACGGCGTGGACGTCACCGTCCTGACCAACTCGCTCCAAGCAACCGATGTCGCCGCCGTCCACTCAGGCTACGTCAAATACCGTAAACCCCTGCTCAAAGCCGGTGTCAAACTCTACGAGCTGCAACCCAACCACGCCGTCCCCACCACCAAAGACCGCGGCTTGACCGGCAGCTCCGCCACCAGCCTGCACGCCAAGACCTTCATCGTGGACGAAAAGCGCGTGTTCATCGGCTCATTCAACCTCGACCCGCGCTCCGCCAGACTCAACACCGAAATGGGCGTCGTTCTTGAAAGTCCCCAAATTGCAGGCGAAATGCAGCGCACCCTCGTCAATACCACCCCGAAATACGCCTATCAGGTTACCCTCGACAAATACAACAAACTGCACTGGTACGACCCCACCACCCAAAAAACCTACTCCACCGAGCCGGAAGCCAAATTCTGGAAACGCGTTACCTCCAAAATCCTCTCCATCCTGCCGATAGAAGGATTGCTGTAAAACCCGAACAAAAGGTCGTCTGAAAACCCGGATTGGCATTTTCAGACGACCTCAAAACAAAAAACAAACTGAACAAACATCAACCCGACACAATATCAAGTTACCGCACAAAACCACGGACTCGTTTTCAAGCCGCAATATAGTGGATTAACTTTAAACCAGTACGG
>KV797065.1:2061-17791 GCA_001809325.1 Neisseria sp. HMSC077D05 | reverse complement strand
TTGTCCTGATTTAAAGTTAATCCACTATACATTCGCCTTTCAACGAAACCAAACATTATCGAAAACAAACCTTTTCGTTCACTCATCTGCACCAAACCGTATTTTTTCGTTTTTCTCGTCCTTCCGTTCTTTACGCCCATATTCGTAGAAACAGAAAAACCTTTTTCAGACGACCTCTTGTCAAACCTCGTCTGAAACGTCCCTAAAAGGAATCCCATGAAACCGATTATCCGCACCGCTCTGACCACCGCCATCATCCTGCCCCTCGCCTCCTGCGGCATTTTCTCCGGCAAACATCATCCGAAGACCAAAACCCACACCACCGCCCGAACCGTCCAACCCGTCCGCATCAGCCACATCGACCGCACCCAAGGCTCTCAAGAGCTCATGTTGCACAGTATGGGGCTAGTTGGCACGCCTTACAGATGGGGCGGCAGCAGCACTGCCACCGGCTTTGACTGCAGCGGCATGATTCAATTCGTCTATAAAAACGCACTCGGCGTCAGCCTCCCGCGAACTGCCCGCGACATGGCGGCAGCCAGCCGAAAAATCTCCGACAACCAATTAAAAGCCGGCGACCTCGTGTTTTTCAACACTGGCGGTTCATCCAAATATTCCCATGTCGGTCTCTACATCGGCAACGGCGAATTTATCCACGCTCCAAGCAGCGGCAAAACCATTAAAACGGAAAAACTCTCCAGCCCGTATTACGCCAAACATTATCTCGGCGCGCATACTTTTTTTACTGAATAAGGCATAAGGCGGGATTCCTTATCCATTAAGACAAGACGACAAAGCAAACCAAAGTCGTTAACGTAATATCAATTCTAATGCGGCAAATCAAAAAGGTCGTCTGAAAACCTGTCTTTCAAGTTTTCAGACGACCTTCGCATCAACCCAATTCAAACACCGCCGTCAGCAACGCTTCAACCAACCCGCCCTGTTCTTACCCAAGCAGTTTCATCAGAATCAGCCGCTCATTGTACAGGCGCAATAGCTGAATAATCAGTGCGTCTTCTATCAGCGTGTGTCTTATAGTGGATTAACTTTAAATCAGACGGCGTTACCTCGCCTTGGCTCAAAGAGAACGATTCTCTAAGGTGCTGAAGCACCAAGTGAATCGGTTCCGTACTATCTGTACTGTCTGCGGCTTCGTCGCCTTGTCCTGATTTAAAGTTAATCCACTATAAATTGCTCAAATCAAACCTTAAGCCTGCAAAGAAGCGCGATTTTCCAAAACTTGGTCAATCAAGCCGTATTCTTTCGCTTCTTCGGCGGACATGAAGTTGTCGCGGTCGGTGTCGCGTTCCAAGTCTGCCAAGTCGCGGCCGCAGTGTTTCGCCATCAAGCGGTTAAGTTTCTCTTTGATTTTCAACAGCTCGCGGGCATGAATTTCAATGTCGGATGCCTGACCGCCCAAGCCGCCGCTGATTAAAGGCTGGTGAATCATGATACGGCTGTTGGGTAGGGCGAAACGTTTGCCTTTCTCACCTGCCGACAGCAGGAATGCGCCCATGCTTGCCGCTTGTCCCAAGCACAAAGTGGAAACATTGGGCTTGATGAAATTCATGGTGTCGTAAATCGACATACCTGCCGTTACCGAGCCGCCGGGGGAATTGATGTAGAAGAAAATATCTTTGTCCGGATTTTCACTCTCCAAAAACAACAGCTGGGCAACCACCAAATTGGCGGATTCGTCGGTTACCGGACCGACCAAAAATACGATGCGCTCTTTCAAAAGGCGCGAGTAAATATCAAATGCACGCTCGCCGCGGCCGCTTTGTTCGATAACGGTAGGAACGAGGTAATTATTGAAATCGAAGGACATTTTTGTCTCCTGTCAATGTTGCGAAAGCACCAAAGGGGTGCTTTGGTGCTTTCAAGTTGCCTGTTTCAGACGACCTTTTGAAGATGATTAGGCTTGTGCGCCCATCACTTCGTCAAAAGACAAAGCTTTTTCGGTTACTTTGGCTTTACCCAAAACGAAATCAACGACGTTGCTTTCTACTGCCAAAGAAGTCGGACCTTGCAGGCGGGAAGGCTCTGCGTAGTACCAGTCGATCACTTCTTGAGGATCTTCGTAGCTTTCTGCGAAGTTGGCAACAACGGCTTTGATTTGCTCTTCAGTCGGTTCCAGTTTGTTTTCTTCAACCAGTTTGGCCAAAATCAGACCCAAAGATACGCGGCGTTCGGCTTGCTCTTTGAACATGTCCAAAGGCAGATCCAAGTTGGCAGCGTCAGCCATGCCTTGGTTGACGAAGTTTTGTTTCATTTCGTTTGCCAAGCGGGCGGCTTCTTCATTTACCAAAGCAACAGGGGCTTTCAGCTCTACGGCTTTGAGCAGCGCGTTCATTACAGATTCTTTGGTTTGTTCGTTTACGCGGCGCTCAACTTCGCGACCTACGTTTTTCTTCACTTCTTCGCGCATTTTGGCAACGTCGCCGTCGGCGATACCCAATGCTTTGGCGAAGTCGGCATCAACTTCGGGCAGGGTGGGTTCGGATACGTTGTTCAATGTGATGGTGAAGACGGCGGATTTACCGGCAACGTCTTTACCGTGGTAGTCTTCAGGGAAGTTGACGGTAACGTCTTTGCTTTCGCCTGCTTTCATACCGACTACACCGGCTTCAAATTCAGGCAACATTTGCCCTGCGCCCAATACGAAGGCGTAGTTTTTGGATGCGCCGCCGGCAAAAGGTTCTCCGTCGATTTTGCCTTCGAAGTCGATGATGACGCGGTCGCCGTTTTGGGCTTCGCGTTCAACATGGTTGAAGCGGGTGCGTTGTTTGCGCAGGATTTCTACGGTTTGGTCCACTTCGGCATCGCCGACGGAAGCAGTTACTTTTTCGACTTCTTGTGCAGACAAATCGCCGATAACGACTTCAGGGAACACTTCGAAAATCGCAGCGATTTTCAGGGATTCTTTATCGTCTTGTTCTTCAACGCCTTCGAAACGCGGATAGCCGGCAACTTTCAATTCTTGAGCAACGGCAACATCGTAGAAGCGGCGTTGAACCATTTCGTTGATGACATCATTTTGAGCACTTGCGCCGTACATTTGGGCAATCATTTTTAAAGGTGCTTTACCCGGACGGAAACCGTCGATTTTTGCACGGCGTTGGGTTTGTTTCAGTTTTTTATCGGTTTCAGCGTTGATTTCGGACCAAGGCAGAGACAGCACTACTTTGCGTTCCAGATTTTCTAAAGTTTCGACAGTTACGCTCATCGTAAGACCTTAATTTGTTGTGTTAAATAAAAAAAATGGGAATCCTTTTGCCAATGATGGCTGCAAAAGCGGCTCCGACCCATCGGGGCTTTTATCGTCCGTTGCTTGCAAAAGGCGGGAAAATTTAGCTGGCTAGTATATCACAATGTTTGATTGACTGGATAATATAGTGGATTAACTTTAAACCAGCACGACGTTGCCTCGCCTTGCCGTACTAGCTGTACTGTCTGTGGCTTCGTCGCCTTGTCCTGATTTAAATTTAATCCACTATATCGTCGATAGACGGGCAGATTTTGCCCCGATAAAATAAGGTATTGAATCCGACATCATAAAAAGGTCGTCTGAAAACAGGTATAACCGGTTTTCAGACGACCTGTGACTTTTCTCGGGATTACAACTGGTCTTTTTGCGACAAAATCCTGCGGCTGCCGTTGATGTCTGCGGGGGAAACGACACCGGCGTTTTCGAGCGCTTCCATCAGGTTGGCGGCGCGGTTGTAGCCGATGCGCAACTGGCGTTGCAGGGAGGAGATGGAAGTTTTTTTGCTTTCCAAAATGTAGGCGACGGCTTGGTCGAACAATTCGTCGCTGCCTGCATTCGGATTAACGATATTGGTGGTTTCCAGTGCGGCTTCTCCGCTGAGCAGACCTTCGATATAGTCGGCGGGGGCTTGCGATTTGACGTAGTTGACGACTTGATGCACTTCGTCGTCTGAAACAAACGCGCCTTGCAGGCGGGTCGGCTCGGCGCTGCCCGGTTGCAGGAACAGGGAGTCGCCGTATTTCAGCAGTTCGTCCGCGCCCATTTGGTCAAGGATGGTGCGGCTGTCGATTTTACTTTGTACGGTAAACGCCATACGCGTCGGAATGTTCGCTTTAATCAAGCCGGTGACGACATCGACGCTCGGACGTTGGGTCGCGACAATCATATGGATGCCGGCGGCACGCGCTTTTTGGGCGAGGCGGGCGATTTGTTGCTCGACGGCTTTGCGTTCGGTCATCATCAGGTCTGCCAACTCGTCGATAACGACCACAATCATCGGCAGTTTTTCGAGCGGTTCGGGATCGTCCGGATTCAGGCTGAACGGGTTGGGCATAGGTTTGCCTGATGCTTTGGCGGCTTCGACTTTTTGGTTGAAGCCTTCCAAGTTGCGCACGCCGGCGTGCGAAAGCAGGCGGTAGCGTTTTTCCATTTCGGCAACACACCAGTTCAATGCCTGCCCCGCTTCACGCATATCGGTAACGACTGGGCAGAGCAGGTGCGGAATACCGTCGTAAATGCTCAATTCGAGCATTTTCGGGTCAATCATGATGAAGCGGACTTCGTCGGGCGTGGCTTTGAAAAGCATGGACATAATCATGCCGTTCACGCCGACGGATTTACCCGAACCGGTCATGCCGGCGACCAAAAGATGCGGCATTTTTGCCAAATCGCCGACGACGGGCGTACCGGAGATGTCTTTGCCCAGCGCGACGGTCAGCTTGGATTTAGCTTCGGTAAACACGGGCGAAGACAAGATTTCGCTCAACATCACGTCTTGGCGTTTTTCGTTGGGCAACTCGATGCCCATGGTGTTTTTGCCCGCAATGGTTTCCACGATGCGCACGGATTGTAGCGACATGGAACGCGCCAAATCTTTAGACAAAGCAACGATTTGGCTGCCTTTTATGCCTTGCGCAGGTTCGATTTCATAACGCGTAATCACGGGGCCGGAAGTGGCGGACACGACTTGCACGCCGATGCCGAACTCTGCCAACTTGGACTCAATCAGCTCGGCAGTGCGCTCCAATTCGGCAGGATTGATGCTGACGGGTTCGCCGTTGGGCAGGCGCAGCAGGCTCATGCTGGGTTTGTGGTATTCGCCTGTCTGTTGCGACTCGTTGTCTTCAAACAAAGAAACCTGAATTTTGGGCGGCGGCGCAACGGAGACCGCGACGGATTTGCGGTTGCTGGTGCTGCCTGCAAGCGGGGCAACGGGCGTGGCGGTGATGTTTTTGGCTTCTTTCACCATGCGGCGGGTGTTTTCCGTTTCCAATGCTTCGGCGGTCAAGCCGTCGTCTTTTCGTCTGCCCAATGCCTTTTTCAGACGACCCCAAATGCCTGAAAACAGGCTTTCGGTATTGCGTCCTGTTTTCGCCATGACTTCCAGCCAAGACACTTGCGCAAGCAAGGAAACAGAAAGCAGCAGCATGACGCACATAATCAGCAGGCTGCCTGATTTGCCCAACAGCCAAGCCAAGCCCGAACCTGCCAAAGCACCGACCAAACCGCCCGCACCGACAGGCAGGGTTTCGTCCAAGGTATTTTGAAGGGTGAAGTATTCGAGAATTGGGCTGCACACCAAAAGCAGGAACAAAGCCAGCGCGGCAACGCCGTGGTTGTAGGATTTGTAGTTTTCACGCTTTTGCAGCGGGCGGAAATTTTTATAGAGGAAAACGCACGAAGCGGCGATCCACCACCAAAACGACAAACCAAAGAGATAATAGCCGACATCGGAAACATACGCGCCGAACAGCCCGCCGAAGTTGGCGATGCCGTCCGGTTTCGGCACACTGCGCGACCATGCGGGGTCGGTCATTTTGAAGCTGGCGAGGGAAATGGCGATGAAGACCGTTACCATCAGCCCGAAGAGCCACAGCGCGTCGTTAATCAGATTAACAACGTGTTCGGGGCGCGCTTTTTTTTCTTCATTTTTTTGCAACGCTTTGGCAGCCTTCAAACGCTCGGAAACCTTGTTCGGCTCGGTCTGCGCCTTCGTTTGGCTTTGACGGCGCGTAGTCGGTTTGGCGTTTGTTTTGGCTTTCGGCTTTGATGCGGTTTTAGAGGATTTTGCGGTCATGGATGGATTTTTGATATTCGGTATAGGTCGTCTGAAAAGGGAAAACCGACGGGGAATCAATCCGTCGGGTGTAATGTGTGTTGGGTTCAAATTATACCGTATTTACCGTTTCTGATAAAACAAGGTCGTCTGAAAAGGTTTTCAAACGACCTCATTATTCAGCTTTCAGCCGTCAGTCTTTCAATGCCTGTTCTGCGGCATTGCGGACTTTATCGGCAGCCGCTTCGATTTCGGATTGTGCAACTTCGGAAACGGTTTGCACCGGAGCGGTTTGTGTTGAAACGGTTTGCGCTGAAACAGGCGTTTCCGTTTGTGCAGCGGCAGGCGGCGGTGTTTCAGTCGGTGCGGCAGCTTCCGGAGCTTGGAGCGGCAGGCGCGCCAAAACGGTGTTCACGCCGGTGACTTTGTCGCCGATGGCAACTTGTGCCTGCGCGTCAACCGGCAGATACATATCAACGCGCGAACCGAAGCGGATAAAGCCGTAGCGTTCTCCGCGGGTCAGTTTCTCGCCCACTTTGGTGTAACACAAAATACGGCGGGCAACCAAGCCTGCGACTTGGACGAAGGTGATTTCGCGGCCTGAAGCAGTGGTCGCCAGTACGGCGTTGCGTTCGTTTTCGGTACTGGCTTTGTCCAAGTCGGCATTTAGGAATTTACCTTTATTGTATTCGACGGCTGTCACGGTGCAGTCGGCAGGCGATTTTTGCGAGTGGACGTTGAAGACGTTCATGAACACGCTGATTTTCAACGCTTCGGTATCACGGTAAGGATCGCGCGCGCGTTCGACGACGACGATGCGTCCGTCAACGGGGCTTAAAATCGCTTCGGGGTCTTGCGGGATTTCGCGTGCGGGATCGCGGAAAAATTGCAGGGCAAATACGGTGAAAATCCAAAACGGCAGCGACCACCAGCCGCAGCAGGCGGACACCAGCAAACTCAATACCAAACCGCCGCCGATAAACGGCCAGCCCTCGCGGGCGATAATCGGGTGGGGGTACAGACGGTTCATAATTTTCCTTTTCTATTCAAATTTTGCCGCCATTATAGCGGAATATCCTACAAAGGTCGTCTGAACGCTGTTTCAGACGACCTTTTATCTTTTTGTATTTATGGTTATCCGGCAACGCCGCTGTTTTCCAAAACATCCAAGATGTTTTTCAGGCTGGCGGAATCGAGCTGGCCGGGGGCGGAGGCGGTTCCTGCAGTGCCGAACGTGATGGTGGAGCCGAAGGTTGAACCTGCGATGCGGCTGATGAGTCCGAGTTTGCCCATGGAGATGGTAACAATCGGGCGGTTTGCAGTTTGACGTGCTTCCCAAGTAGCATCCAAAAGCGTCAGGACATCGGCGGGGCTTTGGGGCATCACGGCGATTTTGCAGATGTCTGCGCCTGCCTCTTCCATTTTTTTCAGACGACCTGTGATGTCCGATTTGGCGGGCGTTTGATGGAAATCGTGGTTGCTCATCAGGACGGTGGTGTTGTGCGCTTTGGCTGCGGCAACCGCTTGGCGGACTTCGCTTTCTCCGGCGGAAAGTTCGATGTCGATGATGTCGATGATGTCTGAAGCGGCGGCTTTATCGAGCAACTCGAAATAATACGCTTTGCTGCAAGGGTATTCGCCGCCTTCCTCCGCGCGTCTGAAGGTAAACAGCAGCGGGGTTTCGGGAAACACATGGCGCACTGCGGCGGCTTGCGCAAGCAGGTATTCGGGGTTGCCTGCTTGGGCGAAATAGTCGGCTCTGAACTCGATAATATCGAAACAGGCGTGTTCGAGATTTTTCAGGGCGGCGGATAAGGCTGCTTCGTCTCGGGCAACTAAGGGAACGGCGATTTTCGGCTGTCCGCTGCCGAGCGTGAGATGGCGGATGGTCAGGGTTTTCATGGTTTTTCTGCTGTATTGGTACGATGGCTGTCGAGCAGCGGATCGGGGAACGGTGTCCAAACGACGCCGTTGATGCCGCTTTCGGTCAGGCGGCGGTTGAGCCAGCTGTTGCACGTATTGAAAAGATGGTAGCGTCCTTCTGCCTCGTAGAATGCGTCGTCAGCGCTGTAATGCGCACCGGCGACGGGGATGGCTTTGCCTGCTTTCAATTTGAAATGGCGCATCAGGTTGGCACTCAGGCGGCGGTATTGTTCGCGACTGACGGTAAATTTGACGGTATTTTCGCCTTCGCGCGGCGACTCGCGGTAGTAGATGGCGTGAATCAGCGTGCTGTTGACCCCGCTTAACGCCTGTACTGCCGTAGAGGCGGTCAAATCCGACCACTGCGGCGTGTTCAAATAGAAATTGCGCTCGCCCCAGCCTATGCCGACGTAGCGGATGGGCGCATCGCCTTGCCCTGCAGGGCTGTCGGCAGGATTGATGATGCTGGTCCAGTCGAAAAGGTCGTCTGAAAGCGGCATGACGATGTCGGCGTGTACGCCGTTGCTGTTCAGGTAAAGTGTGACGTCGCCGTCGGAGGCGGTGCCGTCTTGTGGAATTTTACCGAGGATGTAGGCGGCGGCAAAGTAAAGGATGGCGGCGATGATAAACGCCAACAGTGCTTTCAGGAAGATTTTGAATATTTTTTTCATTGACGTGACGGCGTCGTTAAAGATGCGGCATCATATCACGATAACGGCATGTTTTAGGCATTTCAGACGACCTTAACGCTTTAACTACAAAGGAGGTCGTCTGAAAATCAACAAATAGATATTTTTAGTTTCCCATCAATCCGTTTTCGTAAAAACCGCGCCCGATTGTTAACATTATATTTACACTACACGCGATTACAAATATACTCGTCGCCATGCTGCACGGCTTTTTTTGACTGAAATCCAAAGCCTGCGAACGTCCCGACGCGGGAAACAAGAAAAACCGATTCAGTGAAATCAATAAAAAAGCAATGTCAGGCGATGAGCCTAAGCATCCGCGGTTTTAGCGATTTCACGTTATGCTTCAGAGGAATACTCCATGGACTTACATGCAAAGGACAAAACCCAGCATCCTGAGAATGTCGAGTTACTCAGTGCGCAAAAGCCGATTACCGACTTTAAAGGTCTGCTGACCACCATCATCTCCGCCGTCGTCTGTTTCGGCATTTACCACATCCTGCCGTACAGTACCGATGCCAACAAAGGCATCGCGCTGTTGATTTTCGTTGCCGCGCTTTGGTTTACCGAAGCCGTCCACATCACGGTAACCGCATTGATGGTGCCGATTCTCGCCGTCGTGCTCGGCTTCCCCGATATGGACATCAAAAAAGCGATGGCTGGCTTTGCCGATCCGACGATTTACATCTTCTTCGGCGGCTTCGCGCTTGCTACCGCCCTGCACATGCAGCGTCTCGACCGTAAAATCGCCGTCAGCCTCCTGCGCCTGTCGCGCGGCAATATGAAAGTCGCGGTGTTGATGTTGTTTATCGTTACTGCCTTCCTGTCCATGTGGATCAGCAATACCGCCACCGCCGCCATGATGCTGCCTTTGGCAATGGGTATGATGAGCCACCTCGACCAAGAAAAAGAACGCAAAACCTATGTTTTCGTCCTGCTCGGCATCGCCTACTGCGCCAGTATCGGCGGTTTGGGCACTGTGGTCGGTTCGCCGCCGAACATGATTGCCGCCAAAGCCCTGAATCTGGACTTCGTCGACTGGATGAAACTCGGCCTGCCGATGATGCTGTTGATTCTGCCCTTGATGCTCTTCTCCATGTACGTCATCCTCAAACCTAATCTGAACGAGCGCGTGGAAGTCAAAGCCGAGTCTATCCCGTGGACGCTGCACCGTGTAATAGCGCTGTTGATTTTCATCGCCGCCGCTGTGGCATGGGTATTCAGTTCCAAAATCAAAGAAGTTTTCGGCATTTCCAACCCCGACACCGTCATCGCCCTGATTGCCGCCGTCGCCGTCGTCGTATTCGGCGTGGCGCAATGGAAAGAAGTCGCCCGCAATACCGACTGGGGTGTATTGATGCTCTTCGGCGGCGGTATCAGCTTGAGCGCGCTGCTGCAATCTTCCGGCGCATCCGAAGCATTGGGTCAGCAGGTTGCCTCCACCTTCTCCCATTCGCCTGCATTACTGGTGATTTTCGTGGTTGCCGCCTTCATCATCTTCCTGACCGAGTTCACCAGTAACACCGCCTCCGCCGCGCTGCTTGTGCCGATTTTCGCCAGCATCGCCACACAAATGGGGCTGCCCGAACAAGTCTTGGTATTCGTTATCGGCATCGGCGCATCCTGTGCCTTCATGCTGCCGGTTGCCACGCCGCCCAACGCGATTGTGTTCGGTACAGGTTTGATTAAGCAACGAGAAATGATGAACGTCGGCTTGCTACTGAACGTCCTCTGTATCGTACTGGTTGCGCTGTGGGCTTATTTCGTCCTGATGCCGTAAACACGTAAAACCCTAGCCAAGGTCGTCTGAAAGAATATTTTTCAGACGACCTTGAAGTTTTTCCGCCCAGCACCATTTCTAAAAAGATTCTTAACGAAAGGAAACCCATGATTATCCTGCACACCAACAAAGGCGACATCAAAATCGAACTCGATTTCGACAAAGCCCCCGTTACCGCCAAGAACTTCGAGCAATATGTCAAAGACGGCTTCTACGACGGCGTAATCTTCCACCGCGTCATCAAAGGCTTCATGATTCAAGGCGGCGGCATGGACGAGAACATGAACGAAAAAGAAACACGCGAGCCGATTCAAAACGAAGCGTCCAACGGCCTGCCAAACGAAAAATACACCATCGCCATGGCGCGCACTTCCGACCCGCATTCCGCCAGCGCGCAATTCTTCATCAACACCGCCGACAACGCCTTCCTGAACTTCCGTTCCAAAGAGCTGTACGGCAAAACCGTCGTCCAAGACTGGGGCTACGCCGTATTCGGCAAAGTGGTTGATGGTTTTGATGTAGTCGATGCCATCGAAGGCGTCGCCACCAAACGCCACGGCTACCACGACGACGTACCGACCGAACCCGTCGTCATCACTAAAGCCGAAGTGGTATAAATTTGACGCGTTACATCCCATAACGCAAAAAGCAGCCTGAAACGGGCTGCTTTTTTATTGGGTCAGTTTTATTGGTTTAGTGTTTGCACACCATCTGCCGAACTTATTTTCAGACGACCTTTTGTACAGAAACCGTTGATTCTATATTCCATCCCAAATCGCCCCATATCGAAAGACGATTTAATCCGCCATGGATTTTCGTTACAATAAAGCAGATTTTGTTCACAGAAAGCCCATCATGCAGATTCAACCCTACCAAGCCGACATTGCCGAAAGAATGCTGATCGGAACGACCGGCGAAACCATTCATCCCGATGCCCAATTCGTTCACACCGAAAACGGCTATTGGATTGCGTGGCATGACCAAACCGCCGCCCTACTCGCCCCCGATACGCCGCCCGATATTCCCTGCTTTTGGGTCGAAGGCGCGCAAAGCCTCGAAGAGCTTGTCGCGCTGGTTGAAAACGGCGAATTTGACGAAATGGAAGAATTCGACGGCGACGACGAAAGCTGGCACGAAGCGGCTTCCGGATGCAGCGGCGGACACCACGACCATCAATGCGGATGCGAACACTGATGACCATAAAAGTCCTTCTACTTCCCGTGTTCCTCAGTTTAGCACTCAGCGGCTGTATCGTCACCAGCGCCGTCAATCTGGCAGCAACTACCGTCATGACTGCAGGTAAAATCGCCGTCAAAGGCACAGGCGCGTTAATCAATGCCGCCATTCCCGACAAGGACAAAAAGAAGGACAAAGAAAAGAAATCCCGCGAACAACAAGTGGATGATTATGTAGAAGAACCGAGCGAAGAATAAGCAGCCGCGCCCACACCGACGGCTACAAAACCATTCAAACAAAAGGTCGTCTGAAACGGCAAACCGTTTTTTAGACGACCTTTTTTGCTGCTGTCGATACCTTATCAAACTGTCAGGCTTAAAACCCGTTTTCCATCATGATTTCGCCTGGTATGCGGTTGCGGTGCATGGCGAAGCCCAAGTCCATCAGGGCTTGGAATGTATCTTTTACCATGGCGGGATTACCGCAGACCATAAAGCGCGTGTCCGCTTTGGTGAACTTGAATCCCGCGTATACTTCGAGGCTGCCGTCTTTCAGCAGTTCGGGAATGCGTTTGCCGCTCAACGCGCCTTCGGTTTCCTCGCGCGTGGTAATGGGGATGAAGCGGAATTTGTGGAAATATTCGCCAATCAGCGGATGGTCTTTCAACGCTTCAACACGTCGTCTGAAAATCAGTTCATCGGCGAAAGAAACCGAGTGCGCCAAAATCAAGCGGTCGAAACGCTGCCAGATTTCGGGCTGCTCGATGATGGAAAGGAAAGGCGCGATGCCAGAACCCGTGCAGAGCATGACCAAGTCCTTGCCGTCGGGGAAACGTTCGGGCAGGAGGAAGCCGGTAGCCGTCTTATCTAGCAAAATAGTATCGCCCTCTTTCATCGCGGCAAACCGCGCGGACATGGGACCGCCCTCGATCAAAACGGCAAAATATTCAAGCGTGTCGGCGTATTCGGCGGACACGACGGAATACGCGCGCCAGATAAAACCTTCGCCGTCGCGAAACCCGAGCCGCGAAAACTGTCCTGCCGAGAAGCGGTAGGATTCAGGGCGGCTGATGGCAAAAGTCATCAGTTTGGGCGTATGGTGTTTGATCCACAGGACTTTTTCTTCGGTGAACTTTGCTTCGGGCGAGGCTGCCATAATGGGGATCCTTGTGTGTGCGGGATGGGAAACGGAAGGTATTATACCCGTTCGCTTGACGAAAAGTCGTCTGAAAACCTGATTGTCCGGTTTTCAGACGACCTTTAAGCGGAACTGAAACTCAAATTTTACGGCTGACGGCGCAGGCGCATGGTTTTGCCGTTTTGCTCCAAAATCAAATCATCGCCGTCGAAACGATAGTTCCACACGCTTCTCATGTTCAAGAAAGCCTCTTCCAACTTCATGTTTTCACACAACATCATTGACGTCGCAATCGGACCGAAATCGATTTTGCCCGAACCGACTTCTTTTGCTTGGAGCATCAAATGATTACAACCCATCTTGCCATGTGCCTTGGGCATTTTGCTCAAATCCAAAAAAGCCGTTCTGCCCGCCAAATCTTTTTCGGTGAATTTATCGAAAGACACCACAACCCATTTCGCCGCCAAAGCCGACGTTGACGCTTGACGCGGTTCGGATGGTTTTTCAGACGACGTGACAGGTTGGGATGATTGCGTTTTTTCAGCAGGCAAAGTACAGGCGATCAGAATGATTGCGGTCATAAGGGCGGGGATCAGGGTTTTCATGATTTTGCCTTTCTAACGTGAGGTCAGCTAAAAGGTCGTCTGAAACCGCTTTAGCAAACCCCGCTACGCACTTTTCAGACGACCTATTTGTCTTTACAGCGTCGTATCCAAAGCTTTGGAAATATCGTTCCAAATATCGTCCACCTCTTCAATGCCGATGGAGAAGCGCAGCAGGCCGACTTTGATGCCCATTTCCATTTTCACATCATGCGGCACGCCGCTGTGGGACTGGGAATAGCAATGGTTGACCAGACTTTCGACACCGCCGAGGCTGGATGCCATTTTGACCAGTTTCATGTTTTTAATCACGCTGTTTGCCGCTTCGCGCGTGTCGTTTTTGAGGTAAACCGTTACCACGCCGCCTATGCCTTTGGGCATTTGGGTTTTCGCCAGTTCGTAATGTTCGTGCGACGGCAGGCCGGGATAAAACACTTTTTCTATGGCGGGATGGGCTTCAAGGCGGCGGGCGATGTCGAGCGCGTTTTTGCAGTGCGCTTCCATGCGCAGGGCGAGCGTTTTGATGCCGCGCAACACCAGCCAGCAGTCCATCGGGCCGGCAATCGCACCGGTATGCACCATCATGTCGTGCAACGGTTTTGCCAGTTCTTTGGTTTTGACGGCGACGATGCCCATCAATACGTCGGAGTGTCCGCAAAGGTATTTGGTGGCGGAGTGAAACACGATGTCGCAGCCCATTTCCAAAGGTTGTTGCAGATACGGCGTGGCGAAGGTGTTGTCGATGCCGACGAGCGCGCCGGCGGCGTGGGCTTTGGCGGCAAGCGCTTTGATGTCCACCAATCTCAATAGCGGATTGGACGGAGTTTCCAGCCAAACCAGTTTCACATTGTACGCGGCAAGCAGCTCGTCCAAGCGGTCGGAGTTGCCCAAATCGGCAAAGACGACGTTTACGCCCCACTCTTTATAGACGTCAACCAGCAAGTCATACGCACCGCCGTAAATATCGGTGACGGCGACAATGGTATCGCCCGGGCGCAGGAATGTACGCCACACGGCATCAATGCCCGCCATGCCGCTGGAAAAGGCAAAACCCGCCGCCCCGCGTTCCAAATCGGCAACCGTGTCTTCCAAAACCTGACGGGTCGGATTGCTCAGACGCGAATAGCGGTAGGGAACCTGCTCGCCGATTTCGTGCAGCGCGAACATACTGTTCTGATAAATCGGCGGCATCAGCGCGCGGTTGTGTTCGTCGCAATCGTAGCTGGAATGGATGACTTTGGTGGCAAATTTCATCTCGGTTCAACCTTGTAAAGATGTGAATAATTCAGGATTTTATCACTATCCGAAAAATAGAAACAATCAATGCGGACACGGTTTGCAAGTGATATAATCTCGCATTTACAAAACGGACGGCATGAATCCGTTTCCAAACGACACACATCCCAGCAATCCGACAATTAAGGACAAACAACGCATGAACGCCATTGCAGACGTGCAATCCAGCCGAGATTTACGCAATCTGCCGATTAACCAGGTCGGTATCAAAGACCTGCGCTTTCCGATTACTTTGAATACCGCCGAAGGCAGCCAATCCACCGTCGCCCGCCTGACCATGACGGTTTTCCTGCCCGCCGACCAAAAAGGCACACATATGTCGCGCTTCGTGGCGTTGATGGAACAACAAACCGAAGCTTTGGATTTCGACAGGCTGCACAAACTGACTGCCGAAATGGTTACCCTTTTAGACTCCCATTCCGGCAAAATCAGCGTTTCCTTCCCATTTTTCCGCAAAAAATCCGCACCTGTTTCCGGTATCCAATCCCTGCTGGACTACGACGTTACCCTGACGGGCGAAATCAAAAACGGAACATACAGCCATAATTTGAAAGTTATGGTGCCCGTGACCTCTTTGTGTCCGTGTTCCAAAGAAATTTCCCAATACGGCGCGCACAACCAACGCTCGCACGTTACCGTCAGCCTGACTGCCAACGCCGAAGTCGGTATCGAGGAAATCATCGATTGCGTGGAAGCGCAGGCAAGCTGCCAGCTTTACGGCCTGCTCAAACGCCCCGACGAAAAATACGTTACCGAAAAAGCCTATGAAAACCCGAAATTCGTGGAAGACATGGTGCGCGACGTAGCCACTGCGCTGATTGCGGACGGACGCATCGAAAGCTTCATCGTCGAAAGCGAAAACTTCGAATCGATACACAACCACTCGGCTTACGCCTATATTGCTTATCCTTAAATAAGCAAAAAAATCGGAAAGGTCGTCTGAAAACCGGAAAATCAGTTTTCAGACGACCTTTCCCGTTCCAATCGGCTATGAAAAAGAGACAATCCGACGGGCATCATCTATCAAGCAGTCCGATAATCCCCCCTTGCAACGATATAGTGGATTAACTTTAAATCAGGACA
>KV797065.1:0-1961 GCA_001809325.1 Neisseria sp. HMSC077D05 | reverse complement strand
GTACTGGTTTAAAGTTAATCCACTATAAAAAACAATCGCTGCTTTTAATATAAATTAAGGCCTATAAACGGCTGCTGCGTTTATAATGCGCCTGTTCAACCCTTCCACCGAGAAGACGCCATGAAAAAACTCCTTTACTTCTTTACCGCCTTTTTTGCCCTGTGTTCCAGCGCGTTTGCTGTGAACGCCGACGATTTGTTGCCGCCTGAAAAAGCGTTCGTGCCGCAAGTGAACGTTACCGACAAAGGAATCAACGTCGAATTCAAAATCGCCGACGGCTACTATATGTACCAATCGAAAATCGTCGCCGCCACCGCGCCTGAAGGCGTATTGGGCGAACCCGTTTTCAGCAAAGGCGAAGCCAAAGAAGATGAGTTTTTCGGCAAACAAACCGTGTTCCACCGCGCCGCGCAGGTCAACTGGCCTTACAAAAAAGCCGCGCCGACCTACAAGCTGACGCTGACTTATCAAGGTTGTGCCGAAGCCGGCGTATGTTACCCGCCCGTGGACACGTCTTTCGAGATTAATGGCAACGGCCTGTACCAGCCGCAAAGCGACGAACCCATATCCGCCAAAGACCGCTTCCTGCAACCCGATTCCGCCAAACCATCCCCCGCCGCCGCGCCTAAAGCCTCGCAAAACGACGACAGCAGCCGCTTCAAATTATCGTGGGACACATTAAACGCCAACCTGTTGGCGTTTTTTACCGCAGGGGTATTCCTGAGCTTTACCGCCTGTATGTATCCGCTTTTACCGATTGTTTCCAGCATCATCGTCGGCGATAAAACCGCCGGCAAAGGTCGCGCCTTCGCGCTGTCCGTAGCGTATGTGCAAGGTTTGGCACTGACCTACACGCTGGTCGGCGTCATCGCAGGCTTGACGGGCGCGCTTCTGACCGTATGGCTGCAACAGGCATGGGTCGTCCTTGCCGCCGCAGGCCTGATGGTCGTCCTCGCGCTTTCCATGTTCGGACTCTTCAACATCCAACTGCCCAACGCCGTCCAATCCTATTTCCAAAACCAAAGCAGCAAACTCTCCGGCGGCAAAATCTTCTCCGTCTTCGTCATGGGCATACTCTCCGCGCTGATCGTCGGCCCCTGCGTTGCCCCGCCGCTCGGATTCGCCTTGGGCTATATCGGACAAACCGGCGATGCCGTTTTGGGCGGACTGGCGCTGTATGTCTTGGCACTCGGCACCGGCGTTCCGCTGATCCTCATCGGCACATTCGGCGGCCACGTCCTGCCCAAAGCAGGCGACTGGATGAACGGCATCAAATACGCCTTCGGCTTCATCCTGCTTGCCGTAGCCGTCTATCTCGCCACACCGCACCTGCCCTACTACCTCGTTGTCGCGCTTTACACCCTGCTCATGATCGTCCCTGCCGTCATGTTGCTGGTTAAATCCGGCAAACAAAAAGGTCGTCTGAAAACCGCAGCCTCCGTTTTAGGCTTCCTGCTCATCATCGGCGGCGCATGGTTCGGCTGGCAAAGCGCAAACAAACAAACCACCGCCCTGCACCACTTCCTGACGCTCTCGCCCCCGTCCGAAGCAGGCAAAACCACCGACCACGGTAAAATATTCACCGACGTCGCCGAACTTAAAGCCGCCATGGACGCCGCATTGAAAGCCAACCCCGACAAACCCGTCGTTTTGGATTTCTATGCCGACTGGTGTATTGCCTGCAAAGAAATGGCAAACTACACGCTCAACCAGCCGCAAGTGCATGAAGCCGTCGATATGGAACGCTTCTTCCAAATCGACGTAACCGCCAACACGCCCGAACATCAGGCACTCTACAAAGAATACGGAATCTACGGCCCGCCGGGCATTTTCGCCATCCACGCCGACGGCCGCCGCAGCGACCCCTTGCTCGGCTTCGCCAAACCGGACGAATTCATCAACTGGTACAAACAAAACGAAAAATAAAGACGAAAGGTCGTCTGAAAACTGAACTGGCCCCC
>KV797064.1 GCA_001809325.1 Neisseria sp. HMSC077D05 | reverse complement strand
GGCCATGGGTTTACTCCCTCCGTCGAGATTCTTTTATTTTTGAAATGAAAAACTGGAATATTTGAGAAACTTGAGAAACTAAGTCAAAATAATTATGACTGTAATATCATAAAATGCTTACTTCACCTATTTTTTGATATGTAAAAAATATCAATGCATAAATCAAATTTATGGTAAAGTATTCGCAAAGTAGGCATATTTTGGATATGTCTGAGATAAGATTATAATCAATAACTTAAGTAACTTTATTTTTGTTAATTTTATTTTAAGTGGTTGTTATTTATGCAGCAAATAGAAACCTACTTTCAACTAGATTTAATTGATTTATTAATTCAAAAAAATGCTGACCCTTTACAAACTAATAAATTAGGTTTATCACCCATCAATTATTACTTAAAATTACACCCTCCCTTATGCCAAACACCTTTTTCAAAAAAGAAAGTAGAGAATGAAGAACTTTTTGTAGAATCAGAAGAAGGTATTTCACCAGGGAATATGAATATTAGAGATACTAAGTACAACACATAGACTTTCCCAAGCTCTAACGCCCCCGTAAGGTCGTCTGAAAAATTTTCAGACGACCCCATCCCCAACAGGAGCAAGCCGCCATGGCATTCAATAAAATCGCCCGTAAAGACAGCGACTTCTATGTAATCTGTACCCTCCCCGATTTCTGTTGGGCGCCCCCTCCTGCTCCTCCTGTCACACCCATCCCCTTCCCGCTCTTCGCCGAC
>KV797063.1:18251-40393 GCA_001809325.1 Neisseria sp. HMSC077D05 | reverse complement strand
TTTGGGGGCCAGTTCAGTTTTCAGACGACCTTGTTATCGCAGGCAACCCCCAATAAATACTGCTTCAATCGGCTTCTCAACTTCATACGAAAGCTGCACCTCTAAAAAGGATATTTCCCATGACGCAAAATGAAAAACAACACACTAAACCACAAGGCGAGCTTTTGCTGCGCACCGTTGCTATGCCGCGCGACACCAATCCAAACCAAGATATTTTCGGCGGCTGGATTATGTCGCAAATGGATTTGGGCGGCGGTATTTTGGCGGCGGAAATCGCACAAGGCCGCATTGTTACCGTAGCTGTTCAGGAAATGAATTTCATCCGCCCTGTGAAAGTGGGGAATGTCGTCTGTTGCTACGGCCGCTGCGTGAGCGTGGGTAATACTTCGTTACAACTGAAAATCGAGGTTTGGGTAAAAACATTGATGAACGATCATCTTACTGAAGATCGCCAACTTGTTACGGAAGCTGTCTTCACTTATGTTGCCATTGATAGTGAAGGTAACAAACGCCCGATTCCGAAAGAGGGTAATCCAAAACTGGAAGGCTTGATTTAAGCAAAAAAGGTCGTCTGAAAACGGGTTTCAGACGACCTTTTAATTTGGTATTGGGATTAAATTTTATCTACTATAAAAACTTTCTCTTTAAAGGGAAGTGTGGTGATGATGTAGGGTAAATTAAGTTTCTTGGCAAATAAAAAGTCGCCTGAAAAATTTCAGACGACTTTTTGATGAACAATGATCTTAACTGCCGATTAATTTCAAACGTTGACCGGGTGTCACGCCATTGGTATTTCGATTCCAGCGGCGGATATCGTTTACATCAACATTGAAGCGGTTGGCGATGGTATTTAAAGTATCGCCTCTGCGAACGGTATAAGAAACGTTTCGGATGCTGTTTCGAGTTTTAGCAGGTGCTGCGGTAACACGCAACAGCTGACCTTTACGGATGTTATTGCCTTTGATGTTGTTGGCAATAATCAAATCAGCAACGCTCAAATTGTAACGACGGGAGATATTAAACAGCGTATCACCATCGGCTACACGGTGCATACCGGCACCTGCAGTTTGAGATTGCTGCTGATTGCCCGCACGAGCTAAACGTGCCTCAGTACGGCTTTGTTGTTTGGCAGTATTGGCGGCAATGCGCTCGCTACGTGCTTTGACTGCGTCAGACGCAACATTTTGCTCGCTCGCAGCTTGTGCGACTACTGTATTTTCAGTTTGAGTGCGAAGATTAGAGTCCACCAATGCCATCAGTTCATCAGCTGTTTCAGTAGCTTGCGCCGGAGTGGCTTGAGCAGTAGTCAACTCAGTAGTTGTATTCGCAGCAGTTTGCTCGACAACGGCAGGCTTGCTTTCAGCTTGAGCCAATTGGGCAAATATTTCAGGAATACGTTCTTCTTTGACATTTGCTGATGCCAAATCTGCAGAAGAGTTGGTTTGAACGGCTGCAGGTGCGGCAGTGATATCTGCTTTGGCGACAACCGTAGAAGCTGCGGAAGTGACTTTGCTTTCTTCGATAGCAGGGGCTGATTGTGCAACCAAAGTTTCGGATACTGCTTTTTTGCCTAGAGCTACATAATCAGTAGGTGTTGCGGCAACGGGCTTGATGTTTGCAAAATTCGTCGTAGGAATATTTGCTTTTGTCGTTTGAATAGGCGCCATTTCCGGCATATTGGAACGGTAAGTATCCGGTCTGTTATCGACATCGATGAACGCGAGCGTATTAGATGTTGTCGAATTAGTTGCTTGATTCTTGGCTACCAAAATACTGCGGTCGGAAGACAGGGAGTTATTACCCAATCCGTTCAGTCGTTTGATTTCGGCAACGCTCATGCCGGTTTCTGCAGCGATGGCGTTCAAGCTGGTATTGTTTCGAGATGTGTATACGTTCCAAGACAACAAAGTATCGGGATTTGCGTTTCGGTAGTTTTTCTCGAAAGAAGCCACAGAATCAACAGGCAGCAACAGGCGGCGATTGTTTTTCGGGATGAATACAGGCGCATTGAATCCCGGATTGAGTGTCAGCAATTCGCTTTCGCTGATGTTGGCGAAGCGGGCGATAGTGCTGTTGTCAATCGGCTTGTCGATGCTCAGGGATTTGAAATACGGCTGATTGTTAATTTCGGTGATATTCATGCCGAAAGTTTGCGGGTTTGCAACGATATTGCGTACGGCCAAGAGTTTGGGAACGTAATTCCGTGTTTCGTCAGGCATACGCAGATTTTCGTAAATCGGCTCTAAGCCTTGCGCACGCGCCCGATTGACGGCGCGACCGACATTACCTTCGCCCCAGTTGTAGGCAGCCAGTGCAAGAGACCAGTCGCCGAATAATCCGTGCAGGTATTGCAGGTAATTCAATGCTGCGTCAGTTGCTGCGTAGACATCGTGACGGCCATCATACAAAGGGGTTTTTTCCAAGCCGTAGTGGCGACCCGTTGCAGGCATAAACTGCCATAGACCGGATGCGCCGACATGTGATTTCGCTTTGGTAACGAATGCGCTTTCGATAAACGGCAGCAATGCGATTTCGGCAGGCATATTGCGTTTTCTGACTTCGTTGGCAATATGGTACATATAAGGTTTGCTGCGGGTAATGGTGCGGTCAAAGTAGGCGCTATTGGCAGCGAATTTGCTCTCATGGCGGCGAACAAGTTCGGAATTGACCTCGTTAATACGGAAATCCTTGCGCAATGATGCCCAAAGGCTGCCCGTTCCGAAAGTTTGCGCTTTGGCTTGATCCAAAAGAGAGGAATTGAGGCGCATCATTGCCATACCTACTTGATCTGGTGTGGCATTTTGAGCGTATGCTGCGCCTGAAGCTGCGGATAAACTTGAAATGGTAAGTGCGATGGTTTTCAGTTTTGCCATGATGAATCAATAATTATCAATGATATAAGGTTAAATTTAGTCTACCCGATGGTACTGTTTGAAGATGTAGCCGTCAAGGTAATGGGGGTGAAATTTACATATGCTTGAGTCTTAATGCTAAAATCTGTGGCATAAATACGGCGATTGCATTGTATTTTTCTATCGGACAGTAGAAATGAACGCATGAAACAGTTAATAGGATAACGACTATGGATGTATGGTTTGAAAATACGGCTATGGGGCGTTATGTTGCTCAAAACGAAGCTGCTTTTTTTGAGCAGCATTTACAATATTTCGACGGACAAACCGTCGTCCAGCAAGGTGGCGAATGGTTGAGGTCGTCTGAAAACGTGGTTGTCGTGCCCTGCGATGTATTGATGACGGCGGATGCTATGGCTTGGGAAAGTCATTCTATTGATGTGCTGCTGATGCCGCACAGTCATGAAACTGCCGCACTGTCGCAAGTGCTGCATGAGGCGTCTAGGGTGTTGAAACCTGAAGGGCGGTTGGTTTTGACGGGATTTAATCCGAAATCTTTGTGGTTTTTCAGCAAGTGGTTTGATGGAACGCACTTGCCTAAAAAGGAGCATTGCCTGACTTTGCCGGCTTTGAAGCAGCGGCTGGCGGATTTGGATTTTGAAGTGGAATTTGGAAAGTTTATGGTGTACCTGCCTGCTGTGAATTCGCAAAAGGGGCTGCAGTTTTGGCGTTTTATGGAGAAGGCAGGGGACAGGTGGTGGCCACAGTGCGCGGCGGTGTACGGTTTGGTTTTGGTCAAACGTATGGCGGGAGTTACGCCTTTGCCGGAGTTTGAAAAAATATTGGGAACGCAGACGGTGGCTTTGGGTGCGGCGCGGATTTCGGATTGAGAAATGCGGCGTTGGTAAAACCGGAATGGCCGGGTTTCAGACGACCTTTCGAGGCGGATTATAGTGGATTAAATTTAAATCAGGACAAGGCGACGAAGCTGCAGACAGTACAAATAGTACGGCAAGGCGAGGTAACGCCGTACCGGTTTAAAGTTAATCCACTATATTTGAAAACGGTAGGTTTGACTCCATAAAAATAGTTTCTTCTATATTTGTCATTCTGCCTTGAATTTGCTGCATTCTTCCTATAAAACCGATTGGTTGCAAATTGTCAGGCTGCTTTGGCATCTGTAGAATCGCAGGTCGTCTGAAAAGTCGATGTTGACTGTATTAGCTTGAGGATAAAGAAAAATGCCGGAATTGCCCGAGGTGGAAACGACTTTGCGCGGTATCAGCCCGCATATTCAAGGTAAAAAGGTGGCGGATGTCGTGTTGCGCCAAACCAAGCTGCGTTGGCAGGTCAATCCGCAGTTGGCGGAGCTTTTGGCGGGGCAGGAGGTATTGAATTGCCGTCGGCGGGCGAAATATCTGATTATCGGTTTTGCAACGGGTATTTTGTTGATTCATCTGGGTATGTCGGGCAGCTTACGGATTTTTACGGACGGCGATGCGCGGGTTGAACATCCTGATAAACACGACCATGTGGACATTGTGTTTGCGGACGGAACGGTGTTGCGCTATCGCGACCCGCGTAAGTTTGGCGCGATTTTGTGGTATGAAGGCATTGCCGAGCATCATCCGCTCCTTGAAAAACTGGGCCCCGAGCCGCTTTCAGACGACTTCTCCGCCGAGTATCTGTACCGAAAATTTAAAACACAAAAACGCGCGGTCAAGCTGGCTCTGATGGACAATGCCGTCGTGGTCGGCGTGGGCAATATTTATGCGAACGAAAGCCTGTTTAAATCGGGCATCTCGCCGCACCGCCCTGCGGACAAGGTTAAGAAAAAAGAATGCGCCGTCTTGGTGGAAACGATTAAAGCGGTATTGCAGCGCGCGATTGAAACCGGCGGCAGTACGTTGCGCGACTTTGTCAACAGCGACGGCAAAAGCGGCTATTTCCAGCAGGAATATACGGTGTACGGCAGGCACAACGAACCCTGCGTCCGTTGCGGCGGTTTGGTGCAGAAGGAAGTTTTGGGGCAGCGCGGGACGTTTTATTGTCCGAACTGCCAAAAATAATGTATGAACCTGTTTTCAGACGACCTCTTTGTCATCTTGGTCGTCTGAAAGCGTTATTACTATGATTTGATACACATTTAAGACGAAAAGAAAAACAGTTATGCACTCACAAAAAGCCCCGTTTTTTACCCGTTTGGGCAGATTGTTCCGCTTGGCAGGGTGGTTATTCCGAACCGGAAGGCATTTGCGCCGTATCGATGCCGGCAATCCTGCCGAACGCGATCATGCGGTCATTACTCTGGGAAAAGGCGCGCTGGAAGCCTTGGATATCGAATTGGAAATCGGCACGCCGCCCGCGGATAATGTGAAGGGTGTTTTGGTGGCGGCAAACCATGTGTCTTGGCTGGATATTTTCGCCATGAGCGCAGTGTATCCGAGCAGCTTTATCGCCAAGCAGGAAATCAAAGACTGGCCGGTGTTGGGCAAAATGGGGCAAAACGCAGGTACGGTGTTTATCAACCGCAATTCCCGTCGCGATGTCGAGCCGATTAACCAAGCCATTTGCGCTGCGTTGAAAGCAGGGCAGAATGTCAGCTTTTTCCCCGAGGCACGGACTTCTTTGGGCTTGGACATTTTGTCATTTAAAGCCGCACTCTTTCAATCCGCCATCGATGCCGACGCGCCTGTTCAGGCGGTTACGCTGCGCTATTATGATGATGCCGGTAAAAGGACGACTGTGCCGTCTTATGCGCAAGTCGATTTGGTGCGCTCGCTCTGGCGCATCGTTTCCATGAAAAAGCTGCGCATCCGTATTGATTTTGCCACCCCGATTCGCCCCGGCAAAGAAGAAGACCGCTTTATGTTGAAAGACAAAGTGGAAAGCAGCATCCGTGAAGTCGTATTGTCCGATGCACACGATTCCGAAAAATAATTCCAAGCCAAGGGCTTGTTTTCTTTCAGACGACCTCTATTTAAATGAAACGTTCGCAGGTTGGGTTTCATAGCTTCAGGTAATTAATATTATTTGAACTATAAATTATACAAATCAAACTACCTGCGCTAGAATGCACACATTCACTCGTATCATTCCCTAAACCTAAAATTTCAAGGAGATCCAAAATGGCTTTGCAAGATCGTACCGGTCAAAAAGTACCTTCCGTCGTATTCCGTACCCGCGTGGGCGACACTTGGAAAGATGTTTCCACTGATGACTTGTTCAAAGGTAAAAAAGTAGTCGTATTCTCTCTGCCCGGCGCATTTACTCCGACTTGTTCTTCTTCCCACCTGCCACGTTACAACGAATTGTTCGGCGCGTTCAAAGAAAACGGCGTTGACGCAATCTACTGCGTATCTGTAAACGATACTTTCGTGATGAACGCTTGGGCTGCCGAAGAAGAAGCTGACAACATCTACATGATTCCTGATGGCAACGGCGAATTTACCGAAGGCATGGGCATGCTGGTCGGCAAAGAAGACTTGGGCTTCGGCAAACGCTCTTGGCGTTACTCCATGCTGGTTAACGACGGCGTGGTTGAAAAAATGTTCATCGAGCCTGAAGAGCCGGGTGATCCTTTCAAAGTGTCTGACGCTGACACTATGTTGAAATTCATCGCCCCTGACTGGAAAGCTCAAGAGTCTGTTGCCATCTTCACCAAACCCGGCTGCCAATTCTGCGCTAAAGCTAAAAAAGCTTTGCAAGACAAAGGTCTGTCTTACGAAGAAATCGTATTGGGCAAAGATGCAACTGTTACTTCCGTTCGCGCCATTACCGGCAAGATGACTGCTCCTCAAGTCTTCATCGGCGGCAAATACATCGGCGGCAGCGAAGATTTGGAAGCTTACTTGGCTAAAAACTAATTGCCTAGTGCTCGAGACGGTTTGAACAAAGCCGTCTGAACAGAAAAATAGAGTTATTCAGACGATACGCTACACGGTCGTTCTGAATAGCTCTATATTTACAAGTAGAATTTGAGATTATTGTTTTAAATCGAGATTTTTAAAATGGCTATTGATTTTATATTATTGATAGCTTCTTAAAGAGGTCGTCTGAAAACTTGATACGCTTCACGCTGATACCGCTTCGGACGCTCAACAAAAAAAGGACAAAGATTATGAAAAAAATTCAAGCAGATGTCGTCGTAATCGGCGGCGGTACTGCCGGCATGGGCGCGTTTCGCAATGCCCGTTTACATTCGGATAATGTTTACCTGATTGAAAACAACGTGTTCGGCACAACCTGCGCGCGCGTGGGATGTATGCCTTCCAAACTCTTGATTGCCGCCGCAGAGGCGCGCCATCACGCATTGCATACCGACCCGTTCGGCGTGCATTTGGACAAAGACAGCATCGTCGTCAACGGGGAAGAAGTCATGCACCGCGTCAAATCCGAGCGCGACCGTTTTGTCAGCTTTGTCGTTGCCGATGTGGAAGAGTGGCCTGCCGACAAGCGCATTATGGGTTCGGCTAAATTTATCGACGAGCATACCGTCCAAATCGACGACCATACCCAAATCACGGCAAAAAGTTTCGTGATTGCTACCGGCTCGCGCCCCGTCATCCTGCCGCAGTGGCAGTCTTTGGGCGACCGTTTGATTATCAATGACGACGTTTTCTCATGGGATACGCTGCCTAAGAGCGTTGCCGTGTTCGGACCGGGCGTTATCGGTTTGGAACTGGGTCAGGCATTGCACCGTTTGGGCGTGAAAGTTGAAATTTTCGGCTTGGGCGGCATCATCGGCGGTATTTCCGACCCTGTCGTTTCAAACGAGGCAAAAGCCGTGTTTGGCGAAGAATTGAAACTGCATTTGGATGCTAAAACCGAGGTCAAACTCGATGCAGACGGCAATGTAGAAGTTCATTGGGAGCAGGACGGCGAAAAAGGCATATTTGTTGCCGAATACATGCTGGCAGCCGTAGGCCGCCGTCCGAACGTTGACAACATCGGTTTGGAAAACATCAATATCGATAAAGATGCGCGCGGCGTACCCGTTGCCGATCCGCTGACCATGCAAACCAGCATTCCGCATATCTTTATCGCGGGCGATGCGTCTAACCAACTGCCCCTGCTTCACGAAGCCGCCGACCAAGGCAAGATTGCCGGCGACAATGCGGGCCGCTACCCGAATATCAGCGGCGGTTTGCGCCGCAGCACCATCGGCGTGGTGTTCACCAGTCCGCAAATCGGTTTCATCGGTTTGAAATATGCGCAGGTTGCCGAACAATACCAACCCGACGAATTTGTCATCGGCGAAGTATCGTTCAAAAACCAAGGCCGCAGCCGCGTGATGCTGGTAAACAAAGGCCATATGCGCCTGTATGCCGAAAAAGCCACCGGCCACTTTATCGGCGCGGAAATCTTAGGCCCCGCCGCCGAACATTTGGCGCACCTGTTGGCATGGGCGCATCAAATGAAGATGACCGTCCCGCAAATGCTGGATATGCCGTTCTACCATCCCGTTATCGAGGAAGGTTTGCGTACCGCGTTGCGCGATGCCGATGCGAAGCTGAAACAGGCTTGATGGTTTGACTTAATCAATCTGCCGGAATGAAAGGTCGTCTGAAAACCTGATGATTTAAGGTTTTCAGACGACTTTTTTGTCTTTACATTGCGGAATAAAATCAGTTGCTGGGTAATGTGTAGTTCGGATACCTGTATCCGACGAATATTTAATGCTTCTGTTTCCTTTACGCGTTGTGGCAGATGGAGATGTCAGATTCAAGAATCTGACCTACGGCAGACTTAGCTGCCGAAACGAGAGGTCGTCTGAAACTTGGGCTTAAAGGTGGAAATCCTTTCAATCTTAACTATTCATCAAAGCCTGTTCAGATGGTTGATATCAGCAGGGTTCTGTATGTTACAGGACTCAGCTTTTTTTCATTTCAAACGGTATTGTTCGCGGTAATCAGTAAAGATTAAAAGGAAGGGGATGGCTGGTTTCGATTTTAGCCCATTCTTTATGCGTTTCTTAAAAATCCATTGCATTTTCGCTCAATCCATTAACATTTAACCTTGTTGGAAACGCAGTTTGTTTGTTAGTATTAAGCCATTGCCGTTACGTCCGCATCACGGCGGCGACGGACAACCTCCAAGACGGACAACCTCCAAATAGAAAGGACACATATCATGGCTAAATTATTGGTCGCTCCGGTATCCGCCGGTTTGGACGTGGCAGCAGCAAGCAAAGCCTTTGCCCAAGCTTTGGGCGCGCAAGTTTTCCAACCGCTCGACGCATCCGCCGAAACCCTGTTGGCGCAAGGCAAAAGCGACGACTGGTTTGACGCTGTGGTCGGCAAAGCCGTCGCACTCAATACCGACAAACTCGTTATCGAAGGTATCGCCCCCGATGCGGACAAACTCTTCCTGTCCGGCAAAAACGTCGAGCTCGCCCTGTCTTTGGATGCAGGCGTAGTCTTGGCATTGCAATCTGACAGTGCCGACGCAGCCGAAGCGGCACACCGAATCAACCTTGCCAAACAGCTTTACACCAACTCTCCGGGTCTTTTGGAAGGCTTCATTATTGAAGGCGCGGCAGCATCCGTAGGCGAAGAAGTCGCCCGCCTGACCGGACTGACATTCTACGGCTCAAGCAGCGCGCTCAAAGACGTATCTGCGTTGGCAAAACGCGAAGCCTCCCGCCTTTCTCCCGCCCAATTCCGTTACAACCTGATTGATTTTGCCCGCAAAGCCGATATGCGCATCGTCCTGCCTGAAGGTGCAGAACCGCGTACCGTCGCCGCAGCCGCCATCTGCCACGAAAAAGGCATTGCCCGCTGCGTCTTGCTTGCCAAACGCGAAGAAGTTGAAGCCGTTGCCAAAGAACGCGGCATCAACCTGCCTGACTCTTTGGAAATCGTCGATCCCGCTACATTGATCGAACAATACGTCGAGCCGATGTGCGAATTGCGCAAATCCAAAGGTCTGACCCCTGAAGATGCCCGCAAACAACTGCAAGACACCGTTGTCCTCGGCACCATGATGATGGCGCAAAACGACGTGGACGGCTTGGTATCCGGCGCCGTTCATACTACAGCCAACACCATCCGCCCCGCTTTGCAACTGATTAAAACCGCACCGGGCGCCAGCCTCGTGTCCAGCGTATTCTTCATGCTGCTGCCCAACCAAGTCCTCGTCTTCGGCGACTGCGCGGTCAATCCGAACCCGACGCCCGAACAGCTTGCCGATATCGCCATCCAATCCGCCGATACCGCCAAAGCCTTCGGCATCCCGCCTAAAGTTGCCATGATTTCCTACTCCACCATCAACTCAGGCAGCGGCCCTGATGTCGATGCCGTGATTGAAGCGACCAAACTGGCGAAAGAAAAACGCCCGGACTTGGAAATCGACGGCCCGCTGCAATACGATGCGGCTACCGTGCCTGAAATCGGCAAAACCAAAGCCCCTGAAAGCACCGTCGCCGGTCAGGCAACCGTCCTGATTTTCCCAAGCCTCAACACCGGCAACTGCACCTACAAAGCCGTACAACGCAGCGCCAACGTTCTGAGCGTCGGTCCGCTGTTACAAGGTTTGCGCAAACCGGTCAACGACCTCTCCCGCGGCGCATTGGTAGAAGACATCGTCTTCACCATCGCCCTGACAGCAGTTCAGGCAAAACAAATGGCAAACTGATTACTTGAATTTTTAAAGTAAACACAGGTCGTCTGAAAACCTATCAATATCAATAAGGTTTTCAGACGACCTTTTTTCATTTTGGCATAGCCCAAACAGGTTAAACACAATTCCTTCGTCTGTCTCAATCTTCTTTTCAGCTTTCAAAACGCCGTCCGAAACTGCTTATTTCAAACCTCCTTCCCCCGCTTTTCAGACGACCTCCTGCCCGCTATAATACGCTTGCAAATTATTTGCATTATCATTTAATTCAGGAGAAACACATGAGCACCCGTACCGAACACGACACCATGGGCAATGTCGAAGTCCCGTCCGAAGCCTATTGGGGCGCGCAGACCCAGCGCAGCCGCAACAATTTCAAAATCGGCGGCGAAACCCTGCCGCAGCCGTTGATTTATGCTTTGGCGCTGGTGAAAAAAGCCGCAGCCGCCACCAATGTTTCCCTCGGCAGGATTAAGCCCGAACAGGCGGATTTGATTACGCAGGCGGCGGACGACGTGTTGAACGGCAAGCTCGACGGGCAGTTCCCCTTAGTGGTTTGGCAGACCGGCTCCGGCACGCAGTCCAATATGAACATGAACGAAGTGCTGGCAAACCGCGCCAACGAAATCGCCGGTACGGGTTTGGCGGCGTACCAGCCCGTCCATCCCAACGACCATGTGAACCACGCGCAATCGACCAACGACGCGTTCCCGACCGCCATCCACGTCGCCGCCGCGATTGAAATCAACCGCCACCTCATTCCGGCGGTAAAAGCCCTGCGCGACACATTGGACAAAAAAGCCAAAGAATTCGCCCCCATCGTCAAAATTGGCCGCACCCATTTGCAGGACGCGACGCCGCTGACTTTGGGACAAGAGTTTTCCGGCTACGTTTCCCAGCTCGACCACGGCTTAGGTCGTCTGAACGACGCGCTCAAAGGTTTGTACGAACTCGCTTTGGGCGGCACGGCGGTCGGCACGGGTTTGAACAGCCATCCCGAATACGCCGAAAAAGCCGCCGCCAAACTTGCCGAACTGTCCGGCCTGCCGTTTGTCAGCGCGCCGAACAAATTTGAAGCCTTGGGCGGACGCGATGCCGCCGTTGCCGCTTCGGGCGCATTGAAAACGCTGGCGGCAAGCCTGAACAAAATCGCCAACGACATCCGCTGGCTGGCAAGCGGCCCGCGCTGCGGTTTGGGAGAAATCAAAATCCCCGAAAACGAGCCGGGTTCGTCCATCATGCCGGGCAAAGTCAACCCAACCCAATGCGAGGCGATGACCATGGTGTGCTGCCAAGTGTTCGGCAACGACGTCACCATCGGCATGGCGGGCGCGTCGGGCAATTTCGAGCTGAACGTCTATATGCCCGTTATCGCCTACAACCTCTTGCAATCCATCCGCCTCTTGGGCGACGCGTGCAACAGCTTCAACGAAAACTGCGCCGCCGGCATCGAACCCGTGCCGGAAAAAATCGACTATTTCCTGCACCATTCCCTGATGCTCGTTACCGCGCTGAACCGCAAAATCGGCTACGAAAATGCCGCCAAAGTCGCCAAAACCGCCTACAAAAACGACAAATCGCTGCGCGAAACCGCCGTCGAATTGGGCTTGCTGACAGGCGAAGAGTTTGACGAACTGGTCGTCCCCGCCGATATGGTTCATCCGCGCTGATTGACGGTTTGAAATACGGCAAAGGTCGTCTGAAAATGTTTCAGACGACCTTTTTTGATGTTGGAAACCGTCAAACGGCTTTTATTTGTCGTGGCGCACCATTTTCGGCGCGTAGCGTCCGGCGCGTTCTTTGAGGCGTTTGACCAGACCTTCGGTGGTGTTCGGTACGCCGTCGATACAGAAGGCTTGGTAGAGGACGGCGCGCATCGCGTCGTTTTTGTTGAAGGTCGAGCCTATGGGTTTCCATTCGGCTTTGCGCGGCTCGATCCAGCGGCGGTTGATGGTGTCGCCGTAGCCGAACACTTTATAAGACGAGCGTTTGTCTTTGCCGTATGTGAAGGAAGAGCGGGCGCAGAAGAGGCCTTCGACGGTCAGGTTGTCATGACCTTTGTCGGAACGGACGTTGAGGATGTAGCGGATGCTGCCGTCGGGAGAGGGCATGATTTGCAGGCTGCTGAGGAGGATTTTGGGCTGTTTGCCGTAGTCTTCGCTGACGTAGAGGTCGAACCAGTCGCCGGATTGGGTGTCGGGCAGCGGCGGGAGCGCGGTTTTTTGTTCGGCAAACTCGCGGGCTGCGGCTTCTTCGGGGCTTTCTTTGTAGCGTGTGTTGAAGGGGGTATCTTTTTCGCTGAATCCGGCGGCGTTGACTGCCGTGGCGGCGAGGCAGAGGGTCAGGAGGGCGAGACGGCGCATGGTGTGCTCCAAAGTGAAAAACGGCTTTATTTTATGGGTTCGTCAGGGTGGGGTGCAAGTAAGTACGGTATAATTCATGTTAATCCTGTTAACGGAACATCGGAAACTATGAACGCACACACCTTAGACTTGAAGGGGATCAGATGCCCTTTGCCGATTTTGAAAACCAAAAAAGCCTTGGCGCAAATGGAGGCGGGTGAAGTCCTGACCGTGTTGGCGACCGACGGCGGCGCGCCCGGCGATTTTGAGGCGTTTTGCCGTCAGACCGGACATGTCTTGCTCGAATCGCGCGAAGAAGACGGCGTGTTCACGCTGGTTGTGAAACACAAATAGAGGTCGTCTGAAAATGGCGAAACGTCCGATTTCAAGGCTTTTGACGCTTGCCGTTTTCTCCGTTTTATTGGCGGCGTGCGGCAGGGAAGAAGTGCCGCCCGAGCAGATGGCGGATCGTGCGAACGCGGCGGCGGAATTGTTCCGTCAAGGCTGCGTCGCTTTTGACGGGGCTGCCGATAAAGTGCGCGCGTTTGCCGATAATGAAAAACTGACGGCTTTGAATGCGGAAGAAATCGGCAGGCTGCCCGCAGGCTTCGTCGAGCCGGATGCGCTTGCCGTTTGGAAGAAAACGCAGGACGGCGCGGATTATTATTTGAGCCTGACCGGCGACAGTTGCAGCGTGAAGACGGCGCGTGCGGACGAAACCTTGATACGCAAGCAGTTTATGGTATTGGTCGAAAACCCGCCGAAGGGTTTGAACAACGAATTGCGTACCGACCAAGCCTCCGAATCGCCGATTCCGATCCGTCAGCTTTCTTATGCGTGGCGAGCTTCGGGTAGCCCGGAAGAAACCCTGCTGACCGTCAAAACCACCCCGTCCGACCAGTTGCCCGTGCAGGCGGTGTTTTACCTGACGCATCAGTCCTACAACGGCAAACCTGTCCTTGTGCAATAGTCTTTTCAGACGACCTTTAAGGGAACATCAAGGGGTCGTCTGAAACCCAAAAATCTAAAAAGGAACACCCATGCAAACCCTGACCATCATCCGCCCCGACGATATGCACCTGCACCTGCGCGACGGCGACGCGCTCAAAGCCGTTGCCCCCTATACCGCCCGCCAGATGGGGCGCGCCGTCATCATGCCCAACCTCAAGCCGCCCGTCGTCAGCGTAGCCGACGCGCTTGCCTACAAAGCGCGTATCATGGCGGCATTGCCCGAAGGCAGCGCGTTTGAGCCTTTGATGACGCTTTACCTGACCGACCAAGCCACGCCCGAGCTTGTGCGCGAAGCCAAAGCCGCCGGCATCGTCGCCTTCAAACTCTACCCCGCAGGCGCGACCACTAATTCCGATTCCGGCGTAACCGACCTGTTCAAACTCATTCCCGTTTTGGAAGAAATGGCAAAACAAGGCATCCTGTTCCTCGTTCACGGCGAAGTAACCGACCCCGAAATCGACATTTTCGACCGCGAAGCCGCCTTTATCGAGCGCGTGATGAAACCCGTTTTGGCGCGAGTGCCGAATCTTAAAGTCGTGTTCGAACACATCACCACCGCCGAAGCCGCCCGCCTCGTTTTGGACGCAGGCGACAACGTTGCCGCCTCCGTGACCCCGCAACACCTCCTGCTCAACCGCAACGACCTATTGGTCGGCGGCGTGCGCCCCCATCATTTCTGCCTGCCCGTACTCAAGCGCGAGACCCACCGTCAGGCATTGGTTGCCGCCGTTACCGGCGAGAAGGCGCACAAATTCTTCCTCGGCACCGACTCCGCGCCGCACGCCAAATCCGCCAAAGAAAACGCCTGCGGCTGCGCCGGCATGTTCAGCGCCATGACCGCCATCGAGCTTTACGCCGAAGTGTTTGAAAAAGCAGGCGCGTTGGATAAACTCGAAGCTTTCGCCTCGAAAAACGGCGCAAGGTTCTACGGCATTCCCGAAAACACCGACACGATAACGCTCGTCAAACAAAGCCAAATCGTTCCCGCAAGCGTCCCTTACGGCGACGGCGAACTCGTCCCGATGCGCGCGGGCGGCGAGATAGGCTGGGCAGTCAAATATTGAGCCGCACACCATGACCGCATGAAAATGCCTGCCCGAAAAGAGGCAGGCATTTGGGTTTGATGAGGGAGCGGATAAAGGGCATCCTTAGGCTGTTTCTTAAACCACTTATGTTCTGCAAGAAGACAGCGGCTTGATTACGTTTGATATTGTCAAAAAGGTCGTCTGAAAACGGGTATGGCGGATTTTGCGCCAACCTGTTTTCAGACGACCTTTTTGTTTTTTTAAATTTTAAACATCAATCTTTCAACAAAGCCCCCGCCAGCCAAATATTGAACGCTACGCCGACCGTGACCGTAATGCCGAAGGCGGCGACGGCGGGCGTGCCGCTTAGGGCGAGCAGAGCGAAGGAGATGGCGGTGGTAGCGGCGGCGAGCAGCATCCCGCCCAGCCGCGCGGGTGCGCTGTGTCGCGCGGTGAGGGCATAGACGGCGTAATCGACGCCGATGGCGGACACCAAAAGCAGGCCGAACATGGCGAACAGGCTGACGGGGATGCCTGCCAGACCGAGTACGGCGACGGTGCAGACGGCGGCGGCAAGCGGTACGGCAAGGATTTTGGTGCCGCGTTTCATGCCGAACATACGCCATAAAACCAGCCATGCCAGTGCGTAGGATGCCAGTTTCAACCACGCCGCCTGATTGCGCGTGTGGTGGAAAAGGTCGTTCAGGTGGGCGCGTTTGTCCGCCCAATGTACGCCCGCTACGCTTTGCGCGGCGGAGCGGACGGCGGTGTCGTCGGTCATGCCGTTCAGGCGCACGATGGCGGCAAAACGGCCTTTTTCGACTTCACCCAAATACAGCGGCCGCCAGGCTTCCGCCAAATCGGTTTTCAGCGCGGCGGCAAGCGTCAGCGGCGGCGCATCGGCGGCTTGCAGCAGCGCGTTGCGTAGGGTTTTGTGCGGAATGCCGATATCGACGAGCGGTTGGCGGCTTTCGGGCAGCTTGGACAGCTCGCGCAGGCGGTTTTGCAGTTTTTTCTGTTCGGATACGGGCATCAGAAGCTGGTCGGGAGATTGGAAGCTGACGAGCTTGCCTTGCGCGACTAAAGGTTGCAGCGCGCGGCCGAGTTCGGCGGTTTTCATCAACAAAGCGTCTTCGCTCGGCGCTTCGGCAACCAAGTATTTGCCGCCGAAATCCGCGCCGCTCAACTGCCCGATGCGTTGCACTTCCGCCAGCATTTCAGACGGCATGTTGACCCATTGGCGGATGTCGTCGCGCCAGTCGCTGCGCCACAGCCCGACCGCCAGCAATACGCCGCCGACCATCAGCCAGCCGCGTTTGTGCAGACGGATTTTCAGACGATCCGACAACGCGTAGAGCCGTTCGGTCAGCGCGGCAAACGGCACGGTTTTGGCACGGTAACGCTGAAACAGCGGCGGCAGCCACAACACCGTCGCGCCGAACGCGCCCGCCAGCGCAAACCCTGAAAACACGGCGGTCTGCCGCAATACGGGCAGCGGCGTGAACCACAAGAGCGCGTAGCCCAATACCGTAATCAGCAGGCTGACGGTAAAGCTCGGCAAAACATGTTTCATGGCGGGTTCTGCCTGCCAGACGGGGTCGTCTGAAAAAGCCGTTTTGCCGTTTTTCGCCCGTGTGCCGAATACCGAAGGCGCGAGCCAGTGCAGCGGGAAATCTACCAGCATCCCGACCAAACTCGTGCCGATGACGATGGTCAGGATATGCACTTCGCCGAAGAACAGCAAAGCCGCCGCCAGACCGGTCAGCATACCCGCCGCCAAAGGCAGCGTCAGCCAGAACACGCGGACGCTGCGGAATACCCACAGCAGCAGCGCGAAGGTCAGCAGCATCCCGACCGTACTCATCAGCCGGCTTTCCTGCTCCGCCTCTGTTTTGGATGCGGCGGCAAACAGCGCGCCGCCTGCCGCCAACGTGTCCGCGCCTTTGGCTTTTGCCAGTTTGCGGCTTTCCGCCATCAGCGGCAGGAGGGCGTCGTTGCCGGAAAAATTGTCGCCCGCCGCCAGCCGTCCGCGCAGCCAAACCCAAGTTTTCCCGTCATCGCCTTCGGTGAACAGCATTCCGTTGTCCATGTTCCACTGCAAGCGGCTTTGCGGATTCGCCTTGCCCGCAACAAAACGCCCGAAGCCCAGCCAGTCTTGTTCCAAAGACAAAGGCGAGGGCGCGGCAAACGGGTTGACCGCCGCTTCCGCCCGCGCCTGAAAATACGCTTGCGGATGCTCAAACAGCAGGCGCACCTGTTCGTTTGGCAGCAGCGCCAGCCCCAGCTTGCCGATGTCCTTGCGCACCTTGTCCAAGTCGGGCGTCACGCTGCTGTCCACTTGCTCGAAGACGCCGCTTTTACGCCACAAAGCCGCAATCTCGGAGGTCGTCTGAAACGCCGTTTCCGTGTCTTTGCTGCCCGCCAGCAAAATCACCTGCGTGTTCAACTGCTCTTCGCCCGCCTTGTCTGCCGCCGTCAAAAGCGCGTCAGGCTGCTGTTCGCTCGGCAGCAGCGCGGTCAGGTCGGTTTGCAGCCAATTTTGCGTGGAGACGGTGTAGATGAGGAACAGGGTCAGCAGGGTGGTGAAGATGGTGTAGGCGCGGCGGTAGGTAGTCATCATTTTTCAAATGGGTTTGAAGTGTGTCTACGGCATTTTATGGGGAAGTCGGGTGCATTGACAATCCGAATGGATAATCGGCAGGGGAAAGAAACAGGTCGTCTGAAAATGTGTTTGAAACAGAAGACAGTTTCGGATTTTCAGACGACCTGTCAGCGCGGAGGCAGCGGCGTATTTCGGGTCACGTTTCGCGTTTGCGACCTCATAGAATTTCTGCGCGCGCCATCATGATTGGGTTGGGTTTGCCGGATGACAAACCGTCGGCAAGGCACAATGTTTCTAAAATATCGGCAACATCCTGCCAATAATATCCTTGCATTTCAGAGTGCGCAGCCTCCTGACGGGACGGCCTTTCAGCTTCTTTAGTTTGTCTGTCCAAGGTAACGGGAACGCCGTGTTCCGCGCCGTGTTCGAGCAAAATCCAAATGCTGCCTTCGCGCGTATCGGCGTGGGTGGCTTGGTGTTCGTATGCCCAGCCGACTGCGGCCTGTCCGCCGCTTTGCAAGGATTGTGCGGCGAGCAGCAGGGGGTGGAAACGGGTTTCCAAATGGCGTTCGGTTGCGACCGCCAACGTTGCGCCGTGCGTGCCTAGGGTTTGCGCGGCATGAAAAACGGGGGCGTTGTGCAGGTTGGCGATGAAGTCGAAAGGCATGGCGGCATGGTGGTTGAGTACGTTGTCCGCCATTTTTTCAAACACGGACGGCGAGGAAAACGGCGTACCGAGGAAGACGGCGCAATCGGGGCGGATTTCGCCTTGTCCGCGCAACAGGCCTGCGCCGAGTGCGGTAATCAGGCTCAGGCGGCTGAGGCGGCGGGCGTCTGCGCCGCTTTGCTGCTGCAAGGTTTGTTTGAGGATTTTGTTGCCGACGGCGGCTTCGGTATCGAAACGCGCGGCGGCAATGATGCGGATATCGGGGTTTATGATTGCCATTGCCATACCATAGCTGTGTTGCTGCCGCCGAAACCGAAATGGTTGGCGAGACAGAAAAGGTCGTCTGAAAGGTCGTCTGAAAAACGGATTTCGCGTCCTTGATAATCGGTGCCGCCGCCTTGTTTCAGGGCGGACAAGAGCAGCGCGGTTTCGAGGGCGGCGGTTGCGCCGAGGGTGTGGCCGATTTGCGCTTTGAACGCCATTAGCGGCGGCAGGGTGCCGAACACGTTTTCCAGCGCAGCCAGTTCGGCAGCGTCGCTGTCGGCAGTGCCGATGCCGTGGGTTTTGACGGCGGCGATGTTTGCGGGGGCAATAGCGGCGATGTTTAAAGCGCGGCTGATAACCTGTTCTAAAGCCTTGCTGTCGCTTTGAATCAGGTCGTTGCCGGTATTGGCGGCATGTCCGACGAGTTTCAGACGACCTGCACGATCAGGCGGCGTGGCAGAGAGGGCGAGTGCGGCGACACCTTCGCCCAAAATCAGACCGTTGCCGCCGAAGGGCTGATATCGTTCGGTAAACAAACCTAAGCTGTGAAAATGCAGCAGGGTCAGACGGTTGAGGTTTTCGATGCCGAGGACGAAGGCGCGTTCCACCCCGCCGCGCAAACAATTGTCTGCCTGAATCAGCGCATGGGCGGAGGAGGTACAGGCGGTTGCCAAACTGAAAATCTGCCGGTTGCCGCTGCGTTTGCGCAAATCTTCGGCAAGATAGAGCAGACCGTGTTCCCCAATGTCCGTATTACCCGCGCGGCGGCGGTTTTCGTATTCGGCGATGGCGTAGGAACTCGAACCGATAAAAACCGGCGCGTCGTGCCAGCTTTCAGACGGCCATCCGGCATCTTCGGCGGCACGGCGCAAATGTTGTTCGGCAATATCCGTAAAAGCGGTACTTCCCAAGCTGTCGTCGGCAAAAGCGCGGAAATAAGCGGCCTGCTGCGGCTGGGTTAAAAACGTATAAGACACCGCATCGGGTCGTCTGAAATCCGCCTGCGGATTCAGCGCGGAGGTGGCCGCTGTACCGCAAACCCAGCTCACGCCCCATGCTCCGCGCGGACGAACGCCGCCAAATCGCGCACGCACATCATATGTTTGCGCACCATACGGTCGCCTTGCAGCCGCACTTGGAAATACTGTTGCAGCGCGACGCAGATTTGCAGCGCGTCGAGCGAATCCAAATCGACAGGGCTGCCGTCGCCGAACAACGGCGCATCGTCGGTAAAGTCTTCGGCGGCAACATCATCGGTCTTGTCGGCTTCTTGCAGAATCAGCTTTTTCAATTCCGCTTCCAGTGCGTGTTCTGCCAAGGTAAAGGTGTAGGACATTTTTTGCTTTCGTGTTTGGGGTAGGGATGGATGTCGGCTTGTGTTTCAGTGCAACCCGCCACACTCGTTTTTCAGACGACCTAAAACCGCACCTGCGTCTGCAACTGCCTGCGGTAAACCAGCACAGCGGCGGTCAGGGTGGTGGCGGAGAAGGCGGACAGCAGGATGAGGTAGCGGCCGATTCCGTCCAGTCCGCTACGGTTGAGCAGCAGCTCTTGAAAAGCCTTTAAGCCCCATGCCATCGGGGAAATCCAAGTGAGTTGCTGCATGGTTTCGGGCATGACGTGGGCGGGTACCATAATGCCGCCGATTGCCGCCATCAGGATGATGCCGCCGCCGCCGAGGACGACGGCGTGTTCGGTGGATTTGGCGCAGACGCTGACCAAAAGCGCGTAGCCGAGTGCGGCGGCGCTGACGGCAGCGGACAGCAGCGCGTAGGGAACAAGGCTGCCGTTTAGTATGAGGGCGGGCACGCCGATTTCGGGCAGCAGGTAGCGGCCGAGCAGCAGCATTCCGGCAAATTGGAGCTGGTTAATCAGGAAATAGGGGACGAGTTTGGCGGCAATCAGTCCGGACGCGGAGGCGCGGGCGAGACGCAGACGGGTAATGGTGTTGGTCTGGCGTTCCAGTGCCATGACGTTCGACAGCGGTATCATGATGAAAAACATACCGAAAATCAGCCATGCAGGTACGCTGTGCTGTACGGCGTTGGGTTTTTCCACCGTGCCGCTGCCTGCGCTCAGGTAGTGTTCTTCCAGCATTTTTTTATCTAAAAAGGTTTGCACGGCGGCGAATTGTTCGTCGTTTTTTTCATCGACTTTTTTCTGGATGTCTTTGCGGATAGAGCGGGGCAGTTTTTTATTGTCGATTTTGATGCCGTCGTTGTTGTCGAAATAGGCGTCCAGCCGCGTTTGGGTGTAGTGCTGCTGCAAAACGCCTTTAACCGCCGCCAGCCATGAAGGCTCGGTATCCGGCGGTACATAGATTTGTAAGGCTTTGTTGTCGGCGATTTTGCCGGAAGCGGCGTTCGGGTTGTGCAGCACCAGTTGGAAACGCTTGTCGTGCAGGCCGTTTTGCGCGTCAGTCAGTTTTTCAGACGACATCCGCGTAACATGAATCTGCTCTTTTTCCAGCGCGGCGGCCAGCGCGGTATTGACGCTGTCGTCTGCCGCGCCGACCAGCGCGATGCGGCTGTCGGTGTGCGGATCTTGGTCGCGGCTCAGCGCCAACGACATAATCAGCATGAAGGCGATGGGCATCACAAACAACACTGCCAAACCGTGCAGATCGCGGCAGAGCAGTTTGAGTTCTTTGAGGAGGGAAGAGGTTGTCATTGTGGATTTTGCTTATCTGTTGCCGGTTCGTCTTTGCGCAGGAAATCAAGGTAAAACGTTTCCAGCGAACCGTGTCCCTGCTGGAAGTAGCGGATTTGCGCGCCACTTTGTTGCAGGGCGGCGTAAACGGCGGCGGCATCGTGTGTCGTTTCCATCATGCCGCGGCTGTCCACTTGCTTTGCACCCAAAGCGGTCAGCGTCTGAGGCGGCAGCGGCGGTTCGACGGTAAAACGCACGACACCGGTTTGCGTACTTAAAAGCTCGTCCAAACCGCCGTGGTACACCAGCTTGCCGTGTTGCAACAGCGCGATTTTGCTGCAAAGCTGCTCGATTTCCGACAGATAGTGCGAGGTGTAAACCACCGTTACCCCCTGCCGCGTCAAATCCGCCACGCTGTCGAGGATAAAGCGGCGCGACTGCGGGTCGATGCCGACCGTGATTTCGTCGAGGAACACCAGTTGCGGCGTGTTAATCAGGCCGATGGCAAAATTCAGACGACGTTTAAGCCCGCCCGAAAGATGCTTCGCCGCTTTGTTCTTGTGGGCGGTCAGGTCGGTCTGTTCTAACAGCGCATTCAGACGACCCTTGTCGCGCACTTTGTAAAGCGAGGCGAAAAACAACAGGTTGTCCCACACAGAAAGCTGCGGATAAAACGCGAAATCCTGCGGCACCAAACCGATTTTCTGCCGCTCGCTACGGCTTAACAGACGCAATGGCTTGCCGTCAAACAAAATTTCGCCCTGCCGCACTTCCTGCAAGCCTGCCAAAAGCGACATCAGCGTCGTTTTTCCCGCACCGTTGTGGCCGAGCAACCCCAAACATTCGCCGTCGGCAATATCGAACGACACATTGTCCAGCGCGGCGGTTTCGGCTTTGGGATAACGGTGGGAGAGGGATTGGATTTGAATCATGGCTTCCAAATTGCCCTTTAATGAATATTCATAGTAATGCATCCCACAAATAACGGCGCTGGAATTTACCGTCCTTAAATACGAAACACATACCGAAAGAACCGGCATCATTATTCACCGAATTAAACAGATAAAGCGTCTTGTCGGTACGGCGGTAATAGGCTTCCCAGCCATCATACGC
>KV797063.1:17174-18151 GCA_001809325.1 Neisseria sp. HMSC077D05 | reverse complement strand
TCCCAGCCATCATACGCATTGCTGCCGCGTGCAGTGGCGGCAAAATCGGGCAAGAACAGCCCTTGCAGTTCGGCAGCGGGAACTGCTTGACCGTTCAGCGTAATCTGTTCTATGGCAAATACGCTTTTCGGAATGGAGTCGTCTGTACCGTAAAACGGTTTGCCCCGATAAAGAGACGCGGTGTCACTATTTGGGGCTGTACCTGAAAAGTCGCTGCGTTTGGGGTGGATACGCCGGGCGGCGATGTGTACCGTTTGACCGTTGCCGGACAAAGTCAGTGTGTCGTCGCGACCGAAGTGTTCACGCAGTGTAGCGAAGTTTTTGTCAGAGGCTGGAAATATCAGACGGCTGCGGTGGATAAAGCCGTAACCGCCGGTGGCTGTCTGTTGCAACTTCGCGGTACAGAAATTCGGATTGTCTTTGCTGGCTTCGCCTACACATTCCAACGGCGTGCCGTTGGGAATTTTTGCCAAAACTTTGGCATTCAAATCGGGGCTTTCGCGTAAGTTGGTGTGTCCGTCGGCATCATAAACCAAGGCAAAGCCGTCCGGCGGCGCGGCATGGGTTAAGGCGGAACACAATAATAAGAGGGAAGCTAAGTAACGCATTTTTATCATTTCTTTGAGTTTTCAGACGACCTTTTCGAGCGATATTTAAATCGCAGCATCCCACAAATAACGGCGCTGGAATTTACCGTCCTTAAATATAAAGCAGACATCGAAAGGAGCGCCGTCCGAACCTTGTCTGCCAAACAGATAAAGCGTCTTATCGCTGCGGCGGTAATAGGCTTCCCAGCCATCATACGCATTGCTGCCGCGTGCGGTGGAGGCAAAATCGGGCGAGAAGAGTCCTTGCAGTTCGGCAGCGGGAACCGCTTGACCGTTTAGCGTGATCTGTTCTATTGCAAATACGCTTTTGCGAATGGAGTCGTCTGTGCCGTAGAATGGTTTGCCTTGATAGAGACGCGCCGTGAAGTT
>KV797063.1:420-17074 GCA_001809325.1 Neisseria sp. HMSC077D05 | reverse complement strand
AGCGTATCGTCGCGACCGGATTGTTCGCGCAGGCGGACGAAGCTTTTATCGGCGGCAGGAAATATCAGACGGCTGTAATGGATAAAGCCGGAATCGTCGGCGCTTGCCTGTTGTAGCTGAACAAAACAGAAGTCCGACCTGGTTTCACTGATTTCTTCTATACATTCCAACGGCGTACCGTTGGGAATTTTTGCCAAGACTTTGGCATTCAAATCGGGTCTTTTGCGCAAGTTGGTGTGTCCGTCGGCATCATGCACCAAGGCAAAGCCGTTCGGCGGCGCAGCGTGGGTTAAGACGGAACACAATAATAAGAGAGTGGCTAAGTAACGCATTTTTATCTTTTCTTTGAGTTTTCAGACGACCTTTTCGAGCGATATTTATAGCGCAGCATTCCATAAATAACGGCGCTGGAATTTGCCGTCCTTAAATATAAAGCAGACATCGAAACTACCGGCGCCCGAGCTTTGTCTGCTGAACAGATAAAGCGTCTTGTCGCTGCGGCGGTAATAGGCTTCCCAGCGGTCGTACACCTGGCTGCCGCGTGCGGTGGCGGCAAAATCGGGCGAGAACAGTCCTTGCAGTTCGGCAGCGGGAACCGTTTGACCGTTTAGCGTGATACGTTCAAGCGCGAACACGCTTTTGTCAATGGTGTTGTCTGTGCCATAGAACGGTTTGCCTTGATAGAGACGCGCCGTGAAGTTGTCTTTGTTGATACCCGAGAAGTCGCTGAGTTTTGGGTGGATGCGGCGGGCAACGATGTGTACCTTTTGTCCGCTACCGGACAAAGTCAGCGTATCGTCGCGACCGGATTGTTCGCGCAGTCGGACGAAGCTTTTATCGGAGGCGGGAAATATCAGACGGCTGTAATGGATGAAACCGTAGTCTTCTGCGGCAGGTTGTTGCAGCTGGGCAGTACAGAAACTCAGGCTGCCTTCGCCGCCATCACCCAAACATTTCAACGGTGTGCCGTTGGGAATTTTTGCCAAGATTTTGGCATTCAAATCGGGGCTTTCGCGTAAGTTGGTGTGTCCGTCGGCATCATAAACCAAGGCAAAGCCGTCCGGCGGCGCGGCATGGGTTAAGGCGGAACACAATAATAAGAGTGTGGCTAAGTAACGCATTTTTATCTTTTCTTTTAGTTTTCAGACGACCTAATTTCAAAACTGTACGCGGCGGATTGAGTTAAGCCGCAGGATTCCCCATTATTTCAATAATCCCCGCCACAAGGCTTCTTCATCGTCCGCAATCTTGCGCAAAAATGCGGCGATTTCGCGGCAGCCGTTTTCGGACGGCTTTTTGCACTGTTTCACGCACATCGCTGCAAACTGCCGCCACTGGTCGCCGATGGCGGTCATTTGTTCCGAGGCCGTCTGAAACGCGGGGTTGTCGCAGATACGGGCGGCCTGTTCGAGGAAATAGGCGTAGATATAGCGGAAACCTGCGCCGCCGGTGCCGATTTCTTCCTGCATCCGCACGAGATGGCCGAGGAACAGCTTTTGGTATTTTGCATTTCGTTTAGTGGGCAGGGCTTCGATGTTTTTTGCCAACGTGCGGATGCCTTTTACGCCGGCGAAAAAAACGGGCGGGAGCATTTGTTTGGCGTTTTTGCGTATGGCTTTGCGGATGATGGCGGGCAAGTCTGCCTTAACTTTTTCAGACGACCTGTCGTTTTCCAGCGTGTACATCATGCCTTTGGCGGCCAATACGCCTTTGGCGAAACGCGCCCGCTGCAAATCTTCGGTGGCGCAGCGCTGCACCGTTTCAAACACGGGGTCGCTGATCAGGTAGTCGTCGCCGTCTTTGCCGTACACCAAGAGATTGTGTGCGTTGAAATGGAAACGCATTTGCGGCGGGAAATACGGCAGCCAGAATACGGAAGTCTGCAAACCCGCCAGTTTGCCCGATGAAAGCGCGGCATCCAGCGCGTCTTGTCCTTTTTGGGCATTAGAAAATTTGCGGGCGGACAATTTCAGCCCCAATGCCTTGCAGGTGTTTTTGATGATGCCGCGCGGTGCGATGCGGTAGGAAACCAGCGGCATGCCGCCCAACTTGACGATGGGCAGCCAGACAAAGGTCAGCGCGTGGGCGATGCCGAAAATCATGGCTTCGTCCAAATCGTGGCCGTGGTATTTGAGCAGCGTGGACATTACGCCGCTTTCGCAGTGGGCGGTATGTTGGTGTGGGAATTCGGTCATGGAGGTACCAATCGGGTGTCTGTTTAGAAGTATTTTTATGATTAGGCGGCTGTGTTTCAAACACAGATGAGGTCGTCTGAAAAACAAATCAGGGCAGGTTGCCGCCGTTAGCAAAGGTCGGTTAGCCTTAATCCGCGTCCGTCCGCTTCAATTCGTCTATGCTGATTTGCAGCGCGTCGGCGTATTTTTGCAGGATTTTGTCGGGCAGCTTGGCGAAGATTTCGGGACGCAGGTGGCGGCGAAGCTGCCATTTCCATACGCCCGCGGCCATTGCCAAACCGGCTTCGTCGTGGCGGAATCGGAACATATGGTAATACAGCGGCGAATATTCGCCCCGAGCCACTGCTTCGCGGGCGGCGCGGGTTTGTTCGTCGAGTTCGGCGACCGCCATTTCGGTGGCGTAGGCTTCGTCCTGCCAGCCGCTGCTGGTACCGGCTTCGTAACGCCCGTCGCGCGTGCCGTAAATGACTTTCAGATGTCCGTGGTAGCTTTCGCTGTCATCTTGCGGGATGTCTTTGATTTCCATAGTTTCAGACGACCTTTTTTCAGTTTGCTATACCGCTTCCAAAAGCATAAAGCAAGTTGAGAAACGCCCGCTTTCGGGAACGTAGCACAAAACTTTTTGACCGCGCTCCAGTGGGAAAGTGCGCATAAATTCTTCAAGGATGATGTAAATCGATGCCGAGCCGGTGTTGCCTTTGGTGTAGAGGTTGGTAAACCATTTTTCCTGCGGGATTTCAAAGCCGATATTTTTCAGGCCGTCTGAAAGACGGTCGCGGAAAAAGCCGGAAGAATAGTGGGGCAGGAACCAGTCGATTTCGTCGGCGCGGATGCCGTGTTTGGCGGCAATTTGCGCAAGCGGTTTTTCCACCGTGTAGCGGACGATGTTTTCGTTCAATAGTTTTACGTCCTGCTTGACCGCCATCAGGCTGTGGCGGCGGCTGTATTCGGGGTCGGCGTGTTTCCAGCCTTCGAACACGCCGTCGCGGAATTCTGCGCCGGCATACATGCAGGGCGGCATTTCGTTGGCGTAGGAGAGCAGCTCTATCCAGCGGATTTTCAGGCTGAGGCCGTCTGAATTGGGGCGGTCGGACAAGTATGCCGCGCCCGCGCCGTCCGACAGCATCCAGCGCAAAAAGTCTTTTTCAAAACCGATTTCAGGGGAGGCGTTTTCCAGCTTTTTATGGTCGGTTTCATGTTGGAACACTTCGCCGCGCATCACCGCCGAAGCGTTTTCCGACGCGGCGGCGACGGCGTGGGCGTGTTCGCCGGTGCGAACGGCGTTGTAAGCGTGTTTCATCGCCGCCATGCCTGCCGCACACACGCCTGCCATACTCAACACTTCGCAGGAGGGCATATCCAAAAGGCCGTGTACCATCACGCCGTGTCCGGGCATGGTCTGGTCGGGGTAGGACGTGGCGCACGACAGGCTGGTGATGTCTTCAGGCTTGATGCCTTGTGCGAACAGCCGGCGGACTGCTTCGGCGGCAAGTTCGGCATTGGTATGCGTGGCGCGGCGGCTGTCGGGGTCTATGGCGTAGTGCCGCGTTTGGATACCGTTGGAACGCAAAATCATGCGCCGCACGCGCGAAGGCAGCTCGCCCGCCATGCCGAGAACGGCTTCCATCTCGTCATTGCCGACGGGCGCGTTGGGCAGGAAGGCAGTAATGTGGTTGAGGTAAACGTTTTTGAGTGTGTTATTTGGAATCATGGTTTTGGGTTGTATGGCGAAACAAAATAGGGATATTACGGGCGTTATTTTGTCTCACTATGGTAAGTGGTCAGCCGATAAACCGCGCCGCGTAATCGCAGCTTGCGGTGAGCGGGATGCCGTGCGCTTCGGCATATGCCGTTAACGCATCCACCAGCATTCGGGCGATGCCCTGATTGCGGAAATTGGGCGAAACTTCGGTATGGTCTACATCCCAGCTTCCGTTGTGTTCGGTATAACTGATATAGCCTGCTTCCAAACCGTTGATGTCGATTTGGAAGCGGCGGCGTTCGGGGTAATGGATCACTTCGTGCATGGAGTGCTTTCTGTATTTGAGGCCGTCTGAAAAACAGGACTGTCGTCGGCCGTTGCTGTAAAACATTTTGGTCGTTTTCAGACGGTCTCTGCCAACGTCGGTGCGGCTTCCGGCGTCAAGCCTTAACCGCTTTGGCGAGTGCCGAAGCTGTCAGCATCTGCGTGCCGAACCAGCCCCAATAAATGCGGTGGTGCTTGATTTTGCCGCTTTCCAGCCGCATCACTTCCAAAATATCCACCTGATCGCCGTCGGGTGTTTGGCGCGGATATTCCCACACCAGCGTATCGCCCGCAACGAAATAGCGGCCATCCCGATACCAGTGCACCAAATCGTTGGGACGGCGGCGCGTGCCTTCCTGTAAGAAACGCAGGATTTCGGCCTTGCCGCACAGGATGCCGCTGTCGGTATCCATAATCGCGGGCACCAGCGGGCTTTCAAATACGGCGTCGTCGGCATACAGTGCAATCAGCGCGTCGGTGTCGCGGTTTTTGGCATATTCGTGCCAGTCGCGGTAAATGTGTTCAAAATCGTCCATATACAGTCTCCTTACAGGTTGCCGCCCGCAATCCGATTCATCCGCCGGAAGGTTGGCCGTAGTAATCGGCCAGTTTTTTCAGACGACCTTTGAGCAGCGGATGCAGCAGTTTTTTCACCAATACGCTGATTGGGACCAACACCAGAATCATCGCCAGCAGAAACAGGATATAAAAACACAGCAGGGCGCGGCGCAGCAGGGGGGACACACGTCCGGCGGCCATCAGCAGCCTGCCCCACAGGAAAAAGCTGCGTCCGGCGGCTTTTTCGCTGAAAATCAGTTTTTCGTTTACCTTGGCCGCACCCATGTTTTGAAACAGGGTTTCGTCCAAGGTTTTGTTTTGCAACAGGGTATCCCGCATTTTTGCGCCGAAGCGCGCAGCATCGGCAAGCTCTTCGTCTGCGATGCCGGCGGAGGGCAGGGCGCGGAAGTATTGTTTGTCGCCCGACAGCAGCCATGCGGGGGTGGTGATGAAGCTGGAGGCGCTGTTGCATGCGTCAATTTTGACGATGTTGCCGATGAGTTTCGCGCCGTTGTGTGCCAAAAGCGACTTCATTTTTTCTTGCGCGCCCAACCACATATTGCGGCAGCCGATAAGCGTTACCACGGGTTTGCCGTTGAGCAGGCGGAGGGTTTCTTCCCGTTGCAGGAAAGCGGTAATTGGCTGCGCGGGCGAGAGGAACCAGACGGTATAGGCGATAACCACGGCGTCGTAATCGTCGGCGGGAATGGCGGGCGGCAGAATCGGTGCAGGTTTCAGGTGGACGGTTTCGGGAAAGGTGTTGAAAAACCGCCAAAATGACCACGGAAACGGATACGGCTCTTGCGGCTCAAGGTTCACGCAATCCACATGGATACCGCTCTGCTGCAAAGGCTCGGCGAAGTTTTGCGCCAATTTTGCCAATTGTCCGGTCTGCGAGTAATACACCAGCAGCACTTTTTTCACGTCGCTTCCCATTATCTATTAACAAAAATTATTTGATGACTGGTCATTATAGCTTTTTTGTAAAATTATTTAAAGAACAATAGGGTGGGATAAATGGAGGTCGTCTGAAAAGAGCGGTTGGCGTGAAATTAAAAGCAAATGGCATACTCTGCAAGTACTGGGTTTCGGGCAAAAAATATGTGCCTAATAAAATGCGAACCTGCGGCTTGCCACCCTCACTCAACCTCTCATGCGGAGAGGAAAACGCGGGCGGCAAGCCGACAGGTAAGTTCTTCAAAAGTGGACAGAATGACTTTGCAGGTCTGTCGGATGATGCCGCTTACAGGGCTTTTTTGGCAAAGTCGTCTAACGGTTTGCCGGTTTGCACGTCTCTGAACTGTATCACGGTTTTGTCGCCTTGTTTTTCGTCCAACTCGATTTTGCGTACTACACTGTCGCCGCTGATAACGATGTGATTGAAAATTTGGCGGGTAACGGCGGTTTTCGGCGTCAAATTCAGCGTCCATTGTTTTTCACTGCCGGAGAGGGCGAGGTTGAATTGTTTTTCCAAGCCTTGCGTGTTGCCGCCGAGCAGGTCGAGGAAGAGCTTGATTTGCTGACTTTGTCCGACCTTGCCTTGGTTGGGGTTCGTCCATGCGCCGCCGTTCCACTGCATGATGCCGTCCGAACGCACGCGTAAGGTGGTTTCAAACGGTTTTTGCATTTGCCACAACAGGCCTTTTTTCGGAATCAGGACAAATTTCCCACCCGTAACCATCGGTTTGCTCAGGGATTTCAATTGACGCTGCTGGGTAAACGCACCTTGTACGTTGGACGGTTTTTGCAGGGTTTGGGCGAGTTCGGCGGTGGAAAATGCCCACAAGGCAGGGCTGGCAAGGGTCAGGAAGAGTGCGGTAAGTGTCTTTTTCATGTTGTTCCTTTTCAGGTTTGTTTTCAGACGACCTTTAAGGGTCGGGGTCGTCTGAAAACGTAAAGTGTCAGGCAGGAGTAAAGGTCGGATGGGTTTGCACGGCATCCAGCCAGCTTTGCGGAGTCTGAAACTGCATCAGGCCGTCTGCCAGTGAAACAGCGGCTTGTGTGGTTGAAGCGCGGTTGAGCTTTTCGTTGGTTTCAGCATCATAAATTGTATAGTCGATGCGCAGGCAGCTTTCGATTTCGACAATCTCCATATCGACGCGGATTTTTTGACCGAAGCGGGCGGAGCGGATGTATTTGAGGTTCATCTGCACGATCGGCCAGCTGTATCCCTGCCGCGCCATTTCATTGTAGTCGTAGCCGATGGCGGACAAAAAGGCGCAGCGGGCGGTTTCGAGGTATTTCACATAGTTGCCGTGCCAGACGATGTGCATGGCGTCCACATCGAAAAACTGGACTTCGATTTCAAAGCTGTGGCGGCAGTAGATGTGTTTTTTCATGAGTTTCCTTGTGTGACGGACGCAAGCGACATAGATTATATAGTGGATTTGCCGCCAAACGGTAAGGCGTTGTGTTGCGCGGATGTAATGTGGCATGCTGCCTAAAACGCGTTTTATTTTACTACACTATGACGGTATTGTTAGGCAGTTTGGCATTTGCTTTAAGGCAGGAAGGTATTGGATATGGTTTATTTGCAAAAAGGTCGTCTGAAACTTTTCAGACGACCTTTGGCTATAAACGGATTTATTGGGTGCTGATAATCCGGTTGATTTGCCATTCAAGAAACGGCGTATATGCCGAGGCGCGGCGGATAATGGCTTGGTCTTCGCCATCCGGCGTACTTGGGCGGCTTTCGGCGGTTTGGATGTTTTTGTTGTCCCATTTGTGGAATGTTTTGCTGTGTTGATGATAGAAACCGCGTTCGGTAATGATGACTTCGGGGTTGTAGCCGTAGCCGCACCATGCGGAATCGGGTTGAGGGGCGGTGAGGTTGCAGCCGGTTTGGTAGTAGCGCGATTTGGACAGGCTTAAGTTGTAGAGGGTCGGCAGGATGTCTTTGTGCGAACCTGCGCGTTCGGGATGGTATTCGGCGCTGCCGCGGTAGGCTTGCGGGACGTAAAGGTAGAAGGGGACGCTGTGACCGAGTGCGGCATCGGCGGATTCGGGATAGCCGATGGCGCGCATATTGTGGTCGCCGGTGGCGGCGATAATGGTGTCGGGCGCGATGGTTTTCACTTTGCCGATAAAGCGGCCGAGTTGGTCGTTGCTGTATCGGAAGGTGTTGAAAATTTCATTCAGCTCTTTGCCTGAGGCGAGGTTGGCAAGGCGTTTTTGCTCTTGTTCGTCCAAACGGAAGTTTTTCGCCTGATGCGGCGCGGGCAGGCGGTAGGGCGGGTGGTTGGTCACGGACATCATCATGATGAATACGGGCGTGCTGCTTTTTTCGGCGCGCGCGAGTTCTTCTTCGGCATAACGGAACATGAATTCGTCGGGTACGCCCCATGTTTCGGATTTGGCTTCGGGATAGTGGGTTTTGAGGGTGTTTTCATCGATGATTTCGTTGACGCCCAAGTGCCGCAGGAAGGTGTCGAAATCGCGCCAGCCGCCGTTGCCCGCCGTAATATAGACGACGCGGTAGCCGGCATCGAGATAGGGTTTGAACATATTGCCGGGGAAGGTTTTGTTTTTAGCAAGGGATTGGCTGAGGTTGAGACGCGGGCTGCGGACGAAGAAGCGGTGCAGGGTGTCGCTGGTGCCGTCTCCCTCGGAAACGAATTTGCGGTACACCCAGTCTTGCTGCCAGTGTTTGCCCAGTTCGCCCAAAAGGTCCCGTTCGGGATTGTCCATGTTCAAGAGATGAGCGCTCATGCTTTCCATGACGGTGAGAACGACGTTGGGACGGTGTTTTTCGACGGCGGCGTTTGCAGCGGTTTGGGCAAAGAGCTGCGTCAAGTCGGCGTCGGTTTTTTTATCGAGCAGAGTACTGATGAGCCGGCTGCCGTCTTCGTCGGAGACGGGATGGAAATTATTGCTGTTGCGGTATTCGTTGACTGCCCAGCTTAGGGAAGTCAGGGCATTGGGAACGAGTTTGTTGATTTGCGGTGCGGCGGAAATCTGCATGGCGGTCTGACGCAGGGGGAATTTGCCGAACGAGCCGCGTATGCCTGCGGCAAGCGCGAGGACGGGTAAGAGGACGGCGGCAATCCAAGCGGTTTTCCCCCATGAGGTCGTCTGAAAGCGGGTACGGTGGCGGATGAGGCTGAAGATTTTGCCGAAAACGAAAGCTGCGGCAATCAAGGCGGCAAGACAGGGGATGACGGGATAGTCCGACCAGACGGTTTTCAGGACAGCGCGGGTATCTTCGTCCGCCAGTCCGAAGACAAAGACGTCAAATTGACGGTCGTAAACGCTGTAATAGAACCAGTTGCCCAGCGCGGCGGCAAAGGCGGTCAGGGAAAGGACGGTTGCGACGGTAGGCAGGAGGCGTAGGGTAAAGGCGGCGGTTTTCTGCGTAGCCAGTCCGAACAGCCCGATCAGGAAGGGGAAGGCGGCGGCAACGGAGGCGATTTTGATGTCGAACAGCAGCCCTTTGACAAACAAAGCCGCCAAATCGCCCGCATAACGGCTGCGGATGTCGTCTGAAACGAAATGGTGCAGCATGAAGAAACGTTCGACGGAGAAAACGGCGACGATGGATGCCCATAAAATCAGGCAGGTGAGAAGGGTTTTCCGGTAGGCGGTAAGGCGGGTAATCATGATTAGTGGGTAAGATGGGTTGGATGTATAGTTATATCAAATTGGGTAAGGCGTGATTTTATGGTTTGGCGGTGCGGTTTTCAAGATAGGCAAAAGATTATCGGGAATAGGAGGGGCTTCAGATGCTGCTTTATTCGGCGTTTCTATGCAACTTCGTTGGCGTAGGAAGGGTTGCGCCACTGTATGGGTTGGATTTCTGTTAAACCGGTTTGGGCGGCTTTAAAGGAAAAAGGTCGTCTGAAAACCTTATCTTCCGCTTTCAGACGACCTTTGATGCGATGGCTGCCGCTTACAGCACTGATTTCACAGTATCCACCACATTTTCCACGGTAAAGCCGAATTCTTTAAACAGCAGTTCGGCAGGGGCGGATTCACCGAAGCGGTTGATGCCGACGACTGCGCCGTTCAAGCCGACGTATTTGTACCAGCCGTCGGCGTGTCCGGCTTCTACGGCGATGCGCGGCAGGCCTTCGGGCAGGACGGCGGCTTGATAGGCGGCGTCTTGGCGGTCGAAGACGTTGGTGGACGGCATGGAAACGACGCGTACGGCAATGTTTTGCGCGGCGAGGGCTTTTTGCACTTCCAGAGCCAGCTCGACTTCGGAACCGGTGGCAATGATGACGGCTTGGGCGTTGTCTTGGGATTCGCTGATGACGTAGCCGCCGCGTTTGATGTCGTTCAGTTGTTGCTCGTTGCGCGCTTGGAATTTCAGGTTTTGACGGCTGAAAATCAGGCAGGACGGATGGTCTTCGGCTTTTACCGCTTCCGCCCATGCCACCAGCGATTCGGCGGTGTCGCACGGACGCCATACGTCCATATTCGGAATCAGGCGCAGGGTGGCGGTTTGCTCGACGGGTTGGTGGGTCGGGCCGTCTTCGCCGAGGCCGATGGAATCGTGGGTGAAGACGAAGACGGGGTTGATTTTCATCAGCGCCGCCATACGCAGGGCGTTGCGTTCGTATTCGCTGAACATCAGGAAAGTCGCGCCGAAGGGTTTCACGCCGCCATGCAGGGCAAGGCCGTTCATGATGGCACCCATGCCGAACTCGCGCACGCCGTAGTGGATGTAGTTGCCGCCTTTGTCGCGGGTAACGGAGACACTGCCGGACCAGTCGGTCAGGTTGGACGGGGTCAGGTCGGCAGAACCGCCCACCAGTTCAGGCAGCTCTTTAGCGAGGATTTCGATGCTGTTTTGGCTGGCTTTGCGGGTGGCGATGGTTTCGGCTTTGGCGCACACTTCTTTCAATGCGGCTTGAACGTATGCATCGAAATTGTCCGGCAGTTTTTTATCCATGCGGCGCACGAATTCTGCGGCTTCGGCGGGATATTTGGCTTGGTATTGCGCAAACAGCTCGTTCCATTCCGCTTCCAGTTTCGCGCCTTGTTCTTTCGCGCTCCATGCGTCGTAGATTTCTTGCGGGATTTCAAAGGCGGGGTAAGTCCAGCCCAAATGTTTGCGCGTGGCTTCGATTTCGTCCGCGCCCAAAGGTGCGCCGTGGGTTTTGTGGCTGCCTTCTTTGTTGGCGCTGCCTTTGCCGATTAAGGTTTTGCAGCAGATGAGGGACGGTTTGCCGGTTTCGGCGCGGGCGGCTTCAATGGCCGTCTGAATAGCGGCGGTGTCGTGGCCGTTTACATTGGGAACGACATGCCAGCCGTAGCTTTCAAAGCGTTGCGGGATGTTTTCGGTAAACCAGCCGTCCACTTTGCCGTCGATGGAAATATTGTTGTCATCATATAAAACAATCAGTTTGCCCAAGCCCAAGGTGCCGGCAAGCGAACAGGCTTCGTGCGATACGCCTTCCATCAGGCAGCCGTCGCCCATGAAGACATAGGTGTAGTGATCGACGATGTTCAAACCGTCTTTATTAAATTCGGCGGCCAGGATTTTTTCCGCCAATGCCATACCCACCGCGTTGGCAATGCCTTGTCCCAACGGGCCGGTCGTGGTTTCCACGCCGTCGGTGTAGCCGTATTCGGGGTGGCCGGGGGTTTTGCTGTGCAGCTGGCGGAAATTTTTCAGGTCTTCAATGCTCAGGTTGTAGCCGGTCAGGTGCAGCAGGCTGTACAACAGCATGGACGCGTGGCCGTTGGAGAGGATGAAGCGGTCGCGGTTGTAGAATTTGGGGTTGGCGGGGTTGTGGCGCAGGAATTTCGTCCACAATACTTCCGCCATTTCCGCCATACCCATGGGCGCGCCGGGGTGGCCGGAATTTGCTTTTTGAACGGCATCGGCCGAGAGGAAACGGATTGCGTTTGCCAGTTGAGACATTTTGTACCTTCCTTGCTGTATTGGTTTGAAACGGTAACGGTAAAGAAAATTCCGTTGATTATCGCCCGATTCGGTCAGGCTTTCAAGGATATGGGCGGCTTTCAGACGACCTTTCTGTATAGTGGATTAACTTTAAACCAGTACGGCGTTGCCTCGCCTTGCCGTACTATCTGTACTGTCTTCGGCTTCGTCGTCTTGTTCTGATTTAAATTTAATCCACTATATATTGATGGGAACACTTTGAATCAGTACGGCGTTAGCTTCGCTTTGTCCTGTTTTAAAAGTTGTCCGCATAAGGGGTCGTCTGAAACAGGCGAAGTAGATGAGATTAACTGTTATTTCGTTTTGAAACAGTAATTTATAAATTTTTATCGGATATATAGCGATTCGCTATAAACATATTGTCATCGGTTATATGCAACTGCTTGAATATCGCCGATTTCGGAGTGAAACGACAGAAAAATCAAGACGGACGGCATACAAAAGCCAAGTAGGGCTTTTTGCTTTGGTCAAGCTCAAATGATATGATTCCGACGCATATAAAAGGTCGTCTGAAAAACCAATCAAACCAGTAATCAGAATAAAAGACCTGCGCGCAAACACACGAAGGAACACTGAAAAATGTCAACAGAAAACCAAGCCGAAAACGCTGTGTCAGAAGAAAAAAACGCTGCCCCGAAAGAGCAGTCCGAGAAACCGGCAAAAACCGCTCCGCCCAAACCCTCAAAACCCAAATCCAGCGTCATCCAAATCCATCCCGAAGGCGAACGCATCCATCCGAAAAAAGCGGAAGGGCGGTTCGCCAAATTGCGTATAGCCGCCGTATTGGCGACGCAGTTTGTGTTTTATGTGATTCCGTGGTTCAACTGGAGCGGCCGTCAGGCGGTACTCTTCAATATTCCGGACCGGCATTTCTTCATTTTCGGGCTGTCGCTGGGTATGGGCGACTTGATTTACCTTGCCCTGCTGCTGATGATTTGCGCCTTCGGGCTGTTTTGGTGGACGACGATTGCCGGACGCTTGTGGTGCGGCTATTCCTGCCCGCAGACGGTTTACACCGAAATCATGCTTTGGATCGACAACTTGGTCGAAGGCGACCGCAACAAACGCCTGAAGCTGGAAAAATCGCCGTGGAATTTCACTAAAATCCGCATTAAAGCAACTAAAGCCCTGCTGATTTTCCTTGTCTGCGCGTGGACAGGCATTACCTTTGCGGGCTGGTTTGTCCCAATCCGCCAGTTCGTTCCCGACTTGTTTGCCGGAGCGGCGGGCGGCGGCGCAATGTTTGCCGCAGCGTTTTACGGCTTCATGACCTTCTTCTTTGCCCACGTTATGCGCGAGAAAGTGTGCCTGCATATGTGTCCGTATGCACGCTTCCAAAGCGCGATGTTCGACAAAGACACGCTGATTATTTCTTACGATACCGAACGCGGCGAACCGCGCGGCGCACGCAAGAAAACCGCCAACAAAGAAGACAGCGGATTGGGTGACTGCATCAACTGCACCATGTGCGTACAGGTCTGTCCCGTCGGTATCGATATCCGCGACGGTTTGCAGTATCAATGTATCGGCTGTGCGGCGTGTATTGATGCCTGCGACGAAATCATGGATAAAATGGGTTATCCGCGCGGTTTGATACGCTATACGACCGAAGGCGCGTTGGAACACGAATATCCTGAAAGCGACATCAAAAAACGCTTGAAACGTCCGCGTGTGGCGGGATACGGCGCTGTTTTGCTGGTGGTTATTATTGCTTTCTTGGTCGGACTTTCCACACGCAAAATGGTCGAAGTCGATATTTTGAAAGACCGCGGCGTGATGGTGCGCGAAAACAGCAAAGGTTGGCTGGAAAACGCATATAACCTGCGCATTATCAACAATAGTGAAAACGAACAAGTGATGACTGCGACAGTCAAAGGCTTTGAAGAAATCGCCCTGACCGGATTGCCGGAAGGCGGCGTGAAAATCGCACCGCGCCAAACGTTGACCATCCCTGTCCAAGTTTCCACCATTCCCGAATACGCCGACAAGGGCAGCCATCCGATTGAGTTTACCTTCACTTATCGCGAAACCGGCAAAGCAGATGGCAAACCCACTATCTTGGAAGAAGAAGCAACCTTTATCGGAGAATAAAACGTGTCCGAGCAAAAACAAGTCAAACCTTGGTACAAACACATTTGGCCGTGGGTGTTGATGGCGGGGCCTATTTTCGTCGTGATTGCCAGTGTCGCCATGTTCTTCGTCGCCAAAGAACATGCAACCGATTTGGTAACGGACGACTATTACAAAGACGGCAAACACATCGACATCCAGCTTCACCGCGATGAAGAGGCAGTGAAGCGGCATATGCAGGTGCAAGTGCTGATCAGTCCGGATAAGGATGCGGCCAAAGTGTTTGTCAGCGGGGAATTCGATCCCAAACAGCCTTTGAATCTCCTTTTGATGCACCCGACTAAAAAATCGGAAGACCAAACCGTCAAACTGCAACCCGTCAGCGCGGAAGCCCAAAACGGCCGTATGGAGTATGAAGCGACTTTCAAACCCCTGCCGCCGACCAACCACTGGTATTTGCGCGTGGAAGACACCTCGGGCGTTTGGCGGGTGGAGGATAAATGGATAGTCAGTCAAGGCAGTGCAATCAATCTGACCCCTATGAACAAATTGTTTGAGAACGCCAATCAGAAGCCGAAAGATTCAGGACAATAGTTTGACAGGCTCAAAAGGTCGTCTGAAAAATTTCAGACGACCTTCATACTGTAAGGTTTGTGATGATGTTGGCGCGAATATAGTGGATTAACTTTAAACCAGACGGCGTTACCTCGCCTTGGCTCAAAGAGAACGATTCTCTAAGGTGCTGAAGCACCAAGTGAATCGGTGCCGTACTATCTGTACTGTCTGCGGCTTCGTCGCCTTGTCCTGATTTTTGTTAATCCACTATAAAGCGGGTAGAGGATATGGCAGTATCGCTTGTAAACGTAGCTGAATGACTGTTAAGGCAGAACAATCGTTTTCAGACGAACTCGGCCGTCATGAAAGAAACAAGGACAAGATATGAGTAAACGCTGGCGCAGGCTGACGGACAACGAAATCAAAATGGCAAAGCTGATTTTTGCCGACAGCATTGATTACGCCCGCGTCAAAATCTATCGCGGCATTCCTTGTCTGCCGACCATGCAGGTTGCCGTTTCGCCCAATGGGAACATCTATTTCCCGCGTAATAACTGCCCTGACGACTTCGCCCTCGCTTCCGGTTCCTATCAAATATGGATGATTCATGAATTGACCCATGTTTGGCAGTATCAGCAAGGCTTCAAAACTTGGTTGGGCGGATTGTTTTTGTTTGTCAGCGGAGGCTATCGCCGGCGTCGTGCCTATCTCTATCCCAAGCTGTCCGATATTTGTCATTTCAGTATGCTGAATATGGAGCAGCAGGCGGATTTGTTGGCACATTATTACGCGTCGTGTTATCTAAAAGGCAACATATACAACGCCCAAAATCAAACCTTTCAAAAGATTTTAAAGTCGTTTATCGACGACCCGTGCCAAAAAGAATGGCTGCCTCAATGCAGGTTTTATCGAAAAAACAAACGGACTTGAAGGCTTTTGCTGTCTGAAAGATGGTTAAAACATATGCTTTCAGACAGACAAGTCCGTTATAATAGGCAAATTAACTATCATAACCACATCAAAGGTAAATCATGCCTTGGAACATACCGATTTTTCTGACTTGGATGCGTGTTTTGCTGATTCCGGTCTTTACTTTGCTGTTTTTCCTGCCAAAAGGGTGGATTGCACCGGAAACCGTCAATTGGACTGCCGCTATCATTTTCGCACTCGCAGCCGTAACCGATTGGTTTGACGGATTTTTAGCAAGGCTTTGGAAGCAAACCTCCGATTTCGGCGCCTTCCTCGATCCCGTTGCGGATAAATTAATGGTAGCGACCGCATTATTGCTGCTGGTCAGCCTTGGTCGTACTTATGTTATTTTCGCCATTATCATCATCGGCAGGGAAATCACCATTTCCGCTTTGAGGGAATGGATGGCGCAAATGGGCAGGCGCAGCAGCGTTGCCGTTGCCACGATCGGCAAATTTAAAACTGCCGCGCAAATGGTTGCCATATTTTTATTGCTCTTAGCCTCCAATCGATTTAACAATATTTTTTACCTGACAGGTAACATATTGATGTTTATCGCATCTGTATTAACCCTCTGGTCAATGTTCTATTATCTGAAAATGGCGTGGCAGGAAATCAAATAAAAAATAAAACAAACCCCTTGACGACAAGTTTTAAATCCATAATAATTGCGTCTTCTTCAGAAACAGCAGCAAGAAACAGACATTCGGCGGGAATAGCTCAGTTGGTAGAGCGCAACCTTGCCAAGGTTGAGGTCGCGAGTTCGAGACTCGTTTCCCGCTCCACAGTTTAATTTTCAGATGTGTCCCATGCGGGAATAGCTCAGTTGGTAGAGCGCAACCTTGCCAAGGTTGAGGTCGCGAGTTCGAGACTCGTTTCCCGCTCCAAGCGAATCCTGTTTTAAGTTGCCCTTCAGTTTCTCAGATGCGGGAATAGCTCAGTTGGTAGAGCGCAACCTTGCCAAGGTTGAGGTCGCGAGTTCGAGACTCGTTTCCCGCTCCATATTTCAGGCACATTTGGATATGCGGGAATAGCTCAGTTGGTAGAGCGCAACCTTGCCAAGGTTGAGGTCGCGAGTTCGAGACTCGTTTCCCGCTCCAGTTTAAATACTACCTGGTAGTTTGTTTGGCGAGATAGCAAAGTGGTTATGCAGCGGATTGCAAATCCGTCTACGCCGGTTCGATTCCGACTCTCGCCTCCACTCATTTCATGGCGGGGTGGCAGAGTGTTTATGCTATAAGGGGTGCAACCCTTATATAGGCCGGTTCAAATCCGCGCCCCCGCCTCCAAATTTTTAATATAAAACAGTCTGCGCCCGGGTGGTGAAATAGGTAGACACAACGGACTTAAAATCCGTCGGCCCTAAACCGGCCG
>KV797063.1:0-320 GCA_001809325.1 Neisseria sp. HMSC077D05 | reverse complement strand
GTCTTTTTGCTTTGTGCCCAATTTGTGTCCAAAATTTTCAAGGTCATCCAAAACTTCGGCATGAGCTATCAGATGGTCGGTCGCTAAATGTGCGTAACGCATAACCATATCTAACCGTTCCCACCCTCCCATTTCTTTTAGGGCAACCAGAGGTACTCCGCGTTGAACTAGCCAGCTTGCCCACGTGTGCCGGATGTCGTGCCATCTGAAATTGGAAATGCCCGCCCTTTCCAACGTGCGTTTCCACATTCTGCTCGACAATGCCGTTATGGGTTTGTTTTCTCGATTGGAGACCTTTGCAAAATTCCCCAAAATCCCCT
>KV797062.1 GCA_001809325.1 Neisseria sp. HMSC077D05 | reverse complement strand
GATGTCCAACTTTTGGGGTGCAGTTCAAACCGCTTTTCCGTTTTCAGACGACCTTTGTTCTTTGCTTGGTTTAAGCGGTTTACTCCGTTTTCTTTTCGCGTATCGGCAGGTTCAGCAAAGCCGCCGTCCCCGCCAACACCGCATCGGCATACCACATCCAGCCGTAATCGTTGAACCGGTAAATCACGATGCCGCCGATATACGAGCCTAAAAAGCCGCCGATTTGGTGGCTCAACATCGTCAGTCCGAACAACGTCGCCAGATAGCGCGTGCCGAACAGCTTGCCCGTAATCGCAGCGGTGGGGGCGACGGTGGCGAGCCAAGTGAAGCCGAGTGCGGCGGCGAAAATGTAGAAATTGACGTCGGTTCTTGGGGCGGCAAGGTAGATCAACACCATCGCCACGCGCGAGGCGTAGAGTCCGAACAAAACGTATTTGCCCAAAAACCGCCCCGTACACCAGCCCGAAAAAATGCAGCCCGCGATGTTCGCCAAGCCGATAATCGCAATAGAAGTCGAAGCGACCGAAGCGGGCAGGCCGCAGAGCGCGATTTCGTTGGGCAGGTGGGTTACCAAAAACGCAATGTGGAAACCGCAGGTAAAAAAGCCCAAGTGCAGCAGGATGTAGCTTCGGTCTTTAAACGCCGCTTTGACTGCCTGCCCCAGCGTTTGCCCGTTTTCAGACGAGATGTGGTGCGTGGCGACAGCGTTTTTGCCGCCCGCCAGCCACCACGAAATCGGCAGGATTAAAAGCGCGATGCCACCCCAAACATAAAACGTCCCCGTCCAGCCGACGGCGGGCAACACCAGCAAACCCTGCACCAGCGGCGCAAACAGAAACTGCCCCGCCGAACCGCCCGCGTTGACCAGCCCCGAAGCCAAACCGCGTTTGTGCGGCGGCACTTTCGCCGCGACCTGCCCCATGATGATGGAGAAACCGCCCGCCCCCGTTCCGAATGCAAAAAGCAGCCCGATTGCCAGCATCAGCCCCCAATAAGTCGGCATTTGCGGCACCATCAGGCAGGCACAGACCAACAGCAACGCGCCGCCGCCCAACACCTTAAACGCGCCGAAGCGGTCGGCAAGCGCGCCGGAAAGCGGCTGGGACAAGCCCCACATCAACTGGAAAACGGCAATAATCAGGCTGAACTCTTGGATACTCAGCTCGGTAGAGTCGACGACGGGACGGACAAACAGCCCCATAGTCATACGCATACCGATGGTAATCAGTAGGATGGCGGCGGCAGCGGCGGTCACCAGCCAAAGGTTGGGGGATTTTTGCTGTGTGTGGGTCATGGTTATTGTTTGTTTCTATTGAAAAATGCCGTTCAATCAAACGGCAGAATGACGGATTCTAGCAAATTAGGTTGATATAGGCTAAATAACTCCTGATACTTTGGATATAGCCAAAACCTCTATCCGCGCCACATTGACCGTTCCCCTTTATCCGCAAGGCAGGACGTGGAATGTGGATGGAAATTCAGTGCGTAAAGAACGGCAAAGGTCGTCTGAAAACCCGAAATCCGATTTTCAGACGACCTTTGTTCCAAGAACGGATAAAATCAGTATAGTGGATTAACTTTAAACCAGACGGCGTTACCTCGCCTTGGCTCAAAGAGAACGATTCTCTAAGGTGCTGAAGCACCAAGTGAATCGGTGCCGTACTATCTGTACTGTCTGCGGCTTCGTCGCCTTGTCCTGATTTTTGTTAATCCACTATATTGATGAAGCCGTATCGGCTTAAAGTGCATTCACTATATAATCCGCCCTTTTCAGACGAGCCCGACCCGCAACCGCCATGACGCCCATTTATCTCGCCGACACCGCCACCGAACACGCCCGCCGTTTGGCGCGGCAATTCCAGCTTCCGATTTTGTCCGACCTGCCCGACAGCGGCGAATACCTGCTTGCCGACGCGGAGGGCGTCAGCTTGTGCCGCGCGGGTGAGAAGGGGCGCGTCCGCGTCGATTTCGGCGGCGGTGCAGCCCAATACCGTCGTACCAAAGGCGGCGGCGAACTGATTGCCAAAGCGGTGAACCATACGGCCAAACCGACCGTTTGGGACTGTACCGGCGGACTCGGGCGCGACAGCTTCGTCCTCGCCTCGCTCGGTTTGAACGTCCATACTTTCGAGCAGCATCCCGCCGTCGCCTGCCTGCTTGCCGACGGCCTCGAACGCGCGCTGCAAGAGCCTGAAATTCAAGACATCGCCCGCCGCATGACTTTCCATTATGGCAACGCCGTCGAATTGATGCGCGAACTCGCCGCCCAATCGCGCCCCGACATCGTGTACCTCGACCCCATGTACCCCGAACGCCAAAAGTCCGCCGCCGTCAAAAAGGAAATGGCGTATTTCCACAGCGTCGTCGGTGCCGCCCAAGAAGAAGCCGAACTGCTTGCCGCCGCCCGCGCCGTCGCCAAAAAGCGCGTCGTCGTCAAACGCCCGCGCCTCGGAGAGTTTCTCAACGGCGAAAAACCCGCCTACCAATACACGGGCAAAAGCACCCGCTTCGATGTGTACTTGCCCGACCATCCTGTGAAAGACGGGGAATAATTCAAAACGCGAAAAGGTCGTCTGAAAACTGAATTTCAGACGACCTTTGTGTTTCTGCGTCCTGCGTTAGAACGATTTGACCAGCGACAGACCGACTTCGTTTTGTTTGTAGCTGTATAGCCAGTCGGTATTGCCGTGGACGCGGCGGTGTTTGTAGCTGAGGACGGGCTTGAGGCCGGCGAATTTCCAGCGGTCCGCGCCTATGCTGAGGCGGTAGGTTTGCTCTTTGTCGCGGCGGCGTTGTTCGAGTACGGCGTTTTCTTCGCGGTGGCTGCGGATGCCGAAGGTGGCGGAAGCGGAGGCGTCAAAACCGGCTTCAAACATTTTTGCCGCGCCCAGCCGTGCGGAGATGAGGCGGTAGCTGTCTACCGGTTCTTTGGCTTTGCGCTGCTGCCAGTCTATGCCGCCGTAGAGCATGAGGTCGTTGCGCGGGAAGTAGGACAGGGTGTTGTAAACAGAGATGAGGCTGCCGTCGAGCAGGCGGGTTTTGTCGGAATAGGAGAGGTGTTTCCACTCGGCTTCGGTGTTCCACGTCCAGCTGCCTTTGTCGAGGTTCCACTCGCTGCGTACGCCGTAGGCGCGGTTGAGGGTTTTGCCGCCGCTGCCGTTCCATTCGACAAGCGGGGCAAGGGCGAAGGTGTGGCGGTGGTTTTCAAACTGGTAGCCTGCGCTGAGGTTGAGCGTGTGTTCGTTGAAGTCTTTATGGTCGCGGTAGAAGCGGCCGTAGCCGAGCGCGCGGGCGGCGATGCCGTGGTGTCCTTTAATTTGCCAGCGGCGGACGGCGGCAGCTTCGTATTTGATGCCGTTGGCGGAAATGGGTTTGTCGCCGGAAAATTCTTCCCAGCATTCGCTGTCGATTTCGGTTTTACACCACGTTTTGCCGCTGGCTTCGTTGATGTTGCTGTTGTGGACGGCGCCGATGGAAAGGCTGCCCTGCCAGCTTTGGCGTTGGTTTAAGGAATCGCGGAAATGTCCGATGTTTTCTTTGACGGCTTCGGGCAGGTCTTCGTTTTGAAGGCGCATAAATTCGGAAGTGGCTTCGCGGTTCAGACGGCCTTCAAAGAGCAGGCGGGCGTAATCGAGCCGTCCGCGCGTGAAGTCGGGATGGCGTTGCAGCAGGGTTTCGTAGTCTTGTTTGGCGGCTTTCCACCTGCCTTCGCCGCGGGCAAGCGAGGCGCGGGCAAAGAGGGCGATGTCGGGATCGTATTCGGTTTGCTGTGTATAACGCTCGAGCAGCGGGCGCACGGTTTGCCAGTCGCTGTGGTTGACGGCGTTGAACAGGGCTTCGCCTTGGTCGGCTTCGGGATCGGTTTCGGCTGTCTGTCCGATGTTTTCGGAGGGAATGTCGAGGCGGTATTCGCGCACTTTTTGTTCCTGTTCCTGCATGGTTTGGCGGGTGTTTTGCCACAGGCGTTGCGCGGTACGGTCGTCTGAAAAGTCAGAACGGGGCGCGGCAAGGACGGGGGCGGCGAGAAACAGGAGAAGGCAGGCAGACGGTTTGTACATGGTGTCGGCTTTCCGGTCGGCGGGTTTCAGACGACCTTGAGAAGGTGGTTGGCGGGCTGGTGTTTAAAAAAGCCTGCGTGAAGCAGGCTTTCATTTACTTAACTACGGATTTTAGCGTTTTACACCGCCGTATGCCGTATCCAAGTTGCGGTCGGTTTTAAACTTGGCAACACCGGCCAGCGCGCTTGCGTTGTGACCGAAGAAGTGGCCTTCGGTTTTACCGAAGTGGCCGTTGGCGCGGGCATAACCTTCAAACGATGCGCTAGACGGTTTGATGCGGGCATGGACATCCATGTTTACCGCGTTGTTCTTCATAGAACCCGCCAAAACGCGTTGACCGAAGTCTGCGCGTAAAGTACCCACCATCGGGTTGTTGCCGGTGTAGTTGTTGATGCCTTTAACTGCGTAGTTGGCTACGCCTGATACCGGCATAGAGGTAGCGCGTTTGTCGCCAGAGTAGAAAACGCCGCGGTTGGTGCCTTTAGCGTATTCTTTGCCGACCCACTCGCCGTAGTACACTTCAGAGCCGCCGCTCTTAATGGTGTTGAAGGCATAGCGGCCGAGGTTTTGACGGGTGTATGCATCGTTAACCTGTACGGTTTTCACGCCGTTGCGGTCTACATTGCCGGGCATGCGGTTGACGTTGGTGTAGTGTACGCCTGAACGGTAGGCAGCGTGTTTCATCACTTTTTCGCCTTCGGCTTCAGATGCGGGTTTGCCCCATTTTTTGCCGTATTTGTGGTTTTTGTAACCATAATCAAACGGGTTGTAGTAATCGTTGGCGGCAAATACGCCTGCGCTGAACAAAACAGCCAAAACAGCAGCGGTGGTTTTTTGCAGATTCAGTTTCATGATACGCTCCTTAGGGGAAAAACGATGGTTGGGAAAATAATGTTCCGTCGGTGTCAGTGTGAGCAGACTATCGTTCGTTATGTGAGGAGACTTTTGTTTTTCTTTTTTCTTGAACATCATTCTAGAGGGGGAATGTTAGAGGAGAATTAGCGGATGTTTTAGGGAGTGTCTTAATGAGATAAGAATATTTATTTTTGGTTAAGATGTATAGTGGATTAACTTTAAACCAGGACGGCGTTACCTCGCCTTGGCTCAAAGAGAACGATTCTCTAAGGTGCTGAAGCACCAAGTGAATCGGTGCCGTACTATCTGTACTGTCTGTGGCTTCGTCGCCTTGTCCTGATTTAAAGTTAATCCACTATATTTGGAATCGGCGCGGACGGTATGATGCTGTCCGCCAAATTGCCCGTGGTTACGTTGTTTTGTCCCGATGGATATTCGATTTGCGATTAGGCTGATGTGTTAGAGGGAAGTTGTCCTCAAACAAAAAAAGGTCGTCTGAAACTTTGAACTGGCCCCCAAATCTTGGACACTCAT
>KV797061.1 GCA_001809325.1 Neisseria sp. HMSC077D05 | reverse complement strand
AAAATCGTTGCACTTGGTTTGACAATTCAAGGGATTTTTTCATACGGGCAGATTCCTGATGAAAGATTGTTAACAGAAAATGAACACTCTGCACCCCATCAATACCCCGGCGCAAAGCGGGGCTATTGTAATGGAAGTAGGTAAGAACTCAAAGCAATATCTGACTGATTTTTATTGAAATAAGGCACGATTTCTTAGACTCGGGAAAACGGCGTTGCACAAGATGTCGTTTTTGGGCAAAATACGGGCGATTTGCGCGCGCAAACAGAGAAAATACTTGCATATAGAGGAATCTGTCTTTAAAATTGCGCGTTTACAGAATTTATTTTTCAGGAGATATTCAATATGGCAAACAGCGCACAAGCCCGCAAACGTGCCCGCCAATCGGTTAAACAACGCGCCCACAACGCTAGCCTGCGTACTGCATTCCGTACCGCAGTGAAAAAAGTGTTGAAAGCAGTTGAAGCCGGCGACAAAGCTGCTGCTCAAGCAGTTTACCAAGAGTCCGTCAAAGTCATCGACCGTATCGCTGACAAAGGCGTATTCCACAAAAACAAAGCAGCCCGCCATAAGAGCCGTCTGTCTGCCAAAGTAAAAGCATTGGCTTAATCTTTTTCGCCCATCGCCTTGGCGTGTTATCGCGTCGGGACAGGCAAGCAGATAACGATGCCCCTGAGGTCTTAACCTTTCAGGGGCATTGCCGTATGTGGTGCAAGTTGATGTAAACTTTTCAGACGACCTGCCGTAACACCGGCGCAAGGCGGTAAAATGCGGTTTAATCTGTTTTTCAAACGATTAATCCCGATTTTCAGGCAAAAGGTCGTCTGAAAACATCCAATCGGCAATCCCATGAATGAAATGATGAACAAGATGTTGAAACACAATTTGGCGCAAAGCGATGCCCTAAAGAACAAAAAACCGTCATTATCTAAATGTCGGCGCGCTTTGATGCTTATCCTTGTCGGCGGAACCGCCGCCCCTATCGCCTATGCCGACACGGCTTTGCAATGCACCTCCATTCAAGACAATGCCACCCGTTTGGCGTGTTACGACAGCATTTACTCGGCACAACTGCCACCGCAAGCACCGCTGCCCGTCATTCGCGAAGAAACCGCCAAAGCGCCGGTCGATTTGCCCAAAACCATCAGCACCAGCCGCGAGAAAAAAGCGGCGACGATTGTGTTTGACGAAAATAAAGAACAATCCACCCTTTCGGAAGACAATCTCCGCACCGCAGCCGATGCCTACACGCCGCTGAGCCTGATGTACGATTTGGACAAAAACGACTCGCGCGGCTTGTTGAGCGTGCGCGAACACAATCCCATGTACCTGATGCCCGCATGGTACAACAGCTCGCCCAACCTGTATCCCCATTCCCCTTCGCGCGGCACGACCAATCAGGAAAAATTCAGCGAACAGAAACACATAGAAACCAAACTGCAAGTTTCGTTCAAAAGCAAAATCGCCGAAGATTTGTTTAAAACCCGCGCGGATTTGTGGTTCGGCTATACCCAAAAATCCGATTGGCAGATTTACAACCAAGGCAGAAAATCCGCGCCGTTCCGCAATACCGATTACGAACCCGAAATCTTCCTGACTCAGCCCGTGAAGGCTGATTTGCCGTTCGGCGGCAAACTGCGGATGGTCGGCGCAGGCTTCGTCCACCAATCCAACGGACAAAGCCGCCCCGAATCCCGCTCATGGAACCGCGTTTACGCATTGGCGGGGATGGAATGGGGCAAACTGACCGTTATCCCGCGCGTGTGGATGCGCGCATTCGATCAGACCGGTGAAAACAACGACAATCCCGACATTACCGACTATATGGGTTATGGCGATTTGAAGCTGCAATACCGCCTGAACGACAAACAAAATATTTCGTCCCTGCTGCGCTACAATCCCAAAACCGGACACGGCGCGGTTGAAGCCGCCTATACTTTCCCGATTAAAGGCAAACTCAAAGGCGTCGTGCGCGGCTTTCACGGCTACGGCGAAAGCCTGATTGATTACAACCACAAACAAAACGGCATCGGCATCGGCCTGATGTTCAACGACTGGGATGGAATTTGACGCTCTACCCTGTTTTCAGACGACCTTTGGTACCATGTTGCACACAGGTCGTCTGAAAACAAAACAAGCACCTTCTCCATATTAAAAACACTCGTTTCCTATCGCCCAAACGCGTATAATGCAACGTTTGGGCGATATTTGTCGGAATGACACAGAAGATGACAGAACAAACGGCCGAAGGCGGAAAAGTTGCCAAGGCATTAAAAAAATATCTGATTACAGGCATGCTGGTATGGCTGCCGATAACCGTAACCATTTGGGCGGTCAGCTATATCATATCTGCCGCCGACCGGCTGATCAGTCTGCTGCCCGAGCAATGGCAGCCTCAATATTTTTGGGGATTCAACATTCCCGGCTTGGGTATTATTGCCGCCATTGTCGTCTTGTTTCTGACCGGCGTGTTCGCCGCCAACGTTTTGGGGCGTCAAATCCTCGCAGCATGGGACAGCCTGTTGGGACGGATTCCAGTCGTCAAATCTATCTATTCCAGCGTCAAAAAAGTATCCGAGTCCCTGCTTTCCGACAGCAGCCGCTCGTTCAGAACGCCTGTATTGGTTCCGTTTCCGCAACCCAATATTTGGACGATTGCCTTTGTTTCAGGACACATCCCCGACAAACTCAAAGGCAGCCTGCCGCACGATGACGATTATCTTTCCGTCTATGTGCCGACCACGCCCAATCCGACCGGCGGCTATTACATCATGGTGAAAAAGAGCGACGTGCGCGAACTCGATATGAGCGTGGACGAAGCATTGAAATATGTGATTTCGTTGGGCATGGTGATGCCGGATGAAGTTCGGGTCAAGGCTTTGGCAGAACACAGGTCGTCTGAAAACGGCGATACAGAACAAAACAATTAAGGTCTCTTTTTCAGACGACCTTTTCCTTCTTTTCAAATTGAACAATATAAAAAGGTGATTTTATGCGTACCAACTATTGCGGCCTGATCAGCGAGCAATACTTAGACCAAACCGTAACCGTCAAAGGCTGGGTACACCGCCGACGCGACCACGGCGGTGTGATTTTTATCGACCTGCGCGACCGCGAAGGCATTGTCCAAGTCGTGATTGACCCCGACACGCCCGAAGCATTTGCCACTGCCGATTCCGCCCGCAACGAATACGTTTTGAGCATTACCGGCCGCGTGCGCAACCGTCCCGAAGGCACAACCAACGACAAAATGATTTCCGGCAAAATCGAAATCCTCGCCAAAGAAATCGAAGTCTTGAACGCCGCTGCGACGCCGCCGTTCCAAATCGACGACGAAAACATCAGCGAAAACGTACGCCTGACCAACCGCGTTATCGACCTGCGCCGTCCGGTGATGCAGCGCAACCTGCGCCTGCGTTATCAAGTCGCTATGGGTGTTCGCCGTTATCTGGACGCGCAAGGCTTCATCGACATCGAAACCCCGATGCTGACCCGCTCCACGCCCGAAGGCGCGCGCGACTACCTCGTGCCGAGCCGCGTTCATCCGGGCGAGTTTTTCGCACTGCCGCAATCGCCGCAATTGTTCAAACAACTGTTGATGGTGGCGGGTTTCGACCGTTACTACCAAATCACCAAGTGCTTCCGCGACGAAGACTTGCGCGCCGACCGCCAGCCCGAATTCACCCAAATCGACTTGGAAACCTCGTTCTTGAACGAGGATGAAATCATGGACATCACCGAAGGCATGGCAAAACAAGTCTTCCAAGACGCGCTGGGCGTGGACTTGGGCGATTTCCCGCGTATGCCTTACGCCGAAGCCATGTTCTACTACGGTTCCGACAAACCCGATATGCGCATCAGCCTGAAATTTACCGAGCTGACCGACCTGATGAAAACGGAAGAATTCAAAGTCTTCCGTGGCGCAGCCGACATGAAGGGCGGCCGCGTGGTTGCCTTGCGCGTACCGAACGGTGCAAAATTCAGCCGCAAAGAAATCGACGAATACACCAAATTTGTCGGCATCTACGGCGCGAAAGGTTTGGCGTACATCAAAGTGAACGATGTCAGCAACCTTTCCAACGGCGAAGACAGCGGCCTGCAATCTCCAATCGTGAAATTCCTGTCTGAAAACGCCCTGAAAGAAATCATTGCGCGTACCGGCGCGCAAAACGGCGACATCATCTTCTTCGGCGCAGACAAAGCCAAAGTCGTGAACGAAGCCATCGGCGCGCTGCGTATCAAAGTCGGTTTGGAACACGGCGCGGAAAACGGCTACTTCGTGGACGAATGGAAACCTTTGTGGGTCGTCGATTTCCCGATGTTCGAATACGACGAAGACGGCGACCGCTGGGCAGCCATGCACCATCCGTTCACCTCGCCCAAGCCCGGTCATGAAGACCTGATGGCATCCGATCCTGAAAACTGCCTGGCCCGCGCCTACGACATGGTGTTGAACGGCTGGGAAATCGGTGGCGGTTCCATCCGTATCCACCGTGCCGACGTACAGGAAAAAGTGTTCACCGCTCTGAAAATCAGCCCCGAAGAGCAACAGGAAAAATTCGGCTTCCTCTTGGATAACCTGAAATTCGGCGCGCCTCCGCACGGCGGCTTGGCATTCGGCCTCGACCGTCTGGTAACACTGATGACCGGCGCCGAGTCCATCCGCGACGTGATTGCCTTCCCGAAAACCCAACGCGCCCAATGTCTGCTGACTAACGCGCCAAATGCGGTGGACGACAAACAACTGCGCGAATTGAGTCTGCGTCTGCGTCAAAAAGCTACTGAAAACAAAGAAGCATAATCTTGAGAAACAGGTAAACAACGCCTGATAATAGAAAGGTCGTCTGAAACCTATTACACGGGTTTCAGACGACCTTTTTTATAACAGATGTGACAAATGTCAGGAGGTGGACATTTTCTATTTTAATCCTTCGGCATTCATCAAGTCATGGGTAAATCGCCTTATTAAATTTAATCTAGTTGAGTAATATCAGTTTATATTCATAATCCCAGAGTAATTTTTTTACATTTCCCCCTTGTCATGCTATCCTCGCCTCCCCTGTATGTATCAGCTTGTTTCATCAAGCAGTTTATTGTTGCACGCATACAGACAATATCCTAATTAATTATCGACAAGAGTATTGCTATGAAAAAAATAACTTCCTCTATTCTAAAAACCTGTTTTGCAGCGACGGCGGTTATCACAGCGCATTCTGCGTTTGCATATGACGCTTCCCGCCCCACCTCTACACCCGCACGCAGCACTTTGGACAACCACAATTTCCCCTATTCCATGCCGATTAATCCTAACGCAGCGCGCGACGGCAAACCTTATTTGAAAGCACACGACGACGTAATGACGTTGGCGGGCGCAACCCTGCCTCCTGCACGTCCGGTCAAACCGACTGCACCTCCTCCACAACGTGCGCCATTGGCTAACCAAAATTTCCCTTACTCCATGCCAATCGACGGCAATGTTTCGATACCGGACAGTGGTGTGATGAGCACAGCTTCCCAACCTCCTGCCCGCCCTATCGGCAAACCGATTGCACCTCCTCCGTCTAAACCTGTCGTCAACAATGGTAACTTCCCTTACTCTGAGCCAATTTATGGCAAACGTACTTCGACAACACCTGTCGGCGTCATGACCACAGCTGACGCACCTCCTGCCTACAATCCAAACAACGCAGTGGCAAAACCTCAATATACAGTCAAAAATTCCGTCCGCGTTGCTGATGCCGACAACCTGAAAAACAAAGAAATCCTGTTTGTTATCGACAGAATCGAAGGCAAGGGCGAGCGCGTCATCCGCGAACGCCGCATCAATCAGATCGAGCTGTTCAGCCTGAACACTGAAGACGGCAAAGGAAAAGGCTTGCTGACCGTCGGCAAAATCCCGACCGCTTCGGGCAATGTATTCTTCGGCGAATGGGCGCCTGCTTCAGAAGCCGCCGCTACTGCGCATGTCAAAGGCAACGCGCATCCTGCCTGGTTCTATGGCAAAAACCCGACCGGCAGCACCAAAGGCTTGGCAACCGCGACTTACAACGTAGTCGGTGTCAACGGTCATAAAGCCGGCGAACGCGATATCTATACCGGTACCGTCAAAGCCTATTTCGGTTCAGGCGACAGCGGCAGCATGACCGGCAAACTGGCGCGCCATACCGACACTCTGGACTTTGCCGGCGTGAAAATCGACAACCGCAACGGTACTTTCGCCTCTGATGCCGCCCGCAACCGCGAAGGCATCAAAGGTCAGTTCTACGGTCAAAATGCCGCCGCATTGGCGGGTATTGCGACCCGTGGTACGGAAAGCCGCGCCGATGACATCTCCTTCGGCGGCGTAAAACAATAAACCGTCGATAGAACAACGGGGAAGGCGCGGATTGCCGTGCTTTCCCCGTTTTATGGCAAGCTGAGGACGGATTTCCGCAGCTTCCGCTTTCAGACGACCTTTTGTGCTTCTCATTACCTCAAGGGTCGTCTGAAAACAGAAACAGATTACAAACAAAGCGATATTCAAAATCGCATCTTTTCAGACGACCGCTCCGCTTCGCCACAAACCCGCCTCGTCCGAAATTTACCCACCACACACCAGCCCGAAAGAAAACGAATGAACAAATCCTGCCTCCTCCTGCTCGCTCTGCTGCCCCTGTCCGCCCACGCAGACAGCGACGACTTGCGCCGCCTGTCTGAAGAAAACGGGCGCGTGCAGCAGCAATATCGGGAAAGCGGCTGGCTGGACGGCGGCACACCCGCAGGCGACATCGAAAACGACGACGCATACATCCGCATCGGCGGTCAGATTTACACCGTAGGCAACAATACCGAAGAGCTGGAAAGCGCGATTTATCATGCCATTAACGAGCGTCAATGGAAAAAGGCAGAACGCTTCGCCACGCGCTACGCCGCCCTGCCCGGCCACAATCCCGCCCTACCCAAATTGGTGCTCGGTTTGAAACAACGCGCCGAAGGACGCCTCGCCGAAGCCTTGCGAAACCTGCAATCGGCAGAAGCACTCGACCCCGCCAACCCGCGCATCCTGCTCGAAACCGCGCGCCTTTATACCGAAGACAACCAAAACCGCGAAGCCCGAAGCGCATTCGCCCGCGCCCAAGCCGCCGACATCCCAGAAGAAACCCGCGCCCTGATCGGACAATACCTCGGCGAAATCGACAAACGCAGCCGCTGGCACGGACAAATCGGCATCGCTTACGGCTACAACAGCAACATCAACCAATCCGACGGCTCCGTCCGCTGCATTCTGCCGCTTAACGGCCAATGCCTCGCCTACCAAAACCTGCCCGACCCCATCCGTTCCCCCGTATGGAATTACAGCCTGAGCGCAGGCAAAATCACCCCCATTAAAGGACACCACAGCCTCAAAACCAACCTCCTCGCCTACGGCACGCACTACCGCCGCAAAGACACAGACGCCGCCCTGTCCGACTACGGCAGCCAAACAGGCACACTGTCTGCCGGCTACGAATACGCCGACGCACAAAGCCGCCTCTCGCTGATGCCCGTTTACGAACACGAACGGCGCAACCGCCACACCTACTACAACGCCTACGGCGCCGAAACCTCGTGGACGCATACCATCAACCCCAAATGGCAGGTCAACGCCGACTGGTCGGGCAAACGCTACCGCCACAGAGGCACCGCGAAAACCTACGCCGCCGACTACACCGAATACCGCACAGGCTTGGGCGCAGAATACGCCCTGACCCCGAAAACCGGCGTGTTCGCAGGCTCCGACTACACCCGCCGCACATACAACGGCGGCACATCCGACCACCGCGAATACACCCTCCGCACAGGCTTATACACCCTGTTTGACAACGGCACCTACCTCAACGCCCTCGTCATGAAACGGCGCAACCTCTACGACCGCGCAGGCATCGCCGCAGACGGACAAAGACGCAGCGACCGCCAAACCGTCTGGCTCGCCGCCGCAGGCTTCAGACAATGGCACATCAGCGGCTTCTACCCCGAACTGCGCTTCAAACACACCACCGTCAAAAGCAATTCCGTGTTCTACCGCTACCGCCAAAACGAAATCATGTTGGGCGTGAAGAAACAGTTTTGAGGCGTTTTATTGGATGGATGGGAACATAAAGAGGTCGTCTGAAAATAAGGATTTTAGATTTCAGACGACCTCGTTTAATGAGTTCAAATAACAGCAACCATCTCACATCCGCCGCTATCCCCTTCCATACTTTTCCACATCTACCGCAACCTGCCCCCTCTCCCGTCTGGCGGGAGAGGGTTGGGGAGAGGGTGGCTCTATGGACCACACGAATTTGATTTTTCCCAAACAAAAAAGCCACCCCCATCCTAGCCTTCCCCCGCCAGACGGGGGAAGGAACAGGATTGCTGATATGGCAAGAGGTCGTCTGAAACCCATCTTTCAGACGACCTCTTCTCTCTTTCAAAAACGCTCTGCCCTATCCCCTAGCCTGCTTCTTGCAAAAAGCCTGCCAGTGCGGCGGTGTCGAGGGCGATCATCAGTTCTTCGTTGGTCGGCACGACCAAAACGGCGGGTGTGGAACCTGTCGGGCTGATGATGCCTGAGTTGCCGTAGCGTTTTTCCATATTGGCTTTGGTGTCGATGTGCAAACCCAAATAGTCGAGGTAGGCAACGGTTTTGGCGCGGATGTTGCGGGAGTTTTCGCCGATGCCGCCGGTGAAGACGAGGGCATCTATGCCGCCGCAGGCGACCGACATGGAGGCGATGTATTTGGCGAGGCGGTAGGTCATGACTTCGAGGGCGAGGCGTGCGCCTTCGTGGCCTTCGTCGGCGGCGATTTCGAGGGTGCGGCAGTCGTTGGAGAGTTCGGAGATGCCGAGCAATCCTGATTTTTTATTCAGCATTTCATCGACTTGCTCGATGTTCATGCCGGCATGGGCGGTCAGGTAGCTGTACACGCCGGGGTCGATGTCGCCGCAGCGGGTGCCCATGACGAGGCCTTCGATGGGGGTGAAGCCCATGCTGGTATCGACGGATTTGCCGTTTCGGATGGCGGTGATGGACGCGCCGTTGCCGAGGTGGGCGACGATCATGCGCAGGTCTTCCAGCGGTTTGCCCAAAATCCGCGCGGCTTCGGGGGCGACATAGCGCATACTGGTGCCGTGGAAGCCGTAGCGGCGGAAGGAGTGTTTTTTGCGCAATTCGCGTGGCACGGCGTAGGTGTAGGCGCGTTCGGGCATGGTTTGGTGGAACGAGGTGTCCATCACGCCGACGTTGGGCAGGCCGGGGAAGTGTTCCTGCGCGGCGAGGATGCCGCTGATGTTGGCGGGGTTGTGCAGCGGGGCGAGCGGGATGCAGGCTTTCAACTCGTCGAGGACGTCTTGGTCGATGAGGACGGACTCGTGATATTTTTCGCCGCCGTGGGCGATGCGGTGGCCGATGGCTTTAATGCGGTCGTGCAGGCCGTGTTTTTCCAGTTCGTTCAACAGCATACCCACCGCGCCGGCGTGGCAGTTGCGGCCACTCAGGGGAACTTGGCGTTTGTTGCCGTCTTTGTTGAAGGTGATGACGGCTTCGGGCGTACCCAAACGTTCGCCGAGGCAGCTTAGGACGACGCTGCCGCTTTTGCGGTCGATAACGGCGCCTTTGAGCGAGGAACTGCCGCAGTTCAGGACGAGGATGAGTTGGTCGGACATGATGTTTCTCCTTGTATTTTGTGGTTGTTTTTTTGGTGGGATCGTCTGAAAAAGGATGGGCGTTGGGCGGGGTGTGTTTCAGACGACCTCTTTGGGTTTTGCGGGTAAACCCTCGTTACGTCGATTTAAAAACAATCCTCAGGCACCCTGACCCGCCCTTCCATAATCACGCGTGCGCTGCGGCTCATGACGGCTTTTTTCACTGCCCAAATGCCGTCCGAACACTCTGCCGACGCGCCGACGCGCAATGTGCCGGAAGGATGGCCGAAGCGCACTTCGTTGCGCGTTCCGCCGCCTGCGGCGAGGTTAACCAGCGTGCCGGGAACGGCGGCGGCGGCGGCGATGGCGACCGAGGCGGTGCCCATCATCGCGTGGTGCAGTTTGCCCATGCTCAGGGCGCGTACCAGCAGATCGATGTCGGCGGCGTTCACGGTTTTGCCGCTGGAGGCGGTGTAATCGGCGGCGGGGGCGACGAAGGCGACTTTCGGCGTGTGCGCGCGGGCGGCGGCTTCGGACACGTCGTTAATCAAACCCATCTTCAGCGCACCGTAAGCGCGGATTTTCTCGAATTTTTCCAGCGCGGCGGCATCGTTGTTGATGTCGTCCTGCAACTCTTTGCCCGTGTAGCCCAAGTCGGCGGCGTTCAGGAAAACGGTCGGAATGCCCGCGTTGATGAGCGTGGCTTTCAGACGACCAATGTCCGGAACGTCCAACTCGTCCACCAAGTTGCCGGTCGGAAACATACTGCCTTCGCCGTCGGCGGGATCGAGGAATTCGATTTGCACTTCGGCGGCGGGAAAGGTAACGCCGTCCAGCTCGAAATCGCCCGTTTCCAAGACTGCGCCGTTTTGCATCGGAACATGGGCGATGATGGTTTTGCCGATGTTTTTCTGCCAGATTTTCACCGTGCAGATGCCGTCTGAAGGGATTTTGCCTTTATCGACCAAGCCCTGCTCGATGGCGAACGCGCCCACGGCGGCGGTGAGGTTGCCGCAGTTGCCGCTCCAATCGACGAAAGGCTTGTCGATGGAAACTTGCCCGAAAAGGTAATCGACATCGTGGTCGGCGCGTTCGGACTTGTCCAAAATCACCGCCTTGCTGGTGGACGAACTGGCGTTGCCCAAACCGTCTATCTGCTTGCCGTAGGGGTCCGGGCTGCCGAGTACGCGCAACAGGATTTTGTCGCGCGCGCTGCCCGCTTCCCGCGCCGCTTCGGGCAGGTCGGAACGTTTAAAAAACACGCCTTTGGATGTGCCGCCGCGGTAGTAAACGGCGGGGATTTTGATTTGCGGCATTTTGGATTTCTCCTTCCGAGCAAATGATGCTATTTTCCTAATAATTTGCTTTATATGTATTGCGATATAGTATCTAGATTTTCCTAATACTTTATGATTTTCTACTAACATACCCATTAAAACTGGTTCTTTAGTTTCATGAGTATCATCAAAATCAACCAAGAATAGTGCTCCACCACTCATACCTTTGGGATTAATAAAACTTCCTGCTGTCCCATTTTCAGTAATTGTTTCCGCCCCTAAATCTAAGATAACATTGTGCTCTATATTCTCAACGCCCAATTTCCTTAAAATATTTTCCGGTAGTTCATGAATAGAACCATGTGATAGTAGATACTTCCCTTTTTTTCTATACACATTATTTTCTTTATTTTTATTAGAAGGAAAACCAACTGCAACTCCATAATAAACATTATCATTTTTTAAATAATAATCTAATTCTTCTATTCTATTAAAATGAAAATACTCTATCCCTGAACTTACTCTAAAAATACGTATATCATCATCTATAGTATCTTCATTTCCAGAATATACTTCACAAAATATTCCTTTATTCGCTAGACTAACAATTTCTTTCTTAGATTCTGAAAAAACCCAAAATTTATCTAAAGCATAAACTTTATCAAAACAATGTTGAGCAGTGATAAAATATTGCTCTCCTTTATACTCACAAAATATCCCACTACCAATACCCTCAAATTTTTCATTTTTCTCATCGATTAAATAATAAATTTGACTGACAGCTTTTCTTGAAAATTCTTCTATCATACCTACAGCCTTATCTGCCAAAATCTTTCTTACTTCTTCAATATTCATCATAAAATTCTCTATATTTAAACGTTTAGTATTTAAATCCCAAATACCATTAATCATCTGTGTTCAATATAACTGCATAAAATACCTAATAATTCTTCTTTTGGACTAAGGTCAAGATAGGCATTATTACCATAATGTAACAATGCCCTCTCTATTTTACGCCGCGTTCCCTTCCAAAAAATCCTGTGCAAACCGTTGCAGCACGCCGCCGGCTTCGTACACCAGCACTTCCTCTGCGGTATCGAGGCGGCAGGTAACGGGGACTTCGACGGTCTCGCCGTTTTTACGGTGGATGACGAGGGTCAGGTCGCCGCGCGGTTTGCGTTCGCCGACCACGTCGTAGGTTTCCGTGCCGTCCAGTTGCAGTGTATGGCGGTTGGTGCCGGCTTTGAATTGCAGCGGCAATACGCCCATGCCGATGAGGTTGGTGCGGTGGATGCGCTCGAAACCTTCGGCGGCAATGGCTTCCACGCCCGCCAGCCTTACGCCCTTCGCCGCCCAGTCGCGGCTGGAGCCTTGTCCGTAGTCCGCACCGGCGATGATGATGAGCGGCTGTTTGCGGTTCATATAGGTTTCGATGGCTTCCCACATGCGCATGGTTTCGCCTTCGGGTTCGACACGGGCGAGCGAGCCTTGGCGCACGCTGCCGTCTTCGTTTTTCACCATTTCGTTAAACAATTTGGGATTGGCGAAGGTGGCGCGTTGGGCGGTGAGGTGGTCGCCGCGGTGGGTGGCGTAGGAATTGAAGTCTTCTTCGGGCAAACCCATTTTCGCCAGATATTCGCCCGCCGCACTCGCCGCCAGAATCGCGTTGGAAGGCGAAATGTGGTCGGTGGTGATGTTGTCGGGCAGAATCGCCAAGGGGCGCATTCCCGTCAGGCTGCGTGCGCCCGCCAGCGCGCCTTCCCAATAGGGCGGACGGCGGATGTAGGTGGACATCGGACGCCAGTCGTACAGCGGACTGGGGGCTTTTTGCGCTTTGCCGGTGTCGAACATCGGTACATACACGTCGCGGAACTGCTGCGGTTTCACATATTCGGCAACGACGGCATCGATTTCTTCGTCGGTCGGCCAGATGTCTTTCAGGCGGATTTCCTTGCCGTCGTCTGAAACGCCGAGTACGTCGTTTTCAATATCGAAACGGATGCTGCCCGCGATGGCGTATGCCACCACCAGCGGCGGGCTGGCTAAAAATGCCTGTTTCGCATACGGGTGAATGCGGCCGTCGAAGTTGCGGTTGCCCGACAGTACGGCAGTGGCGTACAAATCGCGGTCTATGATTTCCTGCTGGATTTTCGGGTCGAGCGCGCCGCTCATGCCGTTGCAGGTAGTGCAGGCGAAGGCGACGATGCCGAAGCCGAGTTTTTCCATTTCGGGCAACAGCCCCGCTTCTTTCAAATAGATTTCCGCCACTTTCGAGCCGGGGGCGAACGAGGTTTTAACCCACGGTTTGCGTTTCAGCCCGAAGCGGTTGGCATTGCGCGCCAAGAGTGCGGCGGCAACGACGTTGCGCGGGTTGGAAGTGTTGGTGCAACTGGTAATCGCGGCGATGATGACCGCGCCGTCGGGCATGAGGCCGTCTGAAGGCTCTTCGTAGGGCTTCGCCAGCCCTTTCGCTGCCAAATCGACGGTGGCAAAACGCGCGTGCGGGTTGCTCGGGCCTGCCATGTTGCGCGTTACGCTGCTCAAATCAAACTTCAACACGCGCGGATAAACGGCGGTTTTCAGGTCGTCCGCCCACAGCCCCGCGGTTTTGGCGTAGGTTTCCACCAATTTCACCTGCGCGTCGTCGCGTCCGGTCAGTTTCAAATAATCAATGGTTTGCTCGTCGATGGCGAACATGGCGGCAGTCGCGCCGAACTCCGGCGTCATGTTGGAAATGGTCGCGCGGTCGCCGATGGACAGGCTTCTTGCGCCCTCGCCGAAAAATTCGACAAACGCCCCGACCACGCGTTCTTTGCGCAGAAACTCGGTCAGCGCCAACACAATATCTGTCGCCGTAATGCCCGCCTGCCGTTTGCCCGTCAGCTCCACGCCGACAATATCGGGCAGGCGCATCATGGACGCGCGCCCCAGCATCACCGTTTCCGCTTCCAAACCGCCCACGCCTACGGAAATCACGCCCAGCGCATCGACGTGCGGCGTGTGCGAATCCGTGCCGACGCAGGTGTCGGGGAACGCCACGCCGTTTTTGACTTGGACGACGGGCGACATTTTTTCCAGATTGATTTGGTGCATGATGCCGTTGCCCGCCGGAATCACGTCCACATTTTCAAAAGCGGTTTTCGTCCAGTTGATAAAGTGGAAACGGTCTTCGTTGCGGCGGTCTTCGATTTCGCGGTTTTTGCGGAACGCATCGGGGTCGTAGCCGCCGCATTCCACCGCCAGCGAGTGGTCGACGATAAGCTGCGTCTGCACCACAGGATTCACTTTGGACGGATCACCGCCCTTCTCTGCAATCGCATCGCGCAAACCCGCCAAATCCACCAGCGCGGTTTGCCCCAAAATATCATGGCACACCACCCGTGCGGGATACCACGGAAAGTCGATTTCCTGTTTACCCTCTATCAGCTGGCCCAGCCAGCTTTGCAGCGTCGGCAAATCGACCTTGTCCGCGCGGTTGACCAAGTTCTCCGCCAAAATACGGCTCGTGTAAGGCAGCTTGTCGTAAGAGCCGGGCTTGATGTCCTCACACGCCGCGCGCGCGTCGTAGTATTCCAAATCCGTACCGGGCAGCGGTTTGCGGTAACGTTGGTTGGCAGCCATGTTCAGTTCTCCTGTGGATCTATTTTTCTTGTGGTTTGGGGTTTCAGACGACGTTTTTTGAAGGGGGTCGTCTGAAAAGGTTCATGGATTGTTAGATTAGTCTTCAGCTCAATAGGGCATATACAAACGAACCTATATAGTTACCGATAATGTAGCCTACAGTACCAATTAACAAAATTGCACCGACTAAATCACGCCAACCTTTACTGATGGCTAAGGCTGCTGCAGTAGTCGGCCCTCCAATATTGGCATTACAAGCCAATACAATTTCTTCAATACTGAATTTGAACAGCTTGCCTAACACTAACGTCAGTAACAAATTTAATACCGCAATAATCAAAGTAAAAACAAAGAGTAATGGTGCTGTTTTAATAATTAACGGTATAGAGGCAGGAACACCAATCACAACAAAAAACAGATAAATACAATATGTCCCTAATTCTTGACTGCCATCTAGTTTTTGAATGCCTTTACGGAAAAATAAAACAACTGCCAATGTAAATGTCGTTAACAGCAAATATTTGTCACTAATTAAACCTGTCAGCATTTTTAATGCAACACCATCAACACTTTGAAAATGATTTTGCAAAAAACTGGATAATGAGAATGAAACTGCGACCAGCAAAATCGATGCAGCCAAAGATAAGGCTATACTCTGTAGCGAAATGGATTTAGGTTTCCAATACTCGGCAGCCTTATTCACACTCGGATCATGATACTCCTGCTCCAATTTATCCTGATATGGACTTCCCCAAACTTTTCTGACCCAATATGAGGAAGAGATACCAATCAAAATAAAAAAGTAACAAGCCATCATCAAATTATCAGCAACTATTGTTGCTGCAATAACATCTTTAGCAGGGTTAAGCTTAGCTGACATGGCTGCAAAATTGACACCACCTCCTGTATAAGAAGCTGAAATCATTCCGGCAACTTTATCCAGCTCAGGAATATAGTTTTTCAATAGTGCAAATGAGACAAGCGTTCCAATGACCGTCCCTAGTGAACTAATCAGGAAAATAAACAGCATACGTCCACTTTCCTTAAATAGAGCATGAAGATCTAATTGAAACAATAACAACGGAATAGCAAGCGGTACAATATAAGACCATACAGCATCAAATACTGGAGCATCCGTGGGAATAACACCTAAATTAGAAGCAATCAACGCAATCAATAAAGCTAATACTGCACCAGGGACTTTCCCAGCCAAGCGACTGTTTTGCTCGATAAAAATTGCAGCAGCGGCAGCCAACATAACAAAAGCCCACAGCAGCAAATGATTATCTGTTGAAATTAAAGTTTGCATTTTTCCTCCCAATTTTTATTTTAATTTAAGTATCCTGCTCTTCTACCGCCCCAAAAACTGCGTTGCTTTGTTGGGTAAAATAAGCCCAATTTTGGTTGCCATAATCGAAATGCCACCATTCGGTTGGCAAATTACTAAATCCTGCCTCTTTCATCGCATGAATCAAAATCCGGCGTAAATTACGAGCAGAGGAGAAATACTCACCTTCTTTCTCTAAAGCATCGCTATAAGATAAATGTCCGGTTGCATCAAACTCACTTCCCATATCCAAACTTTTGCCACTTTTTATATCAAACAATCCGACATCAACAGATCCGCCTGTCAAATGGGGCAGAGGCATTCCTGCCCGATCTGGATCAGCAGCAAAACAGTCCAGTGCTTCTCTAACTTGAACTTCATCATATTCCGGATGGCGTTTTTCAATTTCTTGCTTCATATTTTCTCGTAATGCTCTTTGCACTATGACAGGACGCCAACCATCAAAAATTTCCAATCCGTACATTTCTGGCAGCAAAGAGACAACCTGAGTCAGCCTATCAGCAACACTTCTACGCAATAAAACAGTATTTATTGCACCTTCAATACCCTGGGAAAAATAAACAGGATTGACACGAATGCGTCCGGTATTACCAACACTGACCAACGGTTCCCCACATTCAGAAATAGGTATGTCTTGTATTTTCTGCCAAACTAACTCTTTGGTATTTTGTACAGGAATACCCGCATAAGACCCCTTGTCCTTATCCATCAAATGTTCCGCATTAATAATTAGTGTGCCAATAAATTCATTAAATTTCTTTTTTCAGACGACCTTGTACAAACAAGGTCGTCTGAAAATCATCAGCGTTCTTCAATCTCCACAAACGCCAAATCTTCAGGGCCGGTGTAGTTCGCACTCGGACGGATGATTTTGCCGTCTTTACGCTGTTCGAGGACGTGTGCCGCCCAGCCTGTGGAGCGCGAAATCACAAACAGCGGCGTGAACATGGCGGTCGGGACGCCGAGTTTTTGGTAGGACACGGCGGAGAACCAGTCTAAGTTCGGGAACATTTTTTTCTCTTCCCACATCACGCTCTCCAAGCGTTCGGCGATGTCGAACAGGCGCATGTCGCCTGCTTCCCGGCTCAAACCGCGCGCCACTTCTTTAATCACGACGTTGCGCGGGTCGGAAATGGTGTAAACCGGATGGCCGAACCCGATAACGATTTCCTTGCGGGAGATGCGTTCGCGGATGTCGGCTTCGGCTTCGTCGGCGTTGCGGTAGCGTTTTTGGATGTCGTAGGCGACTTCGTTCGCGCCGCCGTGTTTCGGGCCTTTAAGCGCGCCGATGGCGCCGGTGATGCAGGAATACATGTCCGACCCCGTACCGGCAATCACACGGGCGGTGAAGGTGGAAGCGTTGAACTCATGTTCCGCATACAGAATCAGCGAAACGTGCATGGCTTTCACCTGCGATTCGGTCGGGCGTTTGCCGTGCAACAGGTGCAGGAAGTGGCCGCCGATGGTGTCTTCTTTGCTTTCGACATCGATGCGTTTGCCGTTGTGCGAATATTGATACCAGTAGAGCAGGATGCTGCCGAGGCTGGCGATGAGTTTGTCCGCAATGTCGCGCGCTTCGCTTTCGGGGTGGCTTTCGCGTTCGGGATGGACGCAGCCGAGCATGGACACGCCGGTACGCATGACGTCCATCGGATGCGTGTGCGCAGGCAGGCTTTCCAACACCTTAATCACGCGGATAGGCAGGCCGCGCATGGATTTGAGCTTGGTTTTGTAGGCGGCGAGTTCGGATTTGTTGGGCAGGTGGCCGTGAATCAGCAGGTAGGCGACTTCTTCAAACTCGCATTTCTGCGCCAAATCGAGGATGTCGTAACCGCGGTAGCTCAAATCGTTGCCGGTACGGCCGACGGTACACAGCGCGGTATTGCCCGCCGCCACGCCGGAGAGGGCAACGGATTTTTTCGGTTTGAAGGTCGGGGTTTCGGGGGTTGCAGTCATGGTATTTCTCCTTTGTGTTTTTATGGGTTTTGTGTTTTCAGACGGCCTATTCAAGGTTGAGGGTCGTCTGAAAACGGTTTTTTACTTCTGAAACAATTTATCCAGCTTCTGCTCGAAGTCGTGATAATTCAAATGCTCGTAAAGCTCGGCGCGGGTCTGCATGGTATCGACCACCGCCGCTTGCGTGCCGTCGCGCATAATCGCCTCATAAACATTCAGCGCGGCCTTGCTCGCGGCGCGGAACGACGAGAGCGGATACAGCACCAGCGACACGCCGTTGTCCGCCAGCTCGCGCTGCGTATAAAGCGGCGTCGCGCCGAATTCGGTAATGTTCGCCAACACAGGTACTTTCACCGCATCCGCAAATTGCCGGTACATCGCCAAATCCGTCATCGCTTCGGGGAAAATCATGTCCGCGCCCGCTTCCACGCAAGCCTGCGCCCGCTCGATGGCGGCATCCAAACCTTCCACCGCCAGCGCGTCCGTCCGCGCCATAATCACAAAATTCTCATCCACGCGCGCATCCACGGCGGCTTTAATGCGGTCAACCATTTCATCTTTAGAAACAATGGCTTTATTCGGACGATGACCGCAACGCTTCTGCGCCACCTGATCTTCGATATGCACCGCCGCCACGCCCGCACGCTCGAAGTTGCGAATCGTGCGCGCGATATTGAACGCCCCGCCCCAACCGACATCGATGTCCACCAGCAAAGGCGTATCCACATTGTCCGTAATCCGCCGCGCATCAATCAGCACATCTTCCATCGTGGTAATACCCAAATCCGGAATCCCGCACGAACAGGCCGCTACGCCGCCGCCCGACAGATACACCGCCTTAAACCCGCTCTGCGTCGCCAGCCGCGCAAAATAAGCGTTCACACAGCCGACCACGGCAAGGGGATTCGACTCCTTCACAGCTTGGCGGAAACGGGTGCCGGCAGAAAGTTGGCTCATGTTAATTCTCCTTTGTAGATTAGATTTTTTCAGTATCGACTCAGCGGCCCAGTTTCCGCGAAACCTGAAACGAACCGTTCAAAAAGAAACAATGGTTTCAAAACCGTTTTCAGACGACCTTTCAAAACCCAAACCCATCAGGTCGTCTGAAAAATCAAAATCAATAAAAACAATCAGTTAACAACTTCAATACAAACAATTCAGCTAAGGCGGAGGTATAAGGAATTTTTAATAATTTTTAAATTCGGAAAGGAAATACAGTTGGAAAGACAGAATTTTCAAAACCCAAACCGTCCGTAGAAATGCGGAACCCCCGATTCGGGCGAAGAGCCGTCAGACCGCCGCGACTGCCCAAAAGCAGACGGCAACGGATGCGGCAGAGATAGAAGACGATCTATAACAAGACGGAGAAGTTTGGTACAGATTCATGATAGGGTTCCTTTGTAGTGTAATGTAGTTTTTATAAGTATGGACAAATTTAAAAAATAATTTTCAGGCTGTCAAACACTTTTTCTAAAATATTTTTAAAAAATTCAATCATTAATGAACAATACTTCAGAAACAAAACCCCAAACTCCCGCCTCAAAACACCCCAAATCCTTATCTGAAAAAGCCTACATCGCTATCAACCAATCAGAACGTTTTTAAACAATCCATCTCAAAAACAAATATAATTAATTCATTTATCAGGAATTTTTGTTCAAGTGCGAAAATAGGTATCCACACCGCCCAAACCGCCCTATTTTCCACCTACTCCCTTTTCAGACGACCAGAACTAAAATAACATCATGATTTACAATTAAAACTATAATATTTAAAAATGTAGTCATATGTAGTTTTAAATATAAAAGGTCGTCTGAAACCCATCACCCCATGATTTCAGACGACCTCACCCCAGCCGTAGCGTGGGCTCCGCCCACGAAAAAAAACGCCATATATCGCCCTACTCGGGAACCAAGCCATCAATCCCGTGGGCAAAGCCCACGCTACAATCCGCGGCAGGCATTGCCACGCCCTACCCGTCGCCCGTTGAATTTACTTATCAAGAAAATTTTTTGTATTTAAAGGGAAATTGTTTGCTTATCTCGGACTCACGTTCATCCACCATAAAACACAAAAAGGTCGTCTGAAACCCATAATCACATGGTTTCAGACGACCTCACCCAGCCGTAGCGTGGGCTCTGCCCACGAAAAAAACGCCATGTTATCGCCCGACTCGAAAACCAAACAGATGATTCCGTGGGCAAAGCCCACGCTACAATCCGCAGCAGTATCACGCGCCCTACCCGCCGTCGCGGTGGATTTATCCGTCAAGGAAGTTTTTTGTGGTACTCAGTGAGAAAGTTCTTTGCTTCTCTTAGACTCACGTTACTCCACCATAAAAGTTAAAAAGGTCGTCTGAAACCCATAATCACATGGTTTCAGACGACCTTTTATCTTTCCCGTCCGCTTTTCAGACGACCTTACAACAAGAACATCGTTGCCAGCCCCAAGAAAATCAGAAAACCGCCGGAATCCGTTACCGCCGTAATCAGCACCGAACTGCCCAAAGCAGGGTCGCGGCCGGATTTTTCCATGATGACGGGGATGAGTACGCCGACCGAGGCGGCAAGCAAGAGGTTCAGCGTCATCGCGGCGACCATCACCAAGCCGATGCCGATACTGCCGTACAGCAGCCATGACACGACGCCCATGACCGTTCCCCAGATGATGCCGTTGACCAAGGCGACGCCGACTTCTTTTTTCAACAACCGTCCCGCCTGCATCCCAGTCAACTGCCCCATCGCCATCGCGCGGACAATCATGGTAATGGTTTGATTGCCCGAATTGCCGCCGATGCCGGCGACGATGGGCATCAGCGCGGCGAGTGCGACGATTTTTTCGATACTGCCCTCAAATGCGCCGATGACGCGGCTGGCGAGAAAGGCGGTGCAGAGGTTGACGGCAAGCCACATCCAGCGGTTTTTCACCGAATCCCAGACGGGTGCGAACAAATCTTCCTCTTCCTGCAAACCCGCCATGTTCAACATGTCCGCTTCCGATTCTTCGCGGATAACGTCCACCATCTCGTCGATGGTAATCCTGCCGATGAGCTTTTTGTTTTCATCGACGACGGGCGCGGTAACCAAGTCATAACGTTCGAACGCCTGCGCCGCCTCTTCCACGTCGTCTTCGGGACGGAAGCGCACGACTTCGGTCGCCATCACGTCCGCCACCAAGTCTTCAGGATCGGCGACCAAAAGTTTGCGGATGGGCAACACGCCTTGCAGGATGTCGTTTTCATCGACCACGAAAATCTTGTCGGTATGGTCGGGCAGGCTCTCGAAACGGCGCAGGTAACGCAGCACCACTTCACAAGTAACGTCGGCGCGGATGCTGACCAACTCGAAGTCCATAATCGCACCGACTTGGTTGTCTTCATACGACATCGCCGCCTTGACTTGGGCGCGCTCTTCCTCGTCGCGCGTCTGCAAGGCTTCATAAACCACTTGGTGCGGCAAATCGCCCGCCAGCTCCGCCAGTTCGTCCGCGTCCAAATCATCGACCGCTGCCAACAGCTCGTCTTTGTCCATCGACTCGATCAGCGTTTCGCGCACCGCGTCGGACACTTCCAGCAACACTTCGCCGTCGTCTTCCGGCGTGACCAGCAGCCAGACGATATTACGCTCGCGCGGCGGCAACGATTCCAACACTGCCGCCACGTCGGCAGGGTGCAGCTCGTTCAAAAGAACGGTCAGCTCGGTAAATTTGTCGCGCAACGCCTCGTCCTCAATCGGCACGCCTTCCTCAATTTGCGGGAAGGCGGGCGAAAGGATTTCGCACAGCGCGTGGATACGGTCGAAATCGGCGGAAACGCGCTCTACGTCGCTTTCGATACCGTCGTTTTCAAGGTTCGGAGGGGTTTGTTCGATGCTCATAAATGCTCCGCCCGCCGGATGCGGGAGGGCATTTCGGCGGGATGGTTATCGTGTATTTCGGGATAAACCGGAAGGGAAGTTCAGTAAAAACGAACTGGGAAGGTCCATAATAAAAGCCTGCTGATTCAGGCGTCGTGTTGGAAACGGAGCGTATTTTACCGCGTTTCGAGGCGGTTTACTATTTTTAACTGAAAAGGTCGTCTGAAATGTATAAATTTCAGACGACCTTGGTAAACGTTGAGTTTTCACTCTAACCTATTCTTTCTCAATTTGTTGCGTAAAAACTTCATAAATTTCTTACCTCAAAACTGCGATCTGGAAAACTTTCAAATAGCAACTAAACCTAAGAAATCAGTTTTTTTAACTTGCTCCACAAAGAAAGTGTTTTCGGTCCACGCGAGCTCGATTGATAAGGATAGGTAGGATAAGCCTTAGTGCCTTCAGTTTGGGACTGTTCAGGCAAAGGTAGCCCCGTTTTCATGTCCAATCCTACTTTATCTGCTAGCTTTTTCATCAGTTCGTCCGAGGGCTTTTGGGGTTCTTCTCCCTCCACCCAGCGTTGAAAGGAAATCTTGCCGTCCCATTCGGGTAAAGGTGCCGGCGGTAGCGGGACGATGTCATCCAAATCAGGAACGGTCGGCGACATGAATCCGTAATCTGAAAGATAGGTATTAATAATGTCATAACGGCGGGCACGTTCTTCATCAGCTTCAACATCTAAAAAGTCGTTACTACCTTTGTCTTTTCCTGCCTTAAATGCATGAGAAAGAATAAGTGCAGACAAATGGTTACCATTTTTTGTTCCTTGATGATAGGCCTTTACTGCTTCATCAAATCTATCACTAATCTGCAAATGACTACCCAGTTCTAAAGAAGAAGCCCCCTGTCCTTGTTCAGAAGCACATTGGTGTATCTTGCGCATCAAATCCAGTCGGAACTCCCGTGTCGGTTCGTCATCAAGCCAAGCTATTTTTTCCGCCAGTACATATTGCGCCTCCCTGCTACCCATATCCGCAGCCTTGCGTAAAAATGCCAGCTCGCTGTCGGGGGGCGCGCTAACACCGTAGCCGTCTTCAATATAGCCTTTGAGCAGATAGTAGGCGGTAGCTGGAAGTTGTTTGTGCAGCATTTTATACAATTTGTGGACTTCAGTTTCAGCCTCAATATCGGGAACTTTCGTCCAGCCGTCGCTGAGCAGGAACTGCAGCCGTATGTTTGCCTTATAGTCGCCGTTGGCGGCAGCAATGCGGTAATAGGGCAATAGTTCATCCCAAAAACCGTCCCCCCTCTGTCCAGGCCACATATGGTTCAAATCACGGTGCAGAGCATAATTGTAGAGTTGCTGCGTTTCTTCAGACAAAGACGGGCGTTTTTCATGCACGCAGGTAAACTCTAGGTTCTTTTTGATTTCTTCAATGGTCTTCATGGTTTCTTTCTTCCGTTGTTTTTCTTGCCATTTTTCCCCTATGCTGCAATACGCGGGTTTAACCTGACCGTTGGCGCCTCCTATATGGATAGGATTGCATTTCAGCCAAAGGAGAAACCAAATAAACATTGCTGTCAGACAGCCTAAGACAATCAGGGTGTATTTGAGGGGTTTATGCATAATAGTCAATCCAATCGGGAGACTTTAGGATCCAGGCGTAAAAATTCGCATAGGGGATGCAGTGGCGGTTTGCCGACTTTGATATTTGCTTTATTTATTTGCATAATGCGTTCCCATTGGTCAAAAGCTTTTTTAGCTATATTCGGATCATTCATTCCCTCTGGATTTGCCACATTGTCAAACTTTCCTGCTGCATTATTGGCTTTGTTCAGATCGCGTGTATGTAGTTTCCACAGATCTTTGCGCAGTTTTCGCGCCACTGCGCCGTTTTCGGTAAATATGCCCAATTCCGTATCTACCTGCATACTGCGAGTATTCAGATTGGCTGAGCTGATAACGGTAAAGACATCATCTATAATGGTCACCTTTGAATGAATGTAAACTTCTTTCCAAGCATTAGATGCAGTCAAGGTGCAGACATGGACTTTGACACCCAACTCTTTTTTCAGTTTTTTGACAAATTCTTTCTCCCTCACTTCTTCCGCATTTTTAGTATAGGATCGTTCTCTTGTCCCAGAACGTTGCTTCTGACTTTCCTTTAATTCCGCCAATTCTCTTTTCCATTTAGCAATAGTACTTGCTGATCCTTGTGCATGATTATTTCCAAGCGATGCTTCCAAAAATTCTATACGATCTGTATGAGTAAGGGCAACATTAGGCATCACATCCTGCCTTCCCAACTTTTCTAACATTTTATTTGTTGTATACGTTCCTTTTCCCAAACCATCATCAGATGAATTAGTTACAACAAACCAATGTATCGGCATATTAGCAGAGCGGCCTTTTGACCTTAAATTCTGCCAATGTTTGATAAATGCCTCTGCCAACGGCGGCCATCTGAAATACTGATTTTCTGTATAGATATAGCTGGTAACCCTTTTGATATTTTGCAGATAGATTTTTTTGATATCTTCAATATCCGGCTTGTCGTAAGTACGCAATATCTGCGCCATCAAAGGCGTACCTCCGGCAGATTTGTTAAAAGGATATTTGTCGAAAGTCAGCGCTTTTCTCTTTTCTTCCAGTTTCTCACTACTTACCCTATCCCAAGATTGGCAGAAATTACGATTGATGTACCATAAAACTTCACCGCTGACGATGCTTGATACATCTTGCAACGGTGTATCAACGTTTTTGCCTTTATTGGGCGATAATACATTGCCGGAGATGTGACTATCATCATCCCAATAATTGTCTAGCATATTATGTTCCATTACAAAACCTACTGCCTTATGAGGTACTTCATAGTCTATTAAAACTGTTTTTTGGTGATGAGAAGGAAACATCTTCAATGTTGATTTTACATTTTCTGGTAACTCCTTATCTTCGTATTGATTTCCCTGAAAATAAACACTGCGAGTTCTGAATTTCAGATTGTTATGATATGAAGACTTGGATAATTCCATTAATATAGGGTATTCACTGCTAGCTACATATTCTTTTTGCATATTTATTTTTATCGTATCGTTATCTGCATTTTTGGGGGTTTCAAATTTCTTATGTAATTTTCCCTCAATGGCTAGATACCAATATTGATCATACTTTTTCTGAGCTTTAGTTACCCCTGCTACTCCGCCAGAAAAAACACCTGGTGCATTCCCCATATTTGCTTCTGCAAAAGTCTGTATTTTAAAAGGTATACTCCAAACTAATATCCTCACCTGCACACCTGCTTTTGCTTTTTCAATCAATAAATCCCCAATGCACTTACTCTTACCGTCCCGCTTTAGATGCATCGAAGGCTGAAATCCCCATATCGCAATATCAATTGAATGTTCAGCTTTTTCAATTTTTTCATGGAGCGTTGTAAAAGCTTCTTTCCCATTAATCAATGGTCTGAAGGTTGCTGCAACAGGGGCTGATTCATTTGAGTCTAAAAGAAACCAGTTCATTGATGTTGTTGCACCTAATTTAGACTTAGTAGAGGCAGCAATTATATTTTTAGCCATTTTTAGAACCTTTCAAATCTTTGTCTTTTATATTATGTACGATTTCGAAATATTTCTTTGCCTGCTCTATTGGAGAAAGTTCAGAACTTGTATATTTCAATCCATGAAAACCACGGTTGGTTATTTTATCCCTTGATGTATTTTCGTTAAATTCATCCTCAATCGGAATCAAATATTCTAAATTGTTGGCAAATACAATCTTATATTTACTTGTTGGTATTTCATGTTCGATGGCGATATAGCCGGTCGAATCCGTTACCCCTTTTTGAATTTCTGAACCATCCGCATAGAGCGTATACGGCATACCAATGTAAAAACCATCCGAATGGGGCGATTGACGTAAATTGATACGCATCGGGCGTTTGGGTAAAGTTTTAGGCCAACTCGGATGAGTAATTCCCATACTACTCGGCCCCGTCACCTCCAACGGCGCCTTCACCCTAACCAACTTCGGACTCCCAATCTCCACCTCCCCGTTGCTCAGTTTGATATACGCCCCTTTGCAGGTAATCAGGATCTCTTCCTTCGCCGCAATGGTGATTTTCCCCGCGCTACTGGTCAGCACCGCATCCTTCAACGCATTCAGCTGCAACTCGTCATTCTGTGCCTGCACTTCCACTTTGCCCTGATTGGCCTGTACCTTGATGCCGCTACTTTGGGCAAACAGGTTGAGGCTTTCTACTGCATGGGCGGTCAGGCTTTGGCCGGCGGTGATGTCGGTATGGTTACCGCTGACCAGGTGGATGTTTTCATTGGCGGTGTGCAGTTGGCTTTGTTGGGTTGCAGTAGCAATACCGGCGGGGGCGGTTTGGATTAAACCGGCCTCTTTCAGGTCTTTGAGGGCGTCTTTCAGACGACCCCTTTGGGTTTCTTCATCGGTGTGGTGGTTGTTGGCGGTTTGGGCGGCTTTGTTCAGGCTTTTGGCCAGGGAGAGTGCTTGTTCGAGTTGGGCGATGGCATCATCCATATCCAGCACTTTGCCGTTGGCGTCTTGGTTTTGTGCGCTGACGAGTATGCCTTTACCCGCCCGTACCGCGCCCCAGCCGTCGGTTCTGAGTTCGAAGCCTTCGCCGTTCTCTCCGCGTTTCTCCCTACCGCTGTCAACGATATGGCCGAGGTTGAGTTGGGATTTCTGATAGTCGGTGGCAAGTTTGATGTGTTCCTGACCTTTTTGATCTTC
>KV797060.1 GCA_001809325.1 Neisseria sp. HMSC077D05 | reverse complement strand
GGTTCGTAGCTGTCTTGGTCGGTGTAGATATAGGTGTAGCTGCCTTTGTAGGTGTACTCCTGCAATAGGCGGCTGCCGTCCCAGACGAAGTGGGTGCGTTTCGGTTCGGTACTTGTCCAGGCGAGTTTGTCTTGGCGTTCTTTGGAAAGGCGTCTGCCGAACGGGTCGTAGGCGTATGTCCAGATTTCGGTATTGCCTGCGGGCTTTTTGATTTCGGCGCGGAC
>KV797059.1 GCA_001809325.1 Neisseria sp. HMSC077D05 | reverse complement strand
ACGGCCCTGATCGTCGATATAGGCCAATCCCGCCGCATCGCGGATGATGCGTTGGCAGCCCGGCACGCTCCAGCCCTCGCCGAGCCAGCCGGTACCGTCTTGGTCGGAATAATAGCTGCGGCTCCAGACCAGCGGCAGGATGCCTTCAAAAGCAAAGTCGGTTTCTTTCTCCAAAAACTTCAGCCCGTGTATCGGATTGACCGGGCGGCCGGCAGCGGCGGCGGCTTTGCAGGAAATACAGGGTTTGGGCGGCAGTTTCTTCTTGAACTTGTTGTTCATGTGGAACATATCGCCGGCACGTATGATGTAGCGTTTGCGGATTTTAACCGAAGAAGAATGCATCATCGGCCAGGCAGGTTT
>KV797058.1 GCA_001809325.1 Neisseria sp. HMSC077D05 | reverse complement strand
AAAATGGTCAGTGGTTTTAGCGGCGGCATGGGCATGGGCTTCGATGGAGGGGTGGTTACTTCGGGTCATGGCCACTGTATTCCTTGTAAAGTAGCTGCTGCCACAAATGTTGGTAACCCCGTAAATGCAGTGCTCGGTATCAAAGTCCTATTTGACGATACCGAGACCGACTTTGCCTTCGATTCCCCGCTTCCCCTTGTTTGGCAGCGCAGCTACTATTCCGACCAAATAGGCAACGGCTGGCTGGGACAAGGTTGGTCGCTGCCGTTTTCCATGCGCCTTGTCCGGACTGCCGACGGTTTCCTTTATATTGATGAGCAGGGCAGGGAAATTCCGTTGCCGGATATCAGCGACGAAGCGGACGAGCCTTATTCCGCGGCCGACGACGATGAAGACGATTTAGATTTATATGAAGAGGAGGCTGCTCTAAGACCTGCTTCTGCCGAAGAAGATCCCTACGGTCTGGATGACGC
>KV797057.1 GCA_001809325.1 Neisseria sp. HMSC077D05 | reverse complement strand
ACCCAAAGGCAACAGCGCAAGCAAAACAGTGGTAGGAAACAAACGAAACAGAGTTTTCATGGAACGGATAGGCAGGGTTTAAAACAGATATTGTAACGGATACGAAGCAAAGGTCGTCTGAAAAGGCAAATATGATTAGCCCATGCCGCTTCGCAAATACCGTATAAGCAATCAAACAAGACAACCGCCATAGAAAAAGGTCGTCTGAAAACTCAAATCTTATTATTCAGACGACCCTAGTTTTATATCCAATCTATGATTACTATGCGCAACCTTCCAGATATGGTAATTCTTCTTTTTTACCAACACTGAAGCTCGTTATTTTTCCATTAGTAATGATGTATTTCACGCCTAAATTACCAGTCCAATAAAATTCAACAGTGTCTTTACTTCCTCCATAAGGATGTTTTATAACCACCCTACCTTTATTATGATATTTCCGTAATTTACTTGCATTTTCACCAATATGGATACCATGAGGAGATATGAATATCTTATTATTAAATTCTATTTCTACTAGAGTATTGTCTATAAATTTATACGATACACCATTAATATTTTTTCGATGTGCATAAAAACAACCTTCAATATCTTGCCCATCTTTTATGTAAATTTTAGCATCAAATTTTTTACCAATTTTCTCACCTTTCAAACCATCAAAAAAAACCTGATTAGCTTTAATTGGTTGTGAATATGCAAGATTATCTTTAGTCGGGACATAGACATAAAGATTCATAATTAGTAATAAAATTAAAATTTTATTAAATATCTTGAATTTTTCCATTGTGATTTCCAATATGTAAATGATGATGAGGGATATAGCTTGTCCCTGCAATTGCAGCAACTCCACCTACCGCTTGAGTACCTGTATAAAATGTCCTAAATCCAAATCTTTTAAATACTGCTACCCATTTAGTATTTGCTGTCAAATCAAATATTGAGTCTGTCGTATGTACTTTCTGATGAATCTTAGGTTTTAATCCTTTAGTTAAATATATCAAATCACAGGCCTCTCCATTTCTATGAGTTTTGCTTGGTTTCGGACTATGCCCATCACTATGTGCATAGAAATTCCAAGTGAGCAAAACAGTTATTCTAACTGATTCGAAGCAAAGGTCGTCTGAAAACTTTCAGACGACCTTGATAGATGTTCAGCTTCAACCCAATCTACGATTGCTAGTCCTGCAAACAAAAGGGAAAGGATAAGTTGAGTTTCGATGTAGAAATCAACAGTGTTGTTTACACTTTTGGCTTTTGCTTGAAGACCCGTTTGAGCAGCTATCCGGCATTGTCAAGAATGTCGATAGACACGGGAAACCCGCTCTGTTCTTGATAATGCCGGATAGCTGCCTAAGAATCATTCAAGCAAAAACAAAAGCTGTCCGCCGTAGAAAAAGTGTAAACAACGCGACGATTTCCTACATTTCAGACAATCTGATGATATTTAATCAATAA
>KV797056.1 GCA_001809325.1 Neisseria sp. HMSC077D05 | reverse complement strand
TCCCCAACCCTCTCCCGCCGGACGGGAGAGGGGGCAGCTTGCAAGTCGCGGCATAGATTTCTGTCCGACTACATCTGTCATTCCCGCGCAGGCGGGAATCTATTTTTCGGCAACAGAAATCTTTAGAACAATCCAAACAAACCTAATCCACAGATGGATTCTCGCCTGCGCGGGAATGACGGCGATAGGATGTTTAACTTAGTGTGTTCATAAGAAAGGTCGTCTGAAAACCTTGGAATCGGGTTTGAACTGCACCCCAAAAGTTGGACACA
>KV797055.1 GCA_001809325.1 Neisseria sp. HMSC077D05 | reverse complement strand
ATGTTCACATCGCCTGCTTTCAGACCGTCTTTACCCAATGCCACTTTGTCACCAACTTTAACGCCGTCGTTGTTCACAACGGTATCGCCTGCGGTGAAGCTGTCGGCTTTGAGGTTGGGTGCGGTCGCCACTTTGTAAGTGGTGCTGCCGTCGGCATTTTGCTCAGGTGTGACGACGATGTTGTCGTTGCCGCTGTCCACTTTGGATGTGGCTTTCGCTGCGGCTGCTTTGAGCTGTGCAACGTTCACTGCGTCGGTGTCGGCTTCGCCTGCGGCGATGTCGGACACTTTGTTGCCGCCGTTGTTCAGACCATCTTTGGTCAGGCTGACAGGTTTGCCTGCTTTGCCGTTGCCCACAGTCAGTCCGTTGTCGGTCAGAACGCTGCCGCCTACGGTCACTTTGTCGAAGGAGACGTCGTCTGAAGTCGCTACGGTGATGTGTTTACCATTGCGGCTGACTTTGACGTTTTTGCCTTCTTTGAAGGTTACGGTATCGCCTGCGCCGATTTTTTCAGACGAGGTTTCGTCGTTGGCGTTCAGGTTCCAACCTTTGTCGGCAGTTTCTTTGACTGCGGCAATGGCGTCATGGACGTTGTCTTTGCCTGTACCGCCGATGTCGGTAGTGGTGACGTTGCCTTTGTCGTTGGCTGCGTTACCGCCGAGCAGGTTCGCCAGGTTGATTTGGGCTGCGTTCAACTGCTCTTCGCTGGCGGCTTGACCTTTAGTGGCAAAGTCCGCACCGCCCAAAGTGGTGTTGCTCAGACCGGAAATCAGACCGGCGGTACCGTCGATCACGAGCGGTTTGTTGCCTTTGCCTGCTTTGCCGACGGTAATCTTGTCGGCAAGAGAGAAGCCGATGCCGTTTTCGTCGGCGCGGGTCAGGATGTTGCCGTCGCCTTTGACGCTCAGGCTGTCACCCAGTTTCTTCGCACCGGTCGTGCCGTTGTCGGCGGCAAAGGTCAGACCTTTGTTGTCCACCGCGTCTTTCGCCGCTACGCCTTTGGCGATGTCGGCTTTGGCTTCGTCAGTCAGATCCAAAGCGTAATCGGTGACACCGTCGGCGTCTTTCGCACCTTCGCTGACTTTAACCGCACCATTGGCAGCTTGGCTGAGGGTGGTCTTGTCGGCATTGACGGTGTACTCGGTGTTGTTGCCGTCCACTTTTTCGCTGACGGTCACGTTCTTACCGGCGACGACGGTGGTGGTTTTTTC
>KV797054.1 GCA_001809325.1 Neisseria sp. HMSC077D05 | reverse complement strand
AAAATGGTCAGTGGTTTTAGCGGCGGCATGGGTATGGGCTTCGATGGCGGGGTGGTTACCTCGGGTCATGGCCACTGTATTCCTTGTAAGGTTGCCGCAGCTATCGGTAACCCCGTAAACGCCGTACTCGGTATCAAAGTCCTATTTGACGATACCGAGACCGACTTTGCCTTCGATTCCCCGCTTCCCCTTGTTTGGCAGCGCAGCTACTATTCCGACCAAATAGGCAACGGCTGGCTGGGACAAGGTTGGTCGCTACCGTTCTCCATGCGTCTTGTCCGTACTGCCGACGGTTTCCTTTATATTGATGAACAGGGCAGGGAAATTCCGTTGCCGGATATCAGCGACGAAGCGGACGAGCCTTATTCCGCGGCCGACGAAGATGAAGACGATCTATATGAGGAAGAGGTCGCACCAAGACCTGCTTCCGCCGAAGAAGATCCCTACGGTCTGGATGACGC
>KV797053.1 GCA_001809325.1 Neisseria sp. HMSC077D05 | reverse complement strand
TGATACGGGAGTTCCTATATACAAGGTTGGGTGGATAAACCCAACGTTTTAGATAGATTAAACAGTTTGGTTAGATCTCGATCAAACCTACGTCTTGCTGCCGTTGAGGCCGTCTGAAAGCAGCCTGCACCCCGCCGCTTGCCGTAACCGCATGATATTCCTAAAATCCCCTTTTCCCACTTTTAGAGAACACCCATGAAATCCAAACTATCCGCGCTTACCATCTCCGCCCTTCTTGCCGCCTGCTCCTCCGTTCCGCATCATAACGAACAGGCGAAAGCCCTGCTGGACGAAGGCATCGCCCTGTATCAAAAACAGGATTACCGACACGCCAAACGCTATTTTGAGCAGGCGCAGCAGGCAGGGCATATGAAAGCGCCGCGCTATCTGGGCTTGATGTATCTGAACGGCGAAGGCGTCGCCCAAAATGCGCAAACCGCTTTCGCCTACTTCACGCAGGCAGCCGCAGCGGGCGACATCACGGGGCAATACTGGCTGGGCTATTGCTACGAAAACGGCATTGGCACGGCAAAAGACATGACCCAAGCCGTGCGCTGGTATCAAAAATCCGCCGCACGCGGCGACCATGTTTCGCAGCCTGCCATTGACGCGCTGAACCGCTTGGGCGTAAAAACAAATTAACCGTTTCCCTCAATCTTTCAAGAAGTTTCCATGAAAAAGACCGCCTACGTCATCGCCGCCTGCCTGCTGCTGGCAGCCTGCACCGCCACGCAAAACACCGCTGAAAACAGCCCCGCAGCCCAAAGCACCCCAAACCCCGCTTGGGACAAACAATACGGCGGCGCGGACAAATCCTACGACAGCCGCCTGCTCGCCCTGCGCGAGCAAATCGCCCCGCGTTTTGAAGTGCTGACCTTCAAAGACCCACAAACGGGCAAAGAAATGCAATACAACCTGTACACGCCGAAAAACCTCGAACCCGGCCGCAAATACCCGCTGGTGATGTTCATTGCCGACGCCAGCACCGCAGGCAAAGGCGTGAAAGCCCCGCTGATGCAGGGCTACGGCGGCATTATTTGGGCAACCGACGAAGCTCAGGCGAAACACCCCACCTTCGTCCTCGTGCCGTCCTACACCGAAACGGCGGTCAATGATCAATGGTAAACCTCAGACGAAGTCGGCATGACCCTGCGCCTCGTCAAAAGCCTGATGACCCAAAAACCGATCGACCCCGACCGCGTTTACACCACAGGCCAATCCATGGGCGGCATGATTTCCTTTTATCTCAACAGCATCGAGCCGAATTTCTTCGCCGCTTCCATGTTCGTCGGCAGCCAATGGGACATCAACGTATTGAAACCGCTAACGCAGGCGAAATTCATCTACACCGTTTCCGCCGCCGACCCGAAGGCATCGGCAGGCATGGCGCAAGTCGGCGAAATGCTGCAACAAAACAAAGTCGCCTACGCCGAAACCGAGTTTTCCGCCAAATTGCCGCAGGCGGAACAAGACGCAAAAGTCCAACAAATGCTCGCCCAAGGCAAACGCATCAACTTCATCCGCTTCACGCCGAATACGGTGATTCCAGAAAACAGCACCCACAAAGGCGCGGAGCATATGTATTCGTTTGATTACGCCTACCTGCTCGAACCCGCCCGCGATTGGCTGATGCAGCAGAAACGGGGGAAATAAGTCTTTTGATTTGAAGGTCGTCTGAAAAAATCTTCACACCGGTTTTCAGACGACCTTTACTATAGTGGATTAAATTTAAATCAGGACAAGGCGACGAAGCCGCAAACAGTACAGATAGTACGGCAAGGCGAGGCAACGCCGTACTGGTTTAAAGTTAATCCACTATACTTCTAAAAGGTCGTCTGAAAACCGTTCTCCCCTAAAGCCACTTTTCAGCTATCCTTAGCCTATTTCGACCCAGCAAGTAGGTCAGATTAAAAACCCAACTTCCACCAAAACCTCTGCCTAACCCGCCGCCGTTTCAGACGACCTGCCGAAATTGTTGGAACGTGAGCCGCGCCGTTTTGTCGAAGTTGCAAAGGATATTTATGATGCAGCCTGAACATACTCCCTTAATCGAATTCAAAAACGTCAGCAAACGCTACGATAACCACACCGCCGTAAACGAACTGAACCTGACCATTTACCAAGGCGAGTTTTTCGTGTTGGTGGGCGGTTCTGGCAGCGGCAAATCGACCACGCTGCGCATGATTAACGCGCTGACCGAGCCGACCGACGGCGATGTTTATTTCAACGGCAGGCGTATCAAAGATTACGACATCCGCGGGCTGCGCCACCGCATCGGTTATGTGCTGCAACAAATCGCCCTGTTCCCGACCATGACCGTGCGGCAGAACATCGAACTGATGCCCGACATTTTGGGCTGGGACAAACCGAAGCGCACATCGCGCGTGAACGAGTTGCTCGAGCTGGTCGGTATGCCGCCCGAAACCTACCTAAACCGCTATCCGCACGAACTCTCTGGCGGCGAACAGCAGCGCATCGGTATCCTGCGCGCCATTGCTGCCAAACCCGACATCCTGTTGATGGACGAACCCTTTTCCGCCCTCGACCCGCTCGCCCGCGCTTCCCTTCAGGAAACGGTTTCCCTGATTCACAAAAAACTCGGCACCACCATCGTTTTCGTTACCCACGACATGAACGAAGCCGCCAAACTCGCCTGCCGCATCGGCGTGATGCACCAAGGCAGGCTGGTGCAGGTCGATACGCCGCAGGATATTCAAAACCATCCGGCGGATGATTATGTATGCTCCCTGTTCGGCGCGGCGCAGCCGGAAAACACCGCCTCCGCCGAGGAAGTCATCAACCTTTACCGCCGTTTGGACGCAGACGGCAAAGCGCGGGTAAGGGAACACTGGGCAAAAGAAGAAAACAAAAAAGATTAGAAAAAGGGTCGTCTGAAAACGTCAAAATGGTTTGAGGCAGCTTACGATATTTGTTTGAACGCTGCCGAAGCGTCGTTTTCAGACGACCTTTTCCCAATCCGTATCCCGATATTGTTATAATCCGAGCTGTCCGGACCAACCACCGATTTATATCCATATGAATACCTTCATCCTCCACGACACACGCCCTTATCCGCAGACTCCGGTTAAAAACCATTTACTGATAAACGCCTCACTGCTCGCACACGGCACGACCGCCGCAACCCGCAAGATTGCTGTGGGGCAGCTGCAAACCGAAATCCGCAGCCAGCTTCATCAAAACTACTACGTCAACTTATCCGTCGCTATGACCATGGCGCCCGATGTAGAGACCTACAACGCGCTGATGCAGAGCATCAATCAAGTCTTATCCGCCGAAAACGACGACGAAGCACAATGGTTTGCCTTTCCCGTCGTCATCGTCGCCGGCTGCAAACAGGAGCGATCGCTGTCCCTGACGCTGCCTACCGAAGCACTGACCGCCTGCCTGTCCAACTATCCCCACTTGCGTGCCTTAACGCAAAACACCCAATGGCTGCCCTTCCTCGCCCATTCAGACGACCTGAGCGGCATCACGCCCGAACAGTGGTGGAACGCGAAACAAAACAGCGAATCCGCCGCCGCGTTCCTGCAAACCTTTGAAGACAAACCGCTGATTTGCCCCGAAGGGCAGTCCGTCCATGTCGTGTACGCACTGGGCTACGGCGACAAAAACCTGCAAACCGCCTTGGGCGTCAACCTGCAACAGGCTGGCCTGCCGCTGATGCAGGTTTGGCAGGAAAGCCTTGCCGCCGCCGGCGTTACCCTCTTCACCAATCCGCTGTCTCCGAACACCCCGCTCCAAGCCCTGACCGACGGCAGCCACACCCGTCAGCGCATGGCGATGGACGTGTTCGCCACCAACGCCATCCGCGCCATCCGTATGCAGAGTCCGCGCGTCGGCGTCGTCATCGCTGCAAGGGCGGGCGGGCAGATTCTGTTCGGTTTCAACGCGACCGACAGCGCGTTTGAAGTCGTCCCGCAAGTGTTCGTGTGGAACCTTTCGTCCTCCGACAACATCGCCGTCATCCAACACAACTTCCTCGACCTGATGGCGGAATGCCGCGTCGAGCATATCCGCATCCTGCACGACGTTTTGCCGGAAAATGCCGACCTGCCGACCTACGCGCAGTCCCTGTCCCTGGACGGACACAACCCATTCTTCTCCGAACACGCCTAAACCGCCTATGAAAAACCATTCCGTACTCTTCGTCTGCCTCGGCAACATCTGCCGCTCCCCCATGGCGGAATACGTCCTGCGCCACCGCGCCCACGAAGCAGGCGTAGCCCACCGCGTCCGCACCGACAGCGCAGGCACATCCGGCTGGCACGACGGCGAAAACATGCACCAAGGCACGCGCAAAATCCTCGCCGCCCACGGCATCGACCATCAAGGTTTTACCAGCAGCAAAGTGCGTTCCGAAGATTTCGATGAATTCGACTTCATCATCGCCATGGATGACAACAACCTTGCCGAACTGGAAAAAATGTTCGGCAAACACCCCGACAAAATCTTCAAACTCACCGACCTCATCCCCGAAAGCGGCTACCGCCACGTCCCCGACCCGTGGTACACCGGCGACTTTGACGAAACCTTCAGACTTGTGGACGCAGGCAGCGTCGCGTTGCTGAAAAAGCTGGGTTTGGTTTAAATCGGTTGACAGCGCTTAAAGTCAACACAATGCAGCAAAAAAGGTCGTCTGAAACCTCAAATTTGGGTTTCAGACGACCTTTTTCCCTATCTTTATTTATGCAGGCTTATGAGGGCTGCCCGATTTTCCTGACCTTCTTAGCATGCAAACACGCAATAATCACCAAACAGGAGACAACGAAATATACACCCGAAACAAACATAAACAGCATAGACATCAAGCCTTGCCCCATATCACCGCAGCAAAGCGACGTCGAATTGCTCCAATACAAAAACAGATAGGCGCCATTAAGAATCGATGTCGCCCAAAGAGAGGCAGGCATATATCGCTTGAAATAAAGATAAGGCAGGCATAGGAAAAATTGCACCAACAGACCAAACCCGGCCATCTCAAGCGCCTCCTTCGGTTCATTCGCCCCTAAATCAAAATATTGCGCCCAAGCATAAGACCATAAGGTCATAACGATGACAATCACAACAGCCGCGCTCAACAAAGAAAAAACCCGCTGTTGCTTGTTTTGAAATTGAAAAAACACGATACGTCCAAACCTCCTCAGAGCGGCACTTTCAAGCCCATTGATATTATAGTGGATTAAATTTAAATCAGGACAAGGCAACGAAGTCGCAGACAGTACAGATAGTACGGAACCGATTCACTTGGTGCTTCAGCACCTTAGAGAATCGTTCTCTTTGAGCTAAGGCGAGGTAACGCCGTACCGGTTTAAAGTTAATCCACTATAAGGGTTCGATTTTTATTCAAAACCCTTATTCAGTCAACATGACGCCGCTGATTTCAACCCGCCTTTTCAGACGACCTCTTACCCTTTAGACAACAACACCATCAAACCGCACTCGCCGCCCCATGCGCCTTGGTTTCCTATACAATATCGCGCAATACAAACCTACCCTACCACCATGTCCAAAAAAATCCTCATCATCACCCCAAGCTGGATCGGCGACTGCGTCATGACCCAGCCGCTTTACCGCCGCCTGCACGAACTCCATCCCGGCTGCACCATAGACGCATTCGCGCCCAAATGGTCGATGGCGGTATTCGAGCGTATGCCCGAAATCAACCGAGTTATTGAAAACCCGTTCGGACACGGCGCGTTGGAACTGAAAAAACGCTGGCGAATCGGGCGCGAACTGGGCAAACAGGGTTACGACCAAGTTATCGTACTGCCCGGCTCGCTGAAATCCGCCCTCATCGCCTTCGCCACCGGCATCAAACAGCGCACCGGCTACGTTGGCGAATCACGCTACCTGCTACTCAACGACATCCGCAAACTCGACAAAGCCACCCTGCCCCTGATGGTCGACCGCTACACCGCCCTCGCCCATCCGACGCAGGCGGACTTCAACGGACATTCCGATAACCCGCGTTTCACCATTTCCCCCGAAAGCCGCGCCGCCGCGCTTGCCAAATATGGCTTAAACACGGACAAACCCGTTCTCGCCTTCTGTCCGGGCGCGGAATACGGCCCCGCCAAACGCTGGCCCGCGCGCCATTTTGCCGAACTCGGCCGCCGCTATCTGGCGCAAGGCTGGCAGGTTTGGCTCTTTGGTTCGCAAAAAGATTTCGACATCGCCGAAGAAATCAACCGACTTTCAGACGACCTCTGTACCAACCTTTGCGGCAAAACCAATCTTTCCGAAGCGATTGACCTGCTCTCCTGCGCCGACACCGTCGTCTGCAACGACAGCGGCCTGATGCACCTCGCCGCCGCCCTCAACCGCAAACTCGTCGCCGCCTACGGCTCGTCCAGCCCCGACCACACCCCACCCTTGAGTCAAAAAGCCAAAATCGTCAGCCTGCACCTCGAATGCTCGCCCTGCTTCAAACGCGAATGCCCGTTGGGACACACCGACTGCCTGAACAAACTGACGCCGGACATGGTTCAAAAAGCGGCGGAAGAATTAGCGCAAACGCAATCCGAATAAGTCATCAGACCATAAGCTTTGAATCGCAAACGATGCAAAAACACATCTGTCGGTTTGCCACTTTGCTGCCCTGTATTAAAAGAGCCGCCACACGACAAAAGGTCGTCTGAAACCTTACTCCGGTTTTCAGACGACCTTTTATAGTGGATTAAATTTAAACCAGTACGGCGTTACCTCGCCTTGCCGTACTATCTGTACTGTCTGTGGCTTCGTCGCCTTGTCCTGATTTAAATTTAATCCACTATAGATTCGCTCAAAAGCTTTATCTTCAATCTTGCAATGCGGCGGCGATTTCGTTGCGCAGCTTGTTTAAAAACCTGCCGTGGCGCACCCATTGGGCGGCGGCTTCATGGTCATTCCCTGCAAAGGCAATCCGCAAATCTTGATACAGCTTGTCTTGTTCGCCGCTGATTTCTTGGTCCAACGCGCGCAGGGCTTCGTTGTTTTGCTCCATTTGCGCATCCATCAGCGTTTCGCGCCATTCCATTTGCTGCATGAGAAATTCGGGAGCGAAAGAGGTATGCTCCGGCGCGTCGGCGTCTATACCCAACGTTTTCAACAGATACGCGGCGCGGTCGATGGGATTTTTCAAGGTACGGTAGGCATCGTTGATGGTGGAAGACATCATCACTGCCTGCTTTTGTTCGAAGGCGGAAGCGGACGCGAATTTGTCGGGATGGAAACGGGCAGCCAAGGCGCGGTAGGTTTGCTCCAGGCTTTCGGCATCGATTTCGAAAGCGGGTTCAAGCTGGAAGAGTGTGAAATATTGAGACATGGCAGGATAATTAATGTGAAATTTTCGGCAGAAACCTGATTTTGCCTTATAATCCGCTGATTCTTAACCAAAAGGACTGAATATGAGCAGTAAAGTGCAGCACAATAAAGGCAAAATACGCGACAATGCTTTAAAAGCCTTAGTGAAATCCGATTTGTTCCGACACAAGGTGGAACGGAAAAGAAAAGGCAAAGGCAGCTACAACAGGCAGGAAGCGAAAAAATGGCGGGACGGTTTTGATATTGTCCCGCCATTTTTATGTCTTAAACGTGGAAACTCTCGCCGCAGCCGCAAGAGTCTTTGACATTCGGGTTTTCAAATTTGAAACCTTCCTGCAAACCTTCTTTGGTGTAATCGACTTGCGTGCCGTCCAGATAAACCAAGCTTTTCGGGTCGATATAAACGCGCGCACCGTGTTCTTCAAAAATCAGGTCGTCCTCGTTCGCTTCATCGACAAATTCAAGGTTGTATGCCATGCCCGAGCAGCCGCTGGTTTTCACACCCAAGCGCACGCCCAAGCCTTTGCCGCGTTTGGTCAGGTAGTTGTTGATGTATTTGGCTGCGTTTTCTGTGATGGTAATCAAAATATTTGTCCTTTTTATATAGATTGAAAATACTTGTTTTCAGGTCGTCTGAAACTTGAGTTAACTTTTTGGCAACCTGCGGCGCCGCTGACGATACAGCAACACAGCCCAAATCAGCCAAATACCCAGCCAAACGGGGAAGAGTGCTAACAGACTGAGCCAGCCATAAATACTGCCTGTCCAATCACGGTTAAGCGGCGTACGGAATGCAGAATCCAACCCGGTCCGAGAGGCTAAATACACCCGTGCAGTTTCACCCCGTATCTCAGGACGCAAAGACAAGATTTCCACTTCGATATGGTTTAACCCGACAGGCGTGTCCGTGCACTCAAAGCAACGGACATCTATCCATCGCCGCGCATGTACTGTGCTTTTGCTTGTGCTTTGTGGCGTATAGACTTGATAAGTAATGTCGTCAGGCGAGGGTTCCAAATTCGCTTCATGCGATTTCGCCTGTTCAAGTTCACGCTCAATCGTGATAAGGGGCGGTTGACTGTTTTGGAGCGCAACGTAGGATAATTTTACCCGCGCACCTTCTTCTAAAACAATGTCTTGCGCAGGAGGATAGTAATTCACAACAGCAAATAAAGCAAAGCCGACCAGCAGTATCAAACTATATGCGTAAAACAGTATTTTTGCGATACTACATTTACCCATTTGTCCAACCTTGTTCAATTTTCCGTTGCCCGTCGCTGCTGCGCCCAAGCAACCGCAGCCTGCATGGCAGCTTTTGCCTGCGGACTGTTTTTCCAACAAGTCGAGCCGGTCAATTTCGCGCCCTGTTCCAAAATGTCTTCCAAATCCGCTGCCGCCAGCGTGGCAACATCATCCAACCCCATTTGCTGCAAACGCTGCAATACGGTTTTGCCTATGCCTTTGACGGCAAGCAGGGATTGGGCTTCTTCATCGGTAAAAGGCATATCGTCTCTTTTGATTTTGCAGGTGTATCGACTAAATATAAGCCTACGGCTTATCGCCCTCTCCCTAACCCTCTCCCGCGGGGAGAGGGGATAGATTGGCAGGCAGTCCCAAATTTGGCGGCAACTTTAAAAGGATTAAGTTTTTGTGCCCTTACCCTCTTCTTCACGAGAGAGGGAACAAACCGTCGGGTTTGTTTTTCCGAAACCCCTAGGGCTTTCAGAAATCCTACAAACGTCTTCCGACAAAGCGCCAACCGAATCGGGTTATTTGCTTTCCTGACGTTTGCGATAGTCGGCAACAGCCGCTTTCACCGCATCTTCAGCCAAGATGGAGCAGTGGATTTTTACCGGCGGCAGTTCCAGTTCTTCGGCGATTTCGCTGTTTTTGATTGCCAGCGCGTCATCCAAGCTTTTGCCTTTGACCCACTCGGTAATCAGGCTGGACGAAGCAATGGCAGAGCCGCAGCCGTAAGTTTTAAATTTCGCATCTTCGATGATGCCTTCGTCGTTGACTTTGATTTGCAGGCGCATCACGTCGCCGCAGGCCGGCGCGCCGACCATGCCGGTGCCGACAGATTCGTCGTTTTTATCGAAAGTACCGACGTTGCGGGGGTTTTCATAGTGGTCGATTACTTTATCGCTGTATGCCATGATGTGGTTTCCTTAATGTTTTTTGATGGTTTAAGTGGTTTGTTTGCCGGTTTTCAGACGACCTGAAATTCAAATTTTGCACGCGCCGCCTTCACAGCCGTCGTCGTTTTCCGAATCGACGCCGCCTTCCACGGTAACGCCGTCAAAATCTTCAAGCAGGTTGTCGAGGTTGTTCAAATCTAAATCTTGTTCGTTCATGGTTTTGTATCCTTGATTTTAATGTGGTGGCTTTTAGGTCGTCTGAAAAGGTCTTTTGGGATTTCAGACGGCCTTTTTATTTATAGGTAGCAACTGTATTTTTCACCCCGTCGGGC
>KV797052.1 GCA_001809325.1 Neisseria sp. HMSC077D05 | reverse complement strand
CCGCCCACCGAAGCGGAAGAAGTGTTGGAAGCATTGGTTAACCGCCGCAACCAGCTGGTGGATATGCGGACTGCCGAGAAAAACCGTCTGCATCAGGTTCACGAAACACAAGTCGAAAGCGTCAAACAACTGATTGCCCATTTTGACCGGCTGATTGACGAATTGGACAAACAAATCGACGACCACACCCACACGCATTTTGACGGCAAAGCCAAAGTAGCGGAACAAATCAAAGGCATCGGTTCGATAACGACGGCTACGCTGATG
>KV797051.1 GCA_001809325.1 Neisseria sp. HMSC077D05 | reverse complement strand
ATGTCCAACTTTTGGGGTGCAGTTCAAACCTAAACTATGGCTTCAGACGACCTTTTACTATTTTAAGTAACCCTTTACGGAGCGGTTTGTTCCAATTCAAGCGCGGCAGCAAGCAGCGACAGGCGCGCCATTACGCCGTAAACGTAGAGGCGGTTGTGTTCATTATCGACGTCGCAGTCTTTTTCGGAGCGCGGCATACCGAGCGAGTCCCATTGTTCGAATACGCGTTTGCAGGCTTCGGGGGCTTCTTGGGAGTTGTCGCCGCTGCCGGTGGGGATGCTGTTAGACAGCGGAACGAACACCATGCCGCCGGCGTTGAGGTTTTCGTCCGCGCCACGTCCTTCGTGTACGCGGAAGAAGCCGCCGATAACGAAACGGTCCATCATATAAACGACGGGTTCGCACACGGCGCCGTTCATGGTTTCATAGGTATAAATACCTTCTTGGACAATCACTTCGCTGACTTCCAAGCCTTCTTTTACCTTCGCCATTTTGTTGCGGTTTTTGCGATTCAACCCGCGCACTTCGTCGGCGGATTTGACGCTCATCACGCCCATGCCGTAAGTACCCGCGTCGGCTTTGACAATCACGAAAGGCTGGTCGGTAATGCCCAATTCGTCGTATTTGGCTTGAATTTTCGCCAGCACGCGTTCTACTGCTTCCGCCAATGCATCTTCGCCTTCGCGCTCTTGGAAGTCCAAACCGCCGATTTTTTCAAAATACGGGTTAATCTGCCATTCGTCGATGTCAATCAGCTTGGCAAATTCGGCGGCGACTTGGTTGTATGCGCTGAAATGCTCTGTTTTGCGGCGCGTCGTCCAACCGCCGTGCAACGGTGGCAATACGGTTTGGCTGATGCCTTTGAGAATATCGGGAACACCTGCGGACAAGTCGTTGTTCAACAAAACGACGCAAGGCGAGAAGCCGTCTGCAAGATGGACGCGCTCACGGGTACGCAATAAAGGTTCCAGCAGGATTTTATCGCCCAGCGCGGTTTCAAACTCGGTCGGCTCGGTTACTTCAGGATTCAAGCTGCCCAAACGGACTTCATACCCTGCCGAGCGCAAAATCCCGCTGAGTGCGTAAACGTTTTGCAGGTAAAATGTGTTGCGGGTATGGTTTTCAGGAATAATCAATACGGACTTTGCCGTTTCGCAGGCTCGTTGTACTGCGTCTTGCGCCGCAACTGCCGCCAGCGGGATGAAATTCGGATTCAGATTGTTGAAACCGCCGGGGAACAGGTTCATATCAATAGATGACATTTTATAACCGGCATTGCGGATATCGACCGAACCGTAAAACGGCGGACGGTGTGCGTTCCATTGCGAACGGAACCATGCTTCGATTTTGGCGTGGTTGCACAAGATTTTCGCTTCAAACGCCTGAAGTTGCGGCAGATGTTCGGCAGCCATAACCGGTAATTTCATTCTCTATACCTCTGTTGTCGGATGTAGGATACGGATGGAAATGATAGTGCTTTTTTAGGCTGTACGACAAGCATTGTTTCAAACAAAATACCTCTTTTTGTCAACAATTCTACAATTTGTCTAATTTTTGAAAGTTATTTTTAGGATTTTATGTGAAAATGTAGAAATTAGACAAATTTCTATTGCACTACCCCTGCAAAAAGCCTAAAATCCGCCCATCAAAACAAACCATCTACCCCTATTATTAATAAGTAAAGATAACCCATCATGAGCGCACAAACCCTCTATGACAAACTCTGGAACAGCCACGTCGTCCGGGAAGAAGAAGACGGCACTGTCCTGCTCTACATCGACCGCCATTTAGTGCACGAAGTCACCAGCCCGCAAGCGTTTGAGGGGCTGAAAATGGCGGGGCGCAAGCTGTGGCGTATCGACAGCGTCGTTTCCACCGCCGACCACAACACCCCGACCGGCGATTGGGACAAAGGCATCCAAGATCCGATTTCCAAGCTGCAAGTTGATACTTTGGACAAAAATATCAAAGAGTTCGGCGCACTCGCCTACTTCCCGTTTATGGATAAAGGTCAGGGCATCGTTCATGTTATGGGACCGGAGCAAGGCGCGACCCTGCCCGGTATGACCGTCGTCTGCGGCGACTCGCATACTTCTACCCACGGCGCGTTCGGTGCGTTGGCACACGGTATCGGCACTTCCGAAGTCGAACACACCATGGCGACCCAGTGCATTACCGCGAAAAAATCCAAATCCATGCTGATTGCCGTTGAAGGTCGTCTGAAACCGGGCGTTACCGCCAAAGACGTCGCCCTTTACATCATCGGACAAATCGGCACGGCAGGCGGCACGGGTTACGCCATCGAGTTCGGCGGCGAAGCCATCCGCAGCCTTTCTATGGAAGGCCGCATGACCCTGTGCAACATGGCGATTGAAGGCGGCGCGCGCTCCGGCATGGTTGCCGTCGATCAAACCACCATCGACTATGTTAAAGACAAACCCTTCGCCCCTAAAGGCGAAGCGTGGGACAAAGCCGTCGAATACTGGCGCACGCTGGTTTCCGACGAAGGCGCAGTATTCGACAAAGAATACCGTTTCAAAGCCGAAGACATCGACCCGCAGGTAACATGGGGCACATCGCCCGAAATGGTTTTGGACATCAGCGGCAAAGTGCCGAATCCTGCCGAAGAAACCGATCCCGTCAAACGCAGCGGCATGGAACGCGCCCTCGAATACATGGGCTTGGAAGCCGGCACACCGCTGAACGAAATCCCCGTCGACATCGTATTCATCGGTTCCTGCACCAACAGCCGCATCGAAGATTTGCGCGAAGCCGCCGCCGTCGCCAAAGGCCGTAAAAAAGCCGACAACGTACAGCGCGTGTTAATCGTTCCCGGCTCCGGCTTGGTTAAACGGCAGGCGGAACAAGAAGGCTTGGACAAAATCTTCATCGACGCCGGTTTCGAGTGGCGTGAACCGGGCTGCTCGATGTGCCTCGCCATGAACGCCGACCGCCTCACTCCGGGCCAACGCTGCGCCTCCACTTCCAACCGCAACTTCGAAGGCCGCCAAGGCAACGGCGGGCGCACGCACCTTGTCAGCCCTGCTATGGCTGCTGCCGCGGCGGTCAACGGTAAATTTACCGATATCCGTACCATGGCATAATCTTTCAGACGACCTCATCAATAAAGGTCGTCTGAAAACACCTTGCTCAAGCAAATCTCCCTATCGTTGCGCAAAACGTCTGAAACCTTTTCAATCATTTATCACTTGAAAGGAATCCATTATGAAAAAACTTTTTGCATTGGCTGCCGCAGCTTTCATCTTGTCTGCCTGTTCCAGCACTTGGTCCGGAGCAAAAGATGACACCAGCCGCAACTGGGATAAAACCAAAGAAACTGCCGGCCATGTAGCCGACAAGACTGAGGAAGCCGTTAAAAAAGGCGGCAATGCCGTAGGTCGCGGCATGACTCATGTCGGCGAAAAACTTGAAGCCGCTACCGAATAAACCGGCAACCAAGGTCGTCTGAAAAATCCAAACCTTTTTTCAGACGACCTCTTATCCTACATCAATAAGGCATCCGGAAATTTTCGGCATTCCATATAAAGGAAGAAAACATGAGCAATCCGTCAAGTTGGTTTGGTATTCACGCCCAAGATTTGGATCGAGCCAAAGCGTTTTACGAATCCGTCTTCGGCAAACCTTTACAAGACGTCCGCGGTAACGACTTCCGTTTCATCATTTTTCCTGCCGATTACACGCAACACGGTACTGCCGGCATGATTTGGCACGACAGCAACGCCCAACCCGGTCACGGCGGCACAACCATATTCTTCAATTGTCCGGATTGTGCCGAGACCGCAGAAAAAGCCGTTTCAGCAGGCGGAAAATTGTTGCAGGGAAAATTCCCCATCGCCAACGGCTTTGCCGCCTTTATCGAAGATACCGAAGGCAACCGAATCGGTTTGCACAGCACACGTTAATCCAACCCTCCAAATAGCCATCAATTTTTCACATTATTCCTATAAGAACCTGACATGAAAGCCTTTACCAAAATCACCGCCATCGTCGCCCCGCTCGACCGCAGCAACGTCGATACCGACGCCATCATCCCCAAACAATTTTTAAAATCCATCAAACGAAGCGGCTTCGGTCCCAATGCCTTTGACGAATGGCGTTACCTCGACCACGGCGAACCGGGCATGGACAACAGCAAACGCCCGCTGAACCCCGATTTTTCGCTGAACCAGCCGCGTTACCAAGGCGCGCAAATCCTGTTGACGCGCAAAAACTTCGGCTGCGGCTCCTCGCGCGAACACGCCCCTTGGGCATTGGACGACTACGGCTTCCGCGCCGTCATCGCCCCCAGCTTTGCCGACATCTTCTTCAACAACTGCTACAAAAACGGCCTCCTGCCCATCGTGTTGACCGAAGAACAAGTCGACCAGCTTTTCAAAGAAGTCGAAGCCAACGAAGGCTATCAGCTCTCCATCGATCTTGCCGAACAAACTCTGACTACGCCTAGCGGCGAAACGTTCAAATTCGACATTACCGAACACCGCAAACACTGCCTCTTAAACGGCTTGGACGAAATCGGACTGACCTTGCAACATGCCGACGAAATCCACGATTTCGAAGAAAAACGCCGCCAAAGCCAGCCTTGGCTGTTTAACAGTTAAAACAGCAGGCAGCCTGCAATGATTGTGCAGGCTGCCTATTTTTTGTGCGTCAGACCGAATGCGGAGAATAGAAACCCGCTTTACTCATGTTCAATTAGCCCCAAATGAAAACACTCTTCGATCTCATCAACACCACCGACCCCGCATGGCCGCTGATTCAAGAATGGCTTGACGAAGCCACTCATCCAGTGGAAATCCTGCCGCGCAACCCTGCCGCCGCAGAAGCAGAACTCGTCAAGACCCAAGTAACAACACGTTCATTTATGGGCGCGGTCGTTTATGAAACCGGCGGCATCCTGATTGATGACGGCTGGTTGCGGATATTGGGTTCCGGCAGCGCCAAACTGCCGCGCGGACTGGCAAGCTGGAACATCAGCCGCACCCAATCCGAACCTGCCGCGCCCGCGCCCTATTACCTGATTGCCGATGATGCCGCAGGCGGCTACTTTGCCATCAATGGCGGCGGATTAGACGGCACACCCGGCAATGTTTTCTACCTTCCGCCGGATACGCTCGAATGGGAAGATTGCGAAAAAGGCTATGGCGACTTTTTGCATTGGGCATTAGTAGGCGACCTACAAATGTATTATGAAAACCTACGCTGGCAGAATTGGCGCGAAGAAATCCGCAATTTGAGTGGCGACAGTATTTATACGTTTTTTCCATTTTTATGTACCAAAGAAGGTGGCGACATCAACCAAGTCAGCCGCAAGCCTATCCCAATTGCCGAACATTATGCTTTCACTTTAGATTTACAAAAAACCATCTTGTAAGAAATGCTTTTTCAGACGACCTTTTTTCGTCCCATCCTTCAAAACATGATTACCGACACCATCACCAACGCCGCCCGCTACACCGCGCTGCACCCCGACTTCGCCGACGCCGTCCGCCTGTTGCAAACGCTGGATTTCGCCGCCCTGCCCGACGGACAAGTGCTGTGTGAAAACCCAAACATCCGCCTCTTTATCGGCAGCGAACCGATGAGGAGCAAAGCCGAGGCAAAGCCCGAAGCGCATTTGAAACACATCGACATCCAAGCCCCCATCAGCGGAGAGGAAACCTACGGCTGGATAGACAGAGGTCGTCTGAAAAACGGTTTGGGCTACAACGAAAAGCGCGACATCGAATTTTTCGACTGCGAACCGGAAACCTGGCTCACGCTCCAACCGGGCGAGTTCGCCCTCTTCTTCCCCAACGACGCGCACGCCCCACTGGTGGGCGAAGAAAAGTCCATACGCAAAGCCGTCTTTAAAATCCGTATCGAAGCAGAACGCTACTGATTTCCTTCGCCTTCGCAAATACTGTAAAACTCGGCTACATCGCCCATCGCGTTCCCAACGAATCCGCCTGCATGATTTCCACGCAGCTTTCTCGATGCCGCAATGGTACAATCAGCCTCGTTCAAACAAACCGACCTGCAAACAGACACAAAAGGTCGTCTGAAAACACCATCCTTACAAATGGAAAACGCTTCGCCGTTTTCAGACGACCTCCCCTTTTCCAAACCCTCATAAGGATTTTGCCATGACCAAACATATCGCCATCCTCCGAGGCGACGGCATCGGTCCCGAAATCGTCGCCGAAACCGTCCGCGTACTCGACAAACTCATCGCCCAAGGCTTGGACGCCAGCTACGAATACGCCCCACTGGGCGGCGAAGCCTACGACGAATACGGCCATCCCTATCCCGAATTCACACAAAACCTCTGCCGCAAAGCCGATGCCGTCCTGCTCGGCGCGGTCGGCAGCCCGCAATACGACAATCTCGACCGCCCGCTGCGCCCCGAACGCGGCCTATTGGCCATCCGCAAAGACCTGAACCTGTTTGCCAACCTGCGTCCCGCCATCCTCTATCCCGAGCTTGCCAACGCCTCCACGCTCAAACCCGAAATCGTCGCAGGCCTCGACATCCTCATCGTGCGCGAACTCACCGGCGACATCTACTTCGGCGAACCGCGCGGCATCCGCGTTTTAGAAAACGGCGAACGCGAAGGCTACAACACCATGAAATACAGCGAAAGCGAAATCCGCCGCATCGCCCACGTCGCCTTCCAATCCGCCCAAAAACGCAGCAAAAAAGTCTGCTCCGTCGGCAAAGCCAACGTCTTGGAAACCACCGAACTGTGGCGAGAAATCTTTGAAGAAATCGGCAAACAATACCCCGACGTCGAACTCTCCCACATGTATGTGGACAACGCCGCCATGCAGCTCGTGCGCGCGCCCAAACAATTCGACGTCATCGCCACCGGCAACATCTTCGGTGACATCCTCTCCGACGAAGCCTCCATGCTGACCGGCTCTATCGGCATGCTGCCCTCCGCCTCGCTGGACGAAAACGGCAAAGGCCTGTACGAACCGTCACACGGCTCCGCTCCCGACATCGCCGGACAAAACAAAGCCAACCCGCTGGCTACCATCCTCTCGCTTGCCATGCTGCTGCGTTACAGCCTGAACGACGAAGCCCGCGCGCAACAAGTCGAAAGCGCCGTCCAAAAAGTGCTGCAACAAGGCTTGCGCACCGGCGATATTTACGAAGAAGGCACAAAACTCGTTTCCTGCTCCGAAATGGGCGACGCAGTACTCGCCGCCTTGTAAAAGGTCGTCTGAAAACCAAAAGCGCGGATAACACCGCGCTTTTTTGATTAATATTACCCTTCTCAGGTTTCAGACGACCCTAAAGAAGAGAACTCAAATAACTCGTGCATTCTTGAAAACTTACACTCTACCTGTAAGACCATACAAGCCACGGTTTGAGATCTTTGTAAAAAGAGGCGTAGCAATTTCAAAGCTTATTTTTTAATTTTCACACTTTCAAATCCCTATGGTGAATTTTATAGAACTCATCCCGAATAAAATCTCCAAATCCTGCGAACGATTCAATAGGTAAACAAAAAATTTCTGGTTTATAACGAATAAGCAGACTTAGGATATGATAATGACTTCTAGGCGTTTCAAGCAATTCAATTTTCTTGAGTATTTTTTGCCTAGCATCCTCTTTATCTATTTCTTGCTCGATGGAAAAATCAGCATTGTGAGCCAATTCCATAGCGGGATTGATAGAAGTAATTTCACTTGGGGTTGGATCTTGGTAATCGGGATCTTGAGCAATTATCCGCCAGTCTGATTCTAGCTTTGATACAAATAAAGTGTGACAGTCTAAAACGGTTTTGAATAGAATCGGATAATTTCCGGCATTTTTATAATCGAATGGCTCAACTGGGCTTAAAGTAAATAAATCAAAAATCCCCACTGTGGCACCAAGCTTATTCTTAGCGATTAATCTACCGTAACCGAATAATTGTTCGGCAATTTTAAAGCAAAACAAATCACCATTTTTAATATACCTGTATAAAGTCTTATTCTTTTCCCAGTTGAATATTTTCATAGTCCTTTTCCTTTCTTTGTAACTCCAAATATGAAATGATCGGAAGATTTTCCCAGCCATTCTTAAGAATCAGCAGTCGGCTTTGTCATTGCCGTAGTGATGGCTGACGGCAGCCCTATTATAAAGGTCGTCTGAAAATTGTGTTTCAGACGACCCCATCATCAAATCCAAGTAAATCCACCGTTCACCCTTAAGAAATGATATGCATTCTTTCCTATGTTAAGATAAACGTCTTTACAACCTCACACAAAGGACAAGAATCATGAAAAAAATCATCTTCGCCGCACTCGCAGCAGCAGCCATCGGTACTGCCTCCGCCGCCACCTACAAAGTGGACGAACACCACGCCAACGCCCGTTTCGCCATCGACCACTTCAACACCAGCACCAACGTCGGCGGTTTCTACGGTCTGACCGGCTCCGTCGATTTCGACCAAGCCAAGCGCCAAGGCAAAATCGACATCACCATTCCTGTTGCCAACCTGCAAAGCGGTTCGCAACACTTCACCGACCACCTGAAATCCGCCGACATATTCGATGCCGCCAAATACCCGAACATCCGCTTCGTTTCCACCAAATTCAACTTCAACGGCAAAAAACTGCTTTCCGTTGACGGCAACCTGACCATGCACGGCAAAACCGCCCCCGTCAAACTCAAAGCCGAAAAATTCAACTGCTACCAAAGCCCGATGGCGAAAACCGAAGTTTGCGGCGGCGACTTCAGCACCACCATCGACCGTACCAAATGGGGCGTGAACTATCTGGTTGATGCAGGCATGACCAAAAACGTCCGCATCGACATCCAAATCGAAGCCGCCAAACAATAAGCCGCTGCGCAACACAAAAGGTCGTCTGAAAACGAAGTTTGCTGTATCCGTTTTCAGACGACCTTAAAATATTTCACAACGCCTTTTAGAGATTTCACATAAAATCCGCGATAATAACGTTTGATTTTCACACTACGAGAAACACTCAAATGAACAAAACCCTCAAACTCACTTTCGCCGCCCTTGCCCTTGCCGCAGCCTTCAACGCCCAAGCCGAGACACACGCCGTGATCGAAACCAATATGGGCAACATCAGCCTGTCGCTCGACGAAACCAAAGCACCGAAAACCGTCGCCAACTTCGTCAACTACGCCCGCAAAGGCTTTTACGACAACACCGTTTTCCACCGCGTGATCGACGGCTTTATGATTCAAGGCGGCGGCTTTACCGCAGACCTTGCCCAAAAAGCCACAGATAAAGCCATCAACAACGAAGCGGACAACGGCTTGAAAAACACCGTCGGCACCATCGCCATGGCGCGTACCGGCGATCCTAATTCCGCCACCAGCCAGTTCTTCATCAACACTGCCGACAACGCATTTCTCGACTTCAAAAACAAAACCCCGCAAGGCTACGGCTATGCCGTCTTCGGCAAAGTGACTTCGGGCATGGATGTCGTGCAGCAAATCAGCAAAACCCCGACTGCGACACGCGGCTTCCATCAAAACGTCCCCGTCAAACCGGTCATCATCAAGCGCGTCACCATCGGCAAATAAATCGCAAACCGACTTCTTTGACAGAATACGGTTTCAATCCAATCCCGATAGAAAAGGTCGTCTGAAAATCAAATTTTCAGACGACCTTTTTGTTTACGTTTGAAACTTAATGCTCCAGCCCCTCGGTATCGATTTTGACGATTTTGTCGGTTTTATCCTCCGGCAAAAGCAGGTTCAGGATAACTGCCGTGATGCCGCCGGCGGAAATGGAGTTTTGAAACAAGACAGGCAGGTTTTTAAACACTTCCGGCTCAAATGCCACGCCTAAGCCCAAACCGACCGAAGTTGCCGCAATCACCGCCTCGCGCCTGCGGATGCCGTGGCTGACCAAAATCCGCACGCCCGCAATCGCAATCAAGCCGAACATCAAAACCATCGCGCCGCCCAACACCGGACTCGGAATCGTCGTAAACGCGCGACCGACCACGGGGAACAAACCCAGCAACACCAAAATCACGGCAATATATTTGCCCACATGGCGCGAAGCCACGCCGGTCATCTGAATCACGCCGTTGTTTTGCGCGAAAGTCGTCAGCGGCAGCGAACCCAAAGCCGTCGCAATTACCGATACCAAACCGTCCGCCAACACGCCGCCGCGCAGGCGTTTGGTGTATTCTTCGCCTTCAATCGGCTGGTCGGACACCATTGCCGTCGCGGTCAAATCGCCGACCGCCTCAAACACGCTCAACAAGAAAATCGCGCCCGCCACAATAAATGCGTGCCAGTCAAAAGCAAAACCGTATTTAAACGGTACAGGCAGCGTAACCAGCGGCAGGTTTTGCAGCGCAGAAAAATCCACCTTGCCCAAAAACAGCGCGACGATGTAGCCGACAATCAATCCGACCGCGATACCGCTCATGCGCAACAGCGGGTTTTTCATACAGTTGAATATCAACACAATCAGCAACACCAGCGACGCCAGCCCCAAGTTTTCCATCGAGCCGAACGTGCCGTTCGCCTTCGCGCCGAAGCCGCCGCCAAAATCGGTAATGCCGACGTGTACCAAACTCAGACCAATCAGCATCACGACCACGCCGCTGACCGTCGGCGTAATCACTTTCTTCAAATACGGCAGAAGCCACGCCGAAAAACACACCAAAAACGCGCCGACAAACGATACGCCCAAGAGCGTCGAAATCATCGCATCCTTAGTCAAGCCGCCCTCTTTCATCCCCGCGCCAAGCGCAATCATGACGGTAACGAACGAGAAATTCACCGACTGGATAGACAGCATCCCCGAACCGACCGGCCCGAAGCGGTTGACCTGCAAATAAGTGCCGACACCCGACGCGACCATCGCCATCGACACGAGATACGCTGTCATCTCCACCGGCAATTCCAGCGCACCACCCACAATCAGCGCGGGCGTAATCATCGGCACAAAAATTGCCAGAAGATGCGTTATCGCGCTTAATAAGGCATTTCCGAATGGCGGTTTATCCTCCAAACCGTACACCAAATCGGGCGAATCCGCCTGTTTTTTCATTGTTCCAGCCATTGCAGTCTTCCTGTCCGCCGTGAAGCGTTAAAAATTTTTAAGAAACGAAATTGTAGCGAATCAAAGATTCCTTATCAATTCAAATACTCCAGCGCAAAAACATCTTCGGCTTTTCAAATTCAAATTTCTTTGAATTTCCGCTCTAGGCAATCCCTCATTTTCAGGCAGCCTTCATACGCTTAACACATTTTAATTCTTGACAGCACTTCCACCGCCAAAAACCAATAATTTTATGATTATAAAAAATATTATTTATTAAGATATGATAGCCCTTAAGCTTCCAAACCAACCGCCCAGCCGATATGTTTCACACAAACAACAAAGTAAGCTACAATCCGAAGCATAATCGACCTCACACAATGAATAAAAAGGTTTCCGTATGTTACAAGGTAGCTTGGTTGCCCTGATTACACCCATGAATCAAGACGGCAGCATCCATTACGAACAACTCCGCGATTTGATCGATTGGCACATCGAAAGCGGTACTGACGGCATCGTCGCCGTCGGCACGACAGGCGAATCCGCCACCCTCTCCGTCGAAGAACATTTAAGCGTAATCGAAGAAACGGTCAAACACGTCAACAAACGCGTTCCCGTTATCGCCGGCACCGGCGCCAACAACACCCTCGAAGCCATCGCACTCTCCCGTGCCGCCGAAAAAGCCGGTGCAGACTACACCCTTTCCGTCGTCCCCTATTACAACAAGCCCTCCCAAGAAGGCATTTACCAACATTTCAAAACCATCGCCGAAGCCACTTCGATTCCGATGATTATCTACAACGTACCCGGCCGCACCGTCGTCAGCATGACCAACGACACCATCCTGCGCCTTGCCAAAATCCCGAATATCGTCGGCGTCAAAGAAGCCAGCGGCAATATCGGCAACAATCTCGAACTGATCAAACACGCACCAGAAGGCTTCACCATCCTTTCCGGTGACGACCCAACCGGTCTGCCCTTCATGCTCTGCGGCGGACACGGCGTCATCACTGTTGCCGCCAATGTCGCCCCCAAACTCTTCGCCGACATGTGCCGCGCCGCCCTTGCAGGAGATATTGCGACCGCTCGTCAATTAAATGACCGCCTGATTCCGATTTATAACACTATGTTCTGCGAACCAAGCCCTGCCGCGCCCAAATGGGGCGTATCCGCGTTGGGCAAATGCGAACCTTATGTCCGCCTGCCGCTCGTTTCCCTGACCGAAGCCGGACAGGCAAAAGTCCGCGCCGCATTGCAAGAGTCCGGACAACTCACCGCATAAACCGCAAAGGTCGTCTGAAAACCGTTTCCAAGTTTTCAGACGACCTGCCGTTAACCCATCACATCCCACAGGAAACCAATATGACCTATATGAAACCTGTCGTCGTAGCAATCGCCCTGATCAGCATGACCGCTTGTTCGGGCAACAAAAAAGACCTGCCCAAGCTGGATTACCAAACCCAGACCCGCAAAATCGTCAAATTAGAAGTACCGCCTGATTTGAACAATCCCGATCAAGGCAACCTCTATCAAGTACCCGCCGGCAGCGGTGCCGTCCGTGCCAGTGACCTGAGCCGCCGCACATCGGCAACCCAACAAGCCGCCAATTCTGAAGTCCTCAAATCCGTCAAAGGCGTCCGTTTGGAGCGTGACGGCAACCAACGCTGGGTTGAAGTCCAAGGCAAATCCCCTGCCGAAATTTGGCCTCTGTTGAAAGCATTCTGGCAAGAAAACGGCTTCGACATCAAATCCGAAGAACCCGGCATCGGTCAAATGGAAACCGAATGGGCCGAAAACCGCGCCAAAATCCCGCAAGACGGTCTGCGCCGCCTCCTGGACAAAGTCGGTATGGGCGGTGTCTATTCCACCAGCGAGCGCGATAAATTCATCATCCGCATCGAACAAGGCAGAAACGGTACAACCGACATCTTCTTTGCCCACAAAGGCATGAAAGAAGTTTACGCCGACAAGAAAAAAGACACGACCATGTGGCAGCCTGCCGCCAACGACCCAAATCTTGAAGCCGCCTTCCTCGCACGCTTCATGCAATACTTGGGCGTTGACCAGCAACAAGCTGAAAACGCGCTGACCCAAAGCGTTGCCAAACGCAGCGGCAACGATTTGGCTCGAATCGACGGCAACACCCTGCTCGTCTCCGGCGACTACGGCCGCAACTGGCGCCGCACCGCGCTCGCCCTCGACCGCATCGGCTTGAACGTCTTGGGTCAAAACATGGAACGCCACGCTTTCTTGGTTCAACAAGCACCTACCGAAAGTGAAGCCGTTTCCACGAAAAAACCGGGCTTCTTCGGCCGTATGTTGGGCAAAGGTAAAAAAGCCGAAAAACCTGCCGCCTATCCCGAAATCATCGTATTCGTTGAACCTGTCAACGGCGGTTCACGCATCAGCCTCTTGAATAAAGACGGCAGCGCGTACAAAGGCAGCGATGCCTCTACGCTCCTCAGCCGCCTGCACACAGAGCTGCGTTAAGCAATCCGGTATGACAAAAGGTCGTCTGAAAACCTGAAACATGGTTTTCAGACGACCTTTTTCTTTGAATCGGTGTTATAGTGGATTAAATTTAAATCAGGACAAGGCGACGAAGCCGAAGACAGTACAGATAGTACGGCAAGGCGAGGCGAGGCAATGCCGTACCGGTTTAAAGTTAATCCACTATAAAAATGCACCATGACGGCTGGAGGGTACAGCCGTCACGGTGCCATTCAAACTGTTTTCATCTGTTTAAAACGTAGGGGTCGTCTGAAAACCATACAAGCCTTACAGCAACACTTTCTCTACGCCGCCGTTGTTGGCTTTTTTCACAAACTCGTCCAGCCAGTTTTCGCCGAGGATATGTTTCGCCATTTCGATAACGATGTAGTCGGCAGGCATGTCGTTGTCGTCGACGTAGCGGCTCAGGCCTTGCAGACACGCCGGGCAGGAGGTGAGCATTTTGACGGGTTCGCCCTGCGGCAGCTCTTTGAGGTTTTTCTCGATTTCTTCCTGTTTGCGGAATTTGACTTGGGTGGCGATGTCGGGGCGTTTGACGGCGAACATGCCGGATTCGCCGCAGCAGCGGTCGCTTAAGACGACTTTCTGCCCCATGAGGCTGCTTGCCATTTGGGTGGCGTTCATGGTTTTGATGGGCGTGTGGCAGGGGTCGTGGTAGAGGTATTGCTGACCTTTTACGCCGTTCAGTTTCACACCTTTTTCGAGCAGGTATTCGTGGATGTCGATGATGCGGCAGCCGGGGAAGATTTCTTCGAAGCGGTATTTTTCGAGCTGGTCGTAGCAGGTACCGCAACTGACGACGACGGTTTTGATGTCGAGGTAGTTGAGGGTGTTCGCCATGCGGTGGAAGGCGACGCGGTTGTTGGTACTCATCTGCTCGGCTTTTGCCTTGTTGCCGCCCGCGTCCTGCGGATAGCCGCAACACATATAGCCGGGCGGCAGGACGGTTTGTACACCGACGTGCCAGAGCATGGCTTGAACGGCGAGTCCGATTTGGCTGAACAGGCGTTCGGAACCGCAGCCGGGGAAGTAGAACACGGCTTCGGCATCTTCCGGCGCGGCGGGATTGCGGATGATGGGGATGCTTTTGTCGTCTTCGATGCCGAGCATGGAACGCGGTGTTTTGGCAGGCACGCTTTTGGGCAAAGGACGGTTGATGAAGTGGATGATTTGTTCTTTGACCGGAGCGGTGCCGACGGTGGCTTTGGGTTCGGCTTTTTGTTTTTTAGTGCCGACGGGCAGCAGTTTGCCGATTTTGTAGGCGAAGTTCTGCGCAGGGAAACCGGTCTGTATCATGGCAGCGCGCAGGGCTTTGATGGTTTTCGGACCGGTGGCGTTCAGGAATGCCATGCCCATCGATGCGGCGGGTGCAAAGCGTTTGTGGCCGGAATCGGCAAGGTAGTTGCGGATGGCTACGGTTACGTCGCCGAAGTCGATGTTGACGGGGCAGGGTTTGACGCAGCGGTGACACACGGTGCAGTGGTCGCCGATGTCCATCAGTTCTTCAAAGTGTTTGATGGAAACGCCGCGGCGGGTTTGCTCTTCGTATAAGAATGCTTCGGTCAACAGCCCCACGCCGAGGATTTTGTTGCGCGGACTGTACAGCAGGTTGGCGCGCGGAACATGGGTGGAGCAGACGGGTTTGCATTTGCCGCAGCGCAGGCAGTCTTTGACGGAATCGGCGATGGTGCCGAGGTCTGATTTTTCCATAATCAGCGATTCCGCGCCCAAAAGCTCGAAGGACGGCGTGTAGGCGTTGCGTAAGTCCGAACCTTTCATCAGTTTGTGACGGTTGAAGGTGTGCTTGGGATCGACTTGGTTTTTGTAGTCCCAAAACGGCTGCAAATCTTCATCGGTCAGAAATTCGAGCTTGGTGATGCCGATGCCGTGTTCGCCGGAAATCACGCCGCCGAGCGAGCGGGCGAGTTTCATGATGCGCTCGACCGAACGGTAGGCCGTCTGAAGCATTTGGGCGTCGTCTGAATTGACGGGGATATTGGTGTGGACATTGCCGTCGCCGGCGTGCATGTGCAGGGCAACGAAGACTCTGCCGCGCACGGTTTTGGCGTGGATTTTGCCCAAACCTTCGATGATTTTGGTGTCAGTTTTGCCGCTGAAGATTTCGGCGAGCGGTTTCATTACGTCTTCTTTGACGGACACGCGCAGGCGGAAGTCGCGGAATGCGGTGAAACAGCTCTCGTCGTCTTTGGCTTCGGGCGCGGCATGGACGGTTGCGCCGTAGCGGGCTTTGTAGTCGGCAAGCGGCGTATCGAGATTAGCGAGCAACCAGTCCCAACGCGCTTTGACGGCGGAAACGTGGGCAAGGGCGTGTTTGCCGCGTTCGCCCAAAAGTTCGGCAGTCGGCAGATCCGTGCCCATTTTGTCGATGGGGAGTTTGCCGGAAAGATATTGCTCCAATGCGGCGCAGAGGGTGAGTTTGTTTTGGATGGAAAGCTCGATGTTGATGCGTTCGATACCGTCCGAATACTCGCCCAGCCGTTCCAGCGGAATCACCACGTCTTCGTTGATTTTAAAGGCGTTGGTGTGCTTGGCGATGGCGGCGGTGCGGCTGCGGTCGAGCCAGAAGGTTTTGCGCGCTTCGGGCGACACGGCGATAAAGCCTTCGCCGTCGCGGGCGCGGGCAAGTTCGCAGATGTGTTCGGCGGCTGCCTCTACGGCGGCTTCGTCGTCTGAAACCACGTCCGCCAGCAAGACCATTTTCGGCCGCCCCTTACCTGCCGCTTTGGTGGCGTAGCCGACGGCACGGACATAACGCCAGTCCAAATGTTCCAAACCCGCCAGCCGCACGCTGTCGTGGGCGAGCAGGAAATCGCGGATTTCGACGATAGAAGGTGTAGCAGTAGCGACCGTGCCGAAAAACTCCATACACACGGTGCGCGTGTATTTCGGCATTTTATGTAACACGAAGGCGACGCTGGTGATGATGCCATCCGTGCCTTCTTTCTGCACGCCGGGCAGGCCGCTCAAGAATTTGTCGGTAACGTCTTTGCCCAAACCGACTTTGCGGAATTTGTGGCCGGGGATTTCCAAGCGTTCGGTTTTAACGATATTGAGGCCGTCTGAATCCAGCGTGTGAACGTCGAACACGGCGGTTTCTTCGTCGTGGATTTTGCCGAAATTGTGGCGCACGCGCTCGATGCGCAGCCATTCGCCCTGCGGGTTGACCATCTGCCAGTAGGCGAGGTTGTCCAACGCGGTCCCCCACAGCACGGCTTTTTTGCCGCCCGCATTCATCGCCACATTGCCGCCCACGCAGGACGCATCGGCGGAAGTCGGATCGACGGCGAACACCAAACCCGCCTGATGCGCGGTTTCTTCCACCCGCCGCGTTACCACGCCCGCGCCGCAATGGATAATCGGATGTTTGCCGTCCAAGCCCGCCAGTTCGACGAATTCGACGCCGCGATGCTTGTCCAGTTTTTCCGTATTGATGACCGCGCTGTTTGCATCCAGAGGCACGGCGCCGCCGGTATAACCCGTGCCGCCGCCGCGCGGGATAATGACCAAATCCAGCTCGATTAAAGCGCGCACCAAAGGCGCGACTTCCGCCTCCGTGTCGGGATTGACGACGACAAACGGATATTCGACGCGCCAGTCGGTCGCGTCGGTAACGTGCGTTACCCGCGCCAGCCCGTCAAACATAATATTGTGCGGCTTGGTGATTTTGCTTAAACGTTCCAAAATCTGCCGCCGCTTTTGGCGCGTTTCGTCAAAGCTGCCGTCAAAACGCTTGACCGCCTTTTCCGCCGCCGCAACCAATACATCGACTTGCGGATTGTCGTCGCGGCGTTTGCGGATTTCGTTCAAACGGTGGCGCATTTCCCGCACCAGCGCGGCGCGGCGTTTCGGATGCTCCAGCAAATCATCAACCAGATACGGATTGCGCACGACCACCCAAATATCGCCCAACACTTCAAACAACATCCGCGCCGAACGCCCCGTCCTGCGCTGTCCGCGCAAGTCCTGCAGAATCTGCCACGCCTCATCGCCCAACAGGCGGATGACGATTTCGCGGTCGGTGTAGGAAGTATAGTTGTAGGGAATTTCCCGAATACGCTGCGGGGCGGTAGTCGTGGTCATGGTGGCGGTGTGTCCGTATGATTATTGGTACGGCGAAACTGCGGAAAGCTGCGGCATGATTTCGCCGTATTTTTATGAAAAGGTCGTCTAAAAGTGCAGCTTCAACGAAGTTAAAATGATTTTCGAGACAATCAGACAACTCGTTGGAAAAGCGATAATGTAGTTTAAATTCCGATGTTTTTCAACGGAAAAGGCGAAAAATGTTTCAATAGGAATAATTTTCAAAAAGGCGGATATTGTTGACAATTTAAAGGTAAAAAGACTTTTCAGACGACCTTTGATGCAGCCGCGCTTGAGTTTTCCCGTAAAACAGTTATAATGCCACTCTCTTACGGCGGGTCTCCCCGCATGGTAATTCGGAACACCGGGTCAGGGGCGGAAGCCAGCAGCCCACTTCGATGCGCCAGTGCCGGGGGTCTGGCTCGCCACCCTATTAAAAAACACCGAAGATTGATTGGTCTTCGGTGTTTTTGCTTTTGCAGAATCCGGGATGGGAAAAAGGTCGTCTGAAAATCTATTGAATGCACCTACTCGAATAACGGCAAGTCATTGCATCCGTTTGTGCCGGCAAGGCAACATCAAGCATTTTTCTCGTTGGCACGCCCTAAGTAAATAGCAATCAGGGTCAACACGGCGCCGCTCCATTGGTGGGCGTTAATCGGTTTATCCAACCAAAAATAGTCTATCAACAAAGCGGCGACAGGCTCGGAGAGCAGCAGCAGTCCGGTCAGCGAGAATGACAATAAGGGAATGGCGTAGGCTATCATGCCCCATGCGAAACACTGCATCACTGCGCCGTAAATCAATACCAGTCCGATATCGCGCATGGTGGCGGGATAGAGGGCGTGGCTGTCAAACAATATGGACGGGATGATGAGGGATAACACGCCGCCAAAGCTCAAAATCATCATCATCGGGAACAGGGAGGTTTTCTCGATTTGGTGGGTTTTGTGGATACACACCATAGACAATGCGAGCATCCCGCCCGAAGTGATGCCGCTGATAAAGCCCCAGACGGCGTTGCCGTTGTGTCCGAACTCAGGGCTGCCGATAAGGGCGACGCCGCTGATGGCGAGAATGAGGCTGAACATTTGCGGTTTGCTCAAGCGTTCGCCGAAAAAGAAGAAACCGATGGCGGAGAGGAAAAATATCTGCAAGCTGTTGAGCAAGGTGGAAATACCGGGGCCGACGGCGTGTATGCTTTCATGCCACAGCGACAGGTCGAATGCCAAAAACACGCCGGAGAGCATGGCGGTGTAGATGGCTTTTCTGCTTTTGGGCAGTTTTTGCCCGAAGAGTCGAGACAGCAGCCAAAAAATCACCGCCGCTATCGCCAGCCGCCAAAATGCGATGGCGTAAGAGCCGACTTCGACAAATTTGACAATCAAGCTGCCCAATCCGAAAACGACGCAGCCGACGACCAGCAAAGGGGCGGCATGCGAATGATGCGGCTTATTCATAACGTTCTCTATTCTCTTTGTTTTATAGTGGATTAACTTTAAACCAGTACGGCGTTACCTCGCCTTGGCTCAAAGAGAACGATTCTCTAAGGTGCTGAAGCACCAAGTGAATCGGTGCCGTACTATCTGTACTGTCTGTGGCTTCGTCGCCTTGTCCTGATTTAAATTTAATCCACTATATAAGGCGGATTTGAAATCCGTCGGTTTTATGGGTATTGCTATGCAGCCGGTTTGCAGAAAGGTCGTCTGAAAACGTGCAACCTGCTTTTCAGACGACCTTTTTACATCCTTTTCACATCAATCCTGCATCAGCCAATATTGCAGGCCGATTAGGGTTTTGCCGTCTTTGATTTCGTTGTGTGCCAAAGCGGTGCGGGCTTCTTCCTTGCTCATCAGGACGGTTTCGGTGATTTCGTCTTCATCGTTGCTCAAGGTGCTGCCGAGGCGCACGCCTTCTGCTTGGTAGAAGTACATTTTTTCATCGCAGAAGCCGATGGCGGTGTAGAAGCTGCTGATGAGTTTGACGCGGTCGGCGGTGTACGGGGTTTCTTCCGCCAGCTCGCGCAGGGCGCATTCGGCGGGGTCTTCGCCTGCATCGAGTTTGCCGGCGGGCAGCTCGAGCGTGGCAGCGTCTGCGGCGTAACGCCATTGGCGCACGAGTACGGCTTTACCCTCTTCAGTAACCGCCAAAACGCAGGCCGCGCCGGGATGACGGATGACGATGCGCTGGCTTTCGTTGCCGTTGGGCAGGCGGACTTTATCGCGGTTGATGGTAACAAATGAGCCTTGGTAAATCGGCTCGCTGCTGAGTTTGGTTTCTTTCAAATCCATTTGCGTGTTCTCTTTGTAAAGTTTGATACGGGGTCGTCAGAAAATCGGGAATGGGTTTTAACTTCGTTGAAGCCGCGCTTTCAGACGACCTCTTGAGTCATGAAAAGGCTCGTCTGAAAAGAGCGAATCAGGTTTCGCTAAACCGTTTGTGCTGCTTTAAACCCTGCTGCGTTCGATTTCAATGCCGACTTCTTTGACATCGGGCAGGATGCCGGGCTTGATGATTTTGACGCGCACACTCAACGCGCCGAAATTGTCGAGGATGAGTTTGGCGATGTGTTCCGCCAATGATTCGAGCAAGAGGAAGCTTTGTTCGGCAAGGCTTGCCCTGACGGCTTCGCAGACTTCGCCGTAGTGGACGGTATTGCCGATGTGGTCGTCTTGACCGCTTTGCTCGGGAATGCCGATGTCCAAGTCCAAAATCAGGGTTTGGGGGCGTTCGCGTTCCCAGTCGTACACGCCGATTAAGGTGTCCGCCTTCATGCCGCGTAAAAAGATTTTGTCCATTTGCCTGCCTGTTTTTTTGATAAAATGAGCGTCCCATTTTAAGTAAAGCATCTGAAATGTTCAATGTATCCGCCGTTATCGCGGCTTATTTAATCGGTTCGCTGTCGTTTGCCGTCATTGTTTCCAAATATTACGGCATGGACGATCCGCGCACTTACGGCTCTGGCAACCCCGGCGCGACCAATGTTTTGCGCAGCGGCAAGAAAAAGGCGGCGGCGCTGACTTTGCTGGGCGACGCGCTCAAAGGTTTGGTGGCGGTGGTTTTGGCACGCTGTCTGCAAGATGCTTTGAATCTGTCGGACATCACCATAGCGGCGGTTGCCGTCGCCGCGTTGGTCGGACATATGTGGCCGCTGTTTTTCGGCTTTAAAGGCGGCAAGGGCGTGGCAACTGCTTTGGGCGTATTGCTGGCGCTTTCTCCTGCAACGGCTTTGGTTTGCGCGGCAATTTGGCTGGTGATGGCGTTCGGCTTTAAAGTGTCCTCACTCGCCGCACTTGCCGCCACCGTAGCCGCGCCGCTCGTCGCCTTCTGGCTGATGCCCTACTCTTCTTGGGCTTGGGCGACCGTCGTCATCGCTGTGCTGGTGTTGTACCGCCATAAAAGCAATATCCAAAACCTGCTTCAAGGCAAGGAAGGAAAAATCGGAGACAAGGCAGATAAATCCTGATTTTATTTTTCAGACGACCTGTGCGATTGCGGAATGAACCAAGGTCGTCTGAAAACCTTTCAATCTACGCTGCGGCATGCCCTTAACCTGCCGGCAGGTATCGAAAACCGATTTAATCCATTATAATCAAGCTCTTTTGTTTCACAGCCGAACTTCCATGCCGAAACGCTCGTTCAAAACCGTCCTGACCGCCTTTACTTTGGCCGCGCTGTCTGCCTGCTCGCTGGTCAAGTATCAGCCTGTCGCCACCATCAATAAAATTGATATGAACCAAGGCTATCGTTTTGAAACCAGCCAGTTTCGGCGCGAAGAAGACGACACCTTCATCATCCTGATGCTCTCCGGCGGCGGCACACGCGCGGCGGCGTTGGGCTACGGCGTGTTGGAACAGCTTCAGCAGCAAAAAGTCACCATCGGCGGCAAAAGCAAGTCGCTGATGTCCAATGTCGATTTGGTGGTCGGCGTATCCGGCGGCTCCGTCCTCGCTGCCTACTTCGCGCTCAAAGGCGAAGAAACCATCCCCATGTTTTACAAGCGTTTCCTTCACCAAAACTTCCAACGCCAAGTCGTCAAGCAAGCCTTTTCCATGTCTAACCTGCCCCGCCTCGCCTCGCCCGAATACGGACGCGGCGACCTCTTGCAGGAGCAGTTTGAAAACCACCTTTTCGGCAAAACCACCTTCCGCGATTTGGAAATGCACGGCAAAGGCCCGTTCGCCATCATTTCCGCCACCGATATGGGGGCGGGCGAACGCCTGAACTTCACGCAAGAATACTTCGACCCCATGTGCCTCGACTTGAGCGGATTGCGCCTTGCCCGCGCCGTTGCCGCCTCCAGCTCCGTGCCTATGGTGTTTGCCCCGATTACCCTCAACAACAACGGCGGCAACTGCGGCTACACCCTGCCGCCGCAGCTGCAAATGACCGGTCTCGAGTCCCAAAAGCAGCAAAACGCCACTTATCAAGAGTTTAAAAACAGGTTCAACAAATACAGCGACAGCAAAACCCGCCCTTACATCCACCTGATAGACGGCGGACTGACCGACAACCTCGGCATGCGCAGCCTCTTGGACATGACCGAAATCTATCCCGACAAAGTGTTGGAACAACAAATCCGCAGCCGCAACCTGCGCCACATCGTCGTCATCAGCGTCAACGCCCAAAACCAAATCAGCAGCAATATGGACAAAACCGCAGCCGTACCCGGATTCCGCGACGTCGTTACCGCCATCATCAACATCCCCATCGACCAATACACCCAAGAATCCCTGCGCCGCTTCCGCGCCTTTGTCGATCAACGTAACGAAGCCAGTCAACAAAGCGGCGACGGAATCAGCTTCTCCTTCGTCAGCCTCAACCTCAAAGACCTGCCGCCGTCCGCGTTGCGCGACAAAGTGTTGAACATCCCCACCAGCTTCTACCTCCCGCCCGAAGACGTGGACAACCTGCGAACCGCCGCAGCCGAGCTGATGAAACAGTCCCAAGACTACCAAAAACTGCTGCACGAATTTGCCGCACACCCCAACCCCGAAACCATCTTCGCCGAGCCGCCGCCAGCCGATCCAAAAGACGGCAAAGCAGCCAAAAAACAAAACAAACCCATCCAATAACCACACCACAACCATTTCAGACGACCCATAACCCAAAGGTCGTCTGAAACACCAAAACGGAACACCCCAATCATGAACGACAAAACCAGCCCCATCGTTACCGACATCAACCGCCCCGTCCTCGTCCCGCCCGGCGGCCATAAAAAAGTCCTCTTGCATTCCTGCTGCGCCCCGTGCAGCGGCGAAGTGATGGAAGCCATGCTCGCCAGCGGCATCGACTATACCATCTACTTCTACAACCCCAACATCCACCCGCTCAAAGAATACATGCTGCGCAAAGAAGAAAACATGCGCTTCGCCGACAAATTCGGCATCCCCTTCATCGACAAAGACGACGACTACGAAAACGACCGCAAAGAATGGTTCGCCAAAGCCAAAGGCATGGAATTCGAACCCGAACGCGGCATCCGCTGCACCATGTGTTTCGACATGCGTTTCGAAAAAGCCGCCCAATACGCCCACGAAAACGGCTTCCCCGTCTTCACCAGCTCGCTGGGCATTTCCCGCTGGAAAAACATGGCGCAAATCAACGACTGCGGCCACCGCGCCGCCGCGCCCTACGACGACGTCGTGTATTGGGATTTCAACTGGCGCAAAGGCGGCGGCAGCGCGCGCATGATCGAAATCAGCAAACGCGAACACTTCTACCAGCAGGAATACTGCGGCTGCGCCTACTCCCTGCGCGACTCCAACGCCCACCGCAAATCGCAAGGCCGCATCCCCATCAAACTCGGCGTACTGTATTACGGCGACGAATCCACACAATACGAACCCTCGCCTGACCAACAGGCTACCAAAATCGTCGTGGACAAATAATTGATGTCGGTTTTATATGAAGAAAAAGGTCGTCTGAAAGATTTCAGACGACCTTTTCAACACTTCTCCAACCAAAAAAAGTAACACCCGTCCGTCTAACCGTGTTCTAATAATGCTTTACATTTACGCTGAACGAGAGAAAAGCCATGACCGCACCTCAAACGCCCGTTATCCGCTCCCTGCTCGACACCGACCTGTACAAGTTCACCATGCTTCAGGTGATACTGCACCAATTCCCCCAAACCCACAGCCTTTATGAGTTCCGCTGTCGCAACAAAGACATGGTTTACCCGCTTGCCGACATCCAAAGCGACTTGGAACGAGAACTCGACGCGCTCTGTCAACTGCGCTTTACCCACGACGAACTCGACTACCTGCGCAGCCTGCGCTTCATCAAAAGCGACTTTGTCGACTATCTCGAACTCTTCCAGCTTCAACGCCGCTTCGTCAAAGTCAGCCCCGACAATGAAGGTCGTCTGAATATCCGCATCGAAGGCCCCATGATTCAGGCGATGTTCTTTGAAATCTTCATCCTCGCCATCGTCAACGAACTCTACTTCCGCCGTCTCGAAACCCCCGCCGTCATCGAAGAAGGCGAACGCCGCCTCCAAGCCAAAGCGCAACGCCTCAAAGAAATCTCCGCCGCGCAAAACCCCGACGATCCGCCGTTCCTCATCTCCGACTTCGGCACCCGCCGCCGCTACACCCTCGACTGGCAGGAACACGTCATCCGCACCCTGCTTGAAGCCGCCCCCGATATCGTGCGAGGTACCAGCAACGTTTATCTCGCCAAAAAAATCGGCATCACCCCCATCGGCACGATGGCGCACGAGTTCCTCCAAGCCTTCCAAGCCCTCGACGTGCGCCTGCGCAACTTCCAAAAAGCCGCCCTTGAAAGCTGGGTACACGAATACCGCGGCGACCTCGGCATCGCACTGACCGACGTCGTCGGCATGGACGCATTCCTGCGCGACTTCGACCTCTACTTCGCCAAACTCTTCGACGGTCTGCGCCACGACAGCGGCGACCCCTATGTATGGGGCGACAAAGCGCATGCGCACTATAAAAAACTCAAAATCGACAGCCGCACCAAAATGCTGACCTTCTCCGACGGTCTGGATATCGAGCGCTCATGGGCGTTGCACCAATATTTCAAAGACCGTTTCAAAACCAGCTTCGGTATCGGCACCAACCTCACCAACGACATGGGGCATACCCCGCTGAACATCGTCCTGAAACTCGTCGAGTGCAACGGTCAGTCCGTCGCCAAACTCTCCGACTCTCCGGGCAAAACGATGACCACCAACAACACCTTCCTCGCCTACCTGCGTCAGGTGTTTGACGTTCCCGAGCCGAAGGCAGAGGAGTGATTAATTGAAAAACGGCAAGAGGTCGTCTGAAAACCTTGATTCGAGGTTTTCAGACGACCTTCTTTATAGTGGATTAACATAAATCAGGACAAGGCGACGAAGCCGTAGACAGTACAGATAGTACGGAACCGATTCACTTGGTGCTTCAGCACCTTAGAGAATCGTCTCTTTGAGCTAAGGCGAGGCAACGCCGTACTGGTTTAAAGTTAATCCACTATATCAGACAAATTGACAACAAAACAATCCACTCCCAGCAGCAATCCGCCCTACACCGATATAGGCTGCAAACACGGCTGTTGCTGTTTATGCAACCATTTCATTTGAGTCATAATGTTGCATTTAAAATTCATTTCAGATATGCCTATTAAGGAGTAAAATAGCCACCGTTTTATTTTGTTATGTTTTGAAAGTATATTTAAATGTCCGCACCTCAATTCGACGTCGCCGTCATCGGCGCAGGTCCTGCAGGCTCGGTAGCATCCGCCCTGCTTCACAAAAAAGGTTATAAAGTCTGCGTGTTGGAAAAACAGCACTTCCCGCGCTTCGTCATCGGCGAAAGCCTGCTGCCGCACTGCATGGAAATGCTGGAAGAAGCCGGTTTTACCGACGCCGTACACGCCGAACCCAGCTTTCAGTTTAAAAACGGCGCGGCGTTTTCATGGGGCAGCCGTTATACCGAATTTGATTTCACTGAAAAATTTTCAGACGGCCCCGGCACGGTTTACCAAGTACGCCGCGGTATTTTCGACAAAATCCTGATCGACGAAGCCGCCAAACAAGGCGTGGAAGTGCGTTTCGGACACGGCGTGACCGCGTTCGACAACAGCGGCGATCTTGCCCGTTTGAGCGTGGAAGCCGACACGGGCGAAAGCTACGAGCTGACCGCGAAATTCGTATTGGACGCCAGCGGCTACGGCCGCGTGCTGCCGCGCCTGCTGGACTTGGAAACACCGTCGCACCTGCCGCCGCGCCAAGCGCATTTCACGCACATCGACGACAACATCACCCACCCGAAATTCGACCGCAGCAAAATCCTGATTACCACCCACCCGCAACACCGCGACGTGTGGATTTGGCTGATTCCCTTCGGCGACAACCGCTGCTCCATCGGCGTGGTCGGCACGCCCGACGTACTCGCGGGCGAATCGGAAACGGTGTTGAAAAAATTTGTCTATGAATGCCCGATGCTGAAAGAAATTCTGGACAAAGCCGTCTGGGAAAACGACTTTCCGTTCCGCTCCATCCAAGGCTATTCCGCCAACGTCAAATCGCTGCACGGCAAGCATTTCGCGCTGTTGGGCAATGCCGCCGAATTCCTCGACCCCGTGTTCTCATCAGGCGTAACCATCGCACTGCACTCTGCCAAACTCGCCGCCGACCTGTTGGTAAAACAGCTTGAAGGCAGTGCGGTAGACTGGGATGCCGAATTTGCCAAACCGCTGATGATCGGTGTGAACGCGTTCCGTACTTACGTCGACGGCTGGTACGATTTCCGCTTCCAAAACGTCGTGTACGCACCCAACCGCAGCCCTGAAATCAGCCGCATGATTTCTTCCATTTTGGCAGGCTACGCATGGGATACCGAGAATCCGTTCGTAGCAAAATCAGAGCAGCGCCTGTCCACGCTGGCGGCTTTGGTCGGCGATCTGCAAATCGAATAAGGGGCAGCCGACGCCCTTTCATAACCGCTTCCGCCCCGGTACGCCAATCGTTATCCACCGGGGCAAGCTGTTTTATAGTGGATTAACTAAATCAGGACAAGGCAACGAAGCCGCAGACAGTACAGATAGTACGGAACCGATTCACTTGGTGCTTCAGCACCTTAGAGAATCGTTCTCTTTGAGCTAAGGCGAGGCAACGCCGTACTGGTTTAAAGTTAATCCACTATACATTTTCAGACGACCCCTGAAAGGTCGTCTGAAATACTGTCCGACATCGGTTACAATACTTCCTTCCTCCGCACCGACAAAGGAACCCCATGCGATTTCCAAGCCTAGCCCTTGCTGCGCTGACCCTTAGTGCCTGCGCCCTTTCCCCTTCCCTGCCTCATCCGCAAACTCTGCCGACGCTTGAGCAATCGGGTTTGTGGTTCAAGCTTGAGCAGACCGATGCTTCGGGCAATGCCGCCCAAACCAGCCTGCTGGCGGTCGAGCAGTTGCCGGAGGGCATCCGCTTTGTGCAGACCGACGCACTGGGTGCGCCCGTATCGCGCCAGTTCGTCGGCACAAAAGGCTGGAAAAACGACGGTTTCATCATGCCCAATTCCGCTTCGCGCCGCCTGTTTGCCGCGCTGCTGCCGCTGCTTGCCGCCGACCGCGCCGCCGAGCTGTATCCCGAAGTGGAACAAAAAACATCCGAACACAACACATTCTGCCCCGACGGCAACGGCGCGGTATTCCGTTATAAAGAACAAGATTTATGGTGCGTCGCACAAGATAACGGACGTTTCGTGATTGCCTTCCCCGACAAAACCCGTTGGACCGTCAGCCCGATCAAAGAAGAAGAATAATGAAATCCCCTGTTTACCTCAGCCGCCCCGCCGTAACCAGCTCGCTCGGCAGCGGCCTGCAAACCCATATCGACGCGTTGCTGACGCCGTCTGAAACTTCGCCGCTGACGTTTTCCGACCAATGGGTCAAAGGCAAAAACTTCGCATTCGGTGCGGTAAGCGAAACGCTGCGACCGCTGCCCGACAACCTGCCCGCCGCATACCGCAGCCGCAACAACCAACTGCTGTGGCACGCGCTGGAGCAGATTGAAGACGACATCCGCGCCGCCGTCCGCCGTTACGGCGCGGCGCGAACCGCCGTCATCATGGGTACGTCCACCAGCGGCGCAGATGAAAATATGCCTTTGTTCCAACACGTTGCCGACGGCGGCAGCTGGTCGGACAAACCGTTCAACCAGCTTCAACACGAAATGGCGTCGCCTTCGGAATTTGTTGCACACGTTTACGGCATTCACGGCCTGTGCTACGTCGTTTCCACTGCCTGCACATCGGGCGCGCGCGCCTTAATCAGCGCGGCTCGGCTGTTGCATGCGGGTTTGTGCGACGCGGTTATTTGCGGCGGCGTCGATACCCTGTCGCCCTTGACCATCAACGGTTTCGCTTCGCTGGAAGTGCTTTCAGACGACCTCGCCAACCCGTTTTCCGCTAACCGCAACGGTATCAATATCGGCGAAGCCGCCGCCGCCTTCGTCATGACCCGCGACGCCGATTTCGGCGGCACGATGCAGCTGTTGGGCTACGGCGCGAGCAGCGACGCTTACCATATGTCCTCGCCCCGACCCGACGGTTTGGGTGCGGCGCAGTCTTTTCAGGCAGCGCTGAACAATGCCGGTTTGCGGCCGCAAGACATCGGTTGGATCAACCTGCACGGCACCGGCACGAAACACAACGACAGCATGGAAAGCCGCGCCGTCGCCGACGTATTCGGCAGCCAAACCTTCTGTACTTCGACCAAGCCGCAAACCGGACACACGCTCGGCGCCGCCGGCGCCATTGAAGCCGCATTCGCTTGGGGCATCGCCGACCGCGGCTGCAACCCAGAAGGCAAACTGCCGCCGCAACAGTGGGACGGCATCCCCGATCCCGAACTGCCCGCCGTCGCCCTGACCGACGGCAACAGCGTATGGTCGTCTGAAAAACGCATCGTCGCCAGCTCGTCTTTCGCCTTCGGCGGCAGCAACGCGGTATTGATTATCGGGGAATCAGCGGAGTAAATCGCTTCCGACTTTGCCTAAACGACAAAAGGTCGTCTGAAAACAGTTTTCAGACGACCTTTTTCATTACCGCAAACAAACCCACTCAAGTATGATGCGGCTTGATGCTTATCCTAATTGGCTGCGTTGACACACAAAGAATCAATCTTGCCCGCACGCGGGAAGCGGATGGTGTAGCGTCCTTTTTGGTCGATTTCGGCAAAGCTGAAGCGGTCTTCAAGCGTATCGCCGTCCGCGCCCACTTCCAAAGCAACCCGTTTGCCTTTCGGATCTTTCACGACAACATTCGGGCTGACGGGTGCGAATGAAAGAATCAAACCATTGTCTTCCGTCACCTTAAAGCTGTACACCTCGCCGCGTTTGACCTTCATAGGTTGGTCGATGCAGCCCGTTTCATTCAAGGGCAAATTTTTTTCCGCATAAGCCAAGGCGGTGCTGCCCAAACCCAAAGCAAGCATCAGGGAAAAACTCAGAGATTTCATACGGTTTCCTTTGAGATTTAAATATTCAAACGAAGCGGGATTATAGCACTGATTATTTGGCATCCGCGCTAGGCGAGACGAAAAATAATCCAACCAACATAAAATTTAACCTTCCCCCCGTTCCAATATCTTCCTCGCCGCTTCCACGCCCCAATACAAGGCTTCTTCGAATACCGAATAGCCGCTCAAATCGCTGTGGGCAAACAGCAATCCTGACGTTCGGTTTCTGATTTTTAACAAAGATTCGTCGTTCAGATAACCGGCTTTCGGTACGCTCATGCCGTGTCCGCGTACCGTAGCATCAACGTGGGAAACGTGTTGCCAGAAGCTCTCTCCGTAGGCGGCGATCAAATCTTTGGCGGCCAAGTCGCGCAGTTCTTCGTCAGAGGCTTCGAGCAGTTGGCGGCGGACGGCTTGCGGGGTGTCGTGGTTAAGCGCGGCGTAGGCGGTGAAGATGGTGCGTTCGGGGCGGGCGACGCGGATGAGCTGGTTGGTGGCGACGACGTAGCCGAGTCCTTGGCTGCCATAGATGACGTTATCCCACGCAGTTTCGCTGTTGTTTTTTTCTTTCGGGAAGCTGTGCAGCTCGAAATTGGCGACCAACCACGGGGCGTATTCGGGGATGTTCAAACCGTATTGCGCGGGATTTTCGACGATGCGGGCGGCGACCATCAACGGCATGGCGGAGATAACGTGTCGCGCAGTCAGGGCGACGGTTTCGCCGCTTGAATTGTCGCGCAGCCAAACTTCGATACGGTCGTCTGAAAGCGGTTTGATTTTGACGGCGGATGCGTTGACGGAAGCGGGTTTGTCGAGGCGGATGCGGTTTTCAGACGACCATTGCCAACCTTCCTGCAAACCGGCATGGCGGCGCAGGTTTTCGGAAAGGCGCGCCAAACCTTCGGGCCAAGTGAGGACAGTTTCCGCGCTGTTGCGGGCGGCGAAGTAATGCAGTCCGGCAAAAGCGGATACTTGCGCTATGCCCTGCCCGTAATCGTCGCGGCAGCAGTAATCGAGATACCACAAGAGTTCGGGCGAGGTATAGCCCTCTTGCGCAAGCCATTGTTTGAACGTCAGCTTATCAAGTTTGCGCCACGTTTCATCTGCCGAAGACAGGGCTATCGGAATGGCGAAAATCTTTTTGCCGTCGCTGCCGTAAGCCTGTTTCAGACGACCGATCAAATCAAAAAAACGTTTGGAATCCGCATCTTCTTTTGGCAACAGGTGTTCCTGCCATTTATCCTGATACAAAAGGCGCGACTCGGGTGCGTAAACCAAATCCGTTTCCCTGAAGCTGCCGTCCGATTGCAAGATACCGAAATCCGCCAGCATCTCGCGCACATACGCACTCTCTTTCGATGGCAACGCAAGATAATGCGCGCCGCTCGGCGCCCTCAGGCCGTCTGAAGTGGCGTAGGCGGCATTGTTGCCGTTGCGCTCGAACCCTTCCGCCAGCAATACATCACGATGACCGTGTTTCGCCAAATACCACAACGCCCCCAAACCCGCCGCGCCGCCGCCGAGTATCAGCGTATTGCATTCGTAACGGCGGCTCGGCGGGCTGTGCAATTTCCCGTCGCGCAACAAATGCCCCAACGGCAGCCCGATGCGGTTTATGGAAACCGGCGGTTTGCGGTTGAGGCGGTTGTAAGTCAGCCAAGAGAAAGAGGAAGCGGCGGCAAGCGCGGCGGTGTAACTGAGAAATTGACGGCGTGTCGGCATGAGGTTGATATCGGTTTAGGGTTCTGACAGGTCGTCTGAAAACGTAAAGACGGTTTCAGACGACCTTTTGATGAAATGTTTCCATCAATTTTGTTTGACTACGGATGCTTGTTGGAAACGTTTTTTATTAAGCAGCGTTTCAGTAAAGTAGTCGAAACGTGACTCTTCAATTCGAAGACTAGAGCTAAACGCTAGGCATCCCGGCGCCCGCCTAGCATACGAAGAAGCACTATCCTCTTCTGAAATATATGATTTTTCGATGATTCCACTGATATTTTTGAGACATTGCCTATATGCCGCTTCTCGCTTGGTATCATCATTGCTCAGTTCAAGGTATTGTTTTCTCTCTTTTTCATGCAATACCGAAGAGTAGGCTACGTAAACCAATAAAAACCCATCTTCATCTTTATTTTCATATTTATCTTTTGAAGCAGAAAGCTCTTCTAACGTCTGATTCTGAAATTTTTTTGAGAGAGCGCGGGAATATACTTTACATTGACTATCTGCTAACCAATCTATTTTTCCTTCATCGCGACAGCTGGCAGGAATTTCGGCAATCAGTTTATCGATGCTGTTTTTCGCCAATTCATCCACGAGAGGCTGGATTTTGTCAGTAAACACCTGGTTCAATGCTATGACCATTATCTGATGCTGCTTTTGTTTCTGCTTCGGTTCCTCTTCCGTACCCGAGAAAATGTCTGCCATATTCACCGGATAGTCTTTTTCTACGGTGCTTATGAAATTTTGCCAAGGTGTTTGGGCGTATTTCTGAGCCAAGATTGTTTTGGTTTGTGCGACCTCAGGCGTTTTTTCCAACTGCTCGTATTCTTTTTCGCGGTTTGCTTCCGTTTCCCAGGTGTGTTTGCCTAACTTCATCCACACTTCTCTGTCAACAACCTTACTTAAATTGGATGGCAGCTCCAACCTTTCCATGACTTGATTCGTAATGACGCATTCCGGATAAAGTTCTAAATAAAAGGAAGGTGTGAAATGTTCCGTGTTATTTATCTGGGACTCTGTTGCTGCTATTTTATCGCCGATTTTTTTAGTACATTGCATATATTCGGTATTGAGTTTGCGATAGTCCAGCATTAATGCTTTATCCATTTTTTCTGAATTACCCTCCACCGCAGAACGGTAGGCAGCCGACAGAACGGGAGCAGGCAGATGCTTGGAGCCGTTATATTGTTTTTCCATACCTGCCAATTCGGATACTGTTTTACCTGAGAATTTCTCTTTTAAAACATGATAATAGGCTTTACACGAAGGAATAAGGTCCCAAGCTCCCTTACGACAGCTTTGTGGAATTTCTTTGGTCAGTGTTTCAATGTTTTTTGTTTTCAATTCATTCAAGAACGGCTCTGCCTTATCGACAAAAATGCGGTCGATGGCTTCTCTTTTAGCCCGATCTTCCAATCGGTTTTTTCTATTCCGCGCTTGAACAGATTCTTTACGCAAAGCCTCGGGGTAGAATGTGTTCCAATCTTCATTGGCGTATTTCTTTTCCCATTCGGCTTTGAACCGGCTGACCTGCTTTTCAAATTTTTGATTAGTCGCTTCTTTTTTCGCATTTTCCTCCTGCCATTTGCGCAGCGGTTCTGCAGCATTGTTTGCCGTCCATGCGGCGAAACAGGGGGATAATTCGGTGTTGCCGGGATTGAGCATCAAAATATCGTCGGGATACTCCGCAATCATTTGTCGTTCATCGGCGTTTTCCATATCAACGCCCACCTTTTTAAACACGCCGTCTTTCAAACATTGTTCGTTTTTAGCTTTGGCTTCGTCGAGATGCTCGAAATAATAGATGTAGTCTTTGACGAATGGGTTGATGGGTGTTGATGATGAAGAACTGGTGGGTGCCGAACTTGGGTTGCTGATACACGCGCCTAAAGAGAGCACGGATAAAAAGAGGATGATGGAAGTGCGTAAGTGCATTTTGGTTCCTTGATGTTCTTAGTGAGGATATTTTTGGGATTTTAAAATGAGGTCGTCTGAAAACAGATTGAGCCTGTTGAACTGGCCCCCAAATCTTAGACACTCATAA
>KV797050.1 GCA_001809325.1 Neisseria sp. HMSC077D05 | reverse complement strand
CAAGACAGCTACGAACCGCTGGCGCAAGTCTTCCACAACAACCAAGACGAAGGGCAATACCTCGCCTATTTCCACAACGACCAAATCGGCATACCGCGCGAGATGACCGACATCCACGGCAATCTGTTGTGGTACGGCGAATACACCGCTTGGGGTCGTCTGAAAAAGGACGAACGGGTTTACAAAAACGCGCATCAGCCGTTCAGATTGCAAAACCAATACTTCGATGAAGAGACCGGGCTGCATTACAACCTGATGCGGTATTACGAGCCAGAGGCCGGGCGGTTTGTGAATCAGGATCCGATTGGGCTGTTGGGTGGGGAGAATCTTTATTGGTTTGCGCCTAACACCCAGAGTTGGGTGGATTGGCTTGGACTACATTCTGATCCGGATCTATTGAATAGAATTACAAGAGTTCTGCGGGCAATGCCTGAAGGTGATCGTTCTCGAACGACTTATGCTTTGGCAAGAGTGACAACAAGTTCTGGTCGTAGCGAAATTTGGATGGCATCAGCGGGGAAAAAAGGATGGGTATCAAAAGAACTTCAAAAAATGGCTGGTTCTGATGAAGTTATACATAACACTTACGGAAATAACAAAAATCATATTAATGACGCAGAACGGAAATTAATGCGAGAGGCAAGAAAAAGAGGAGCAAAAATTGAGTCAATAGCAGCAACTCGACCAATGTGCGGTAGATGTCAAAAAGGCGCAAGAAGTATGGGAATTTTGCGTAGAGTAATTACTTCTTTAAAAAGATAGGAGTTAAATATGGAACCTCAAGAATTAACTAATGAAATTTTATTAGAAAGTATTTTGGATTGCACTGATTTTGTATCAAATGAAGTTCCTAATCTATACAAATCGGTAAAAGAATTTCTGCCTAAAAGCGATGAAATATTTTTTATGAATTTTGTTGAAGATGAAAACAAAGAGGATAATTATTATGGATATGTCTATGATAAAAAAAATACAGTAATGTATGAATATTCTTTTCAAGATAGTAAACTATTGAAAAATAGAAAATTGTCCCTTATTGAAAAGGATGTTAGTAAGTTGACTACAAAAAATATTCTTGGGTTGCCTGTGCTCAATTTATTGTAGCGAGCCGTAGCCTGCACAGATTTCCAAATTCACAAGTAGCGTGCGTGTCTCAAAGCACGCACGCGTTTTTTTCAATTTTCAGACGACCTCACTATCTTCTTTGAGGTCGTCTGAACCATTTGTTCTTTAACAATCTCATTAGCAGTTAACATAGAGGTCGTCTGAAAACCAACTTTCAGACGACCTCTACCAAATCCGCCTCCCCCGACGGCGGCGTACGGCTGCTGTTTGCCAAAGTTGATTTTGGCTACGGCGATTTGACCGCC
>KV797049.1:62989-72108 GCA_001809325.1 Neisseria sp. HMSC077D05 | reverse complement strand
GTATTGTACCATTTTGTTTTTAATTGACTATAATAGGGTCTCCACCCAACCCCATATTTCGGGGAAACCCGCCCAGCGAAAGGACATCCCATGACCGCCCTGCAAACCATAGCCGAACACCTGACCCGACACCGCCAAACCGTCACCTGCGCCGAATCCTGTACCGGCGGGCTGCTGGCGGGCGCGTTCACCAGCATTGCGGGCAGCTCGCAATGGTTTCATCAAAGTTTCGTCACTTACAGCAACCAAGCCAAAGAAGAGCGCCTCGGCGTGATGCCCGACACGCTGCTGCAACACGGCGCGGTCAGCCGCGAGACCGTTTACGAAATGGCGCGCGGTGCGAAAGCCGTCGCCCAAGCAGACTACGCCCTCAGTATTTCCGGCATCGCAGGCCCGGGCGGCGGCAGCGCGGCAAAACCTGTCGGCACGGTTTGGTTCGGTTTGTCCACGCCGACCGAATCATTGGAACAGATGCAAGTCTTCAGCGGCGACCGCGAAGCCGTCAGAACACAGGCCGTCGAGTTTGCCCTCAATCTTTTGGCAAAACATTTAGCCTGAGTTTTTGTCGGCTGCGAATCCGTTGGCTTTTGAAAATCCGACGTATGCGGTTCCCACATACCACATAAAAAAGCAGGGATGCCATCACGCACCCCTGCTTTGTTATAGTGGATTAAATTTAAATCAGGACAAGGCAACGAAGCTGCAGACAGTACAGATAGTACGGCAAGGCGAGGCAACGCCGTACTGGTTTAAAGTTAATCCACTATATTTTCAGACGACCTTAAAACCTTGTACCCAAGCTGATGTGCCAGCGGAGTTTCTTGTCTTGGTGTCCGTAGGCAAGGTCGAAGGAGAACGGGGCGACGGGGCTGAACCAGCGCACACCGAGGCCGGTGCCGTGTTTCATGCTCATGCGTTTGAAGTTGCCTGCGGCGTCGCCGACATCGTGGAAGACGGCGCCGGATACGCTTTTGGTAATCGGGAATTGGTATTCGAGGCTGCCGACCAGTAATGCCCTATCGGGGAGGACGGAATTGTTCGGACCTGCCAGACCGATGCTGTCGAGTTCGTAACCGCGTACGGAAGAGGCGCCGCCGGTGCGGAACATTAAGCTGGAAGGCACGTTTTCACCTTCGCGGGCGTAAACGTAGCCTGCTTGTCCGCGGACGATGAAGGTACCGAGTTTTTTGTTTTCAGGCGTGTAGAAATAGCCTGCGCGGGCGGTGGCGCGTGCCATGGTGGTGGAAGAAAGGAGCTTGCCCAGCGTTACGCCGACTTTGCCGTCGAGGTAGTAGCCGTTTTCGGGACGCAGCTCGGTTTCGATGTTTTGGCGTTTCCACGAGGCGGTCAGCATGGTGGCGTGGCTGCGTCCAAGGTCGTAATTGGTATCGGGGACTTTGCGGTCTTCGGTAATGAATTCGATACCGAGGCGCGATTCGATGCCGTTGCGGTCGCGTACGCGCCAAATACCGCTGGTCAGGGCGCGTTTTTCAAGGTTTTGCGTAGTCGAGCGGTTGTAGGACGTGTTGGTTGTCCAGTATTTGCCTTCGCTGTTGCGCGGTTGGCTGATACCGGCGGCAAGGGTGGTTTCGTATTTGTCCATGTCCCAAACGACGGAGCCGATGTAGCCTTTGTTGAAGAGGTTGTAGTAGTCGTAGCCGATGCGTCCGCCGAGGCCGTATTCGGAATCGTAGCGGATACCGGTTTCGAGTTTGTGGCGTTTGACTTCGGTTACGTTGACTTTGACGGGCACGCGGTCGCCTTGGAGCCGGTCGAAGTCGGCTTGGACGGATGCGCCGGAGTAATGCCCGTTTTGTTCGAGCGCTTGTTGGAAGTCGAGCAAGAGGTCGAGATCGTAGGGCGCGCCGGGTTTGAAGCGTGCCAAACCGGCGACGACGTTGTCGGGATAACGGCGGGTACCGGTGATTTCAAAGTCGCCGAAATAAATGGGACGGTTGCTTTCGACGGTAACGTTGAGGTCTGCGGTGTTGTTGTTGGGATTGACAGTGGCTTGGCTGTTGCTGAGTTTGGCAAGCGGGTATTTTTTGCGGGTTACTGCGCTGAGAACGGAGGTTTTGCTGCTGCTCCAGCCTTCTTGATCGAAGTTTTCGCCGACGGGCTGTTGCCAGTTCGCCATGGCTTTTTGGTAATACTCGGCAAGGTTGTTGTCTGACAGGATGTCGCCGAGGATGGCGACGCTGACATTGTCGATTTTGGTGCGCGGACCGGGGTTGACGGTGACGGTGTAGCTCGAACCGTTGTCTTGGACGTTGACGCTGCCGTTGAAATAGCCTTTGGTTTTGAGCATGGTTTTGACGTTGTCGGGCGCTTCTTCGGCGAGGAAGCCGACCTGCTCTTTGTCCAACTCTTCGTCCTGCTGCTGGGTAATCAGCGGCAGGTATTCTTCGAGCATGGATTTGACTTCGCTGTTTTTGGTTTCGATTTTGACGGGAAACTTGGGCGTCAGTTTGCCTACTTTGTCAGCCTGCTCGGATTGCCCGCCCTGCTTGAAGCCGGGAATCGGTTCGTAGTCTTCGGCACGCGGCAGATCGGCTGCGGCTGCGTGTCCGTAGGCAAGGGCGAGTGAGGCAATCAAGATGGGCGAAGTCAGTCTGATCATGGCAAAAAATGTTTCAACGACAGAAGAGTGCTAAATTCTACCATTATTTTCAATCGGGTTTAAAACCCGCCCGAGACGGAGGGGTCGTCTGAAAAGGTGGATACCAAAAAACACATTTACCCATTCAATACAAAAAATCAGGCACAAACTGTCCGACAAGTCCAAAAACAGGGCATTTTCCGCCACAACAATCGATTTGATATGTAAACCTGCGCAATAATTGATATTTTCTTTTAAAATGCAACGTTTCTTAACACATAAAGTAAGAGGATGTATCATGGCAAGTGGTAATCCACTGCTAAACGCAGTCAACCGTATCGGACTTGTCCCCCAAATCATCATCGGTTTGATGTTGGGCGTATTGGTCGGTACCATCTCCCCGAAAGCAGGCTTGGGCGCGGGGCTGCTCGGCGAATTGTTCGTCGGCGCATTGAAAGCCGTCGCCCCCGTATTGGTGTTTGTCTTAGTAACCGCCGCGCTGGTGCAATACCGCAAAGGCGGCGAAGCCAAAATCAAACCCATCATTATTCTGTATCTCGTCGGCACATTTGCCGCAGCCGCCGTCGCCGTTGCCGCCAGTATGGCATTCCCGACCGCGCTGGTGTTTAAAGACGTAGCCGCCTCCACCCTCGCCCCGCCCTCCGGCATCATCCAAGTCCTCAAAGAGCTTTTGATGAAGCTCGTGTCCAACCCGATTAACGCCATCGCGCAAGCCAACTATATCGGCATTCTCGCATGGGCGTTGGTTTTAGGCTCCGCATTGCGCCACCACGGCTCCGACACCACCCGACAAGTCGTCTCCGACCTCTCCGAAGCCGTTACCACCGTCGTACAATGGGTTATCCGTTTCGCCCCCTTGGGCATTTTCGGACTGGTCTCCCAAACCGTCGCCGAAACCGGCTTTGCCGCCTTCCTCAGCTACGGACGCCTGCTGGCAGTCCTGCTCGGCAGCATGGCATTCATCGCCCTCGTCGTGAACCCGCTCATCGTCTGGTCGCAAACCCGCAAAAACCCTTACGGACTCGTCTTCACCTGCCTACGCGAAAGCGGACTCTACGCCTTCTTCACCCGCTCCTCCGCCGCCAACATCCCCGTCAACATGGCATTGGCGAAAAAACTCGGCTTACATGAAGACACCTACTCCGTCTCCATCCCTCTGGGGGCAACCATCAACATGGCAGGCGCAGCGATTACCATCACCGTCTTAGCCATGGCGGCCGCCTACACCAAAGGCATCGTCGTCGATTACCCAACCGCCCTGCTCCTGAGCCTCGTCGCCACCGTCGGCGCATGCGGCGCATCCGGCGTTGCCGGCGGCTCGCTGCTGCTGATCCCGGTCGCCTGCAGCCTCTTGGGCATCGACAACGACTTCGCCATGCGCGTCGTCGGCGTCGGCATGATTATCGGCGTTATCCAAGACTCCGCCGAAACCGCCCTCAACTCCTCCACCGACGTACTCTTTACCGCCGCCGCCGACTTAGGCAGCCGCCGCAAAGGTTAAAGATTTGGTTGTTTTGTAAAACGTCAAAAAGGTCGTCTGAAATTTCAGACGACCTTTTTTAATCTAAATTACGGGTGAGCTTTAAGACATTGCCCCGTAGCTGCCATGTTCAGTTTCATCACTTCGGCTTTGCCTTCAGCCTCCGAAACCTGTTTCACATTTGCGCCACCGACAAAAGCGCCCATTTTGATATATTGACGTACGAAATAATGTTTGCCTGCTTCCATATGTAGCGACAGACTATTGGTGGAGAACTCCGAAGCAGTCGTTACCATATGCTCTTTGCCCCCATCAACTTCCGTATAGAAGAACACATTCGGTGCGGACGTACCCAAGCAGTGACCATCTACCCAAATATCTTTCTTCAATGCACCACCTAAGATACCCGAACGGTACACATACAGCCCCGCCTTGCCTTCCGATGGAGGAGCAAAAGTTTTGGCTTTTGAGGAAACATCTGCATTACCCATCGGTACGGAAGTGACACAGGCGGATAGCATCAAAACGGCAGATACTGCCGCCAGCATTGAAAATTTCATTATATTTCTCTTTCTTTATACATTAACAAAATTGCTACTGGGCAGGGTAGGTCGACACTCATACTATGAATTAAGCCAACCCACCCCAAAAGCTGCAAGAGTTTAATGAATTGCGCCGCGTTCCGCGCTAAAGCTGGTGTTTAAACTTTCCAGTTGCCCGACAATTGCTTGACCTTGGAATGTTGCCTTACCAGCCACTTCTTCCGCTTTTGGTCCGTAAAACTTACCTTCATAGCGGCCTTCTACGGTACGGAACAGGATATTGTCCTCACCTGCGGTTGCCTTGCCTGCAAACCCGTTACCTCTAATGTCAGCTTCTTTCAAAGAAATATCACGTCGAATACCATTAATTGCCAATTCACCACTGATTTTTTTCCGTCCGAAATCGGCATACAAAGTTGATGTTCCGATATTAGTTACGTTACCAGAAATATTGTCATAACGGCTGGCATTGCCCCTATATGTCGCAATACCTGATTTCGGCATATCGGCTGTAGTTGTCTCCAAGCCAAAATAGAAAATGTCACGTTTCGGGTCTTTACTGGCGTTATAAGCAGTTTTTAGTGCATAAGTTAAGGCTTGAGCTTGTAATCCTGCAAGTCCTGTGGCTTCTACACCTTTATTGATTAAATGTATCACTACCTTATCAATGACAATTTCATCTAATTCTTTATCTTTTTTCATTGCACCATTGAAAGAGTAACTCCGGTTATAACCTGATAAGGTTGCAATACGCTTCCCACCAATTTCCATTCCAATATTGGTTAATTCCCCTTTTTCAAATTGGTTTTTATCCAAATAAATACCTGTATTCTCTAGTTTCGTTATTTCTTTAATTTCAGGTTTAGTTTCACTAGGAGAAGAAGGCTGGGTTTCTACTTTACTAGTATTATCAGTTTTGACCTCGTTTGGTTTGATTTCTCTCGAAGCAGGCGGTGTACTGGGTGCTGCTGTTGGCTCAGGCATTTTTGTTTCGGTTGCTTCGGTTTGAGTATTTTTAGTTGTTTCAGTATTGTTATCTGAAATAGTAGGTGTAGGTTCTACTGGTTTGTTATCTAAATTCACCGTTGGTGTCGGTGCTGCTGTCGGTGTCGCACCACCACCTCCGCCTCCTCCGCAAGCTCCTAATAGAATTGCTGTCGCACAAAGCAAGAAAGATTTTTTCATTTTATATTCCTGTGTTTGAATAGAAGATGTATTGAAAAATGTAAAGCTAGTTATTGCCGACATTTTGCTTTACTAATTAATGCATAAATTTGCAAAGATATGCCATTCAGGATAATATATTTACCGCGCATCCCTTATCAATACCAATTATTATGATTTAATACCGTTTATCGGAATAAATTCCCAATTTTAATTACATTCGACTACAAGGAGACTGTGAATGTCTGTCAACAACAAAATCCGTGCTTTGCGTGAGTTGAACAATTGGTCACAGGAAGATATGGCAGAACGGCTGAATATGTCGAAAAGCAGTTATTCTCGGCTTGAACGGGACGAGAGAAAATTGGATTTAGTAAAGTTGGAAAAGCTGGCAGCAATTTTTAAAATCGATATTGGTGAATTGATTGCTTCGGATGATAAAGAATTAGTTTTATTGATCGGAACGAACAACAGCAACAATCCCGATTATGGGGTAAATGGGCAGATTAAGATTGAACTCGAAAAACTAAAGCTAGGCTTGGAACACAGCCGTGAACTGCTGGCTCACAAGGATTTGCTGCTGGCGCAAAAGGATCGGGAGATTTCAGCTTTGCGGCAGTTGGTAGCACAGCTGCAAAAGTAAGTTATTGAAGAATGGAAGGTCGTCTGAAAATCCTGTTTTCAGACGACCTTTTGCTGTATGAATTTCGTAAAATCTTAAGAACAAGCGGAACCTGCCTGTACAGCCGCGTTCCAACTACTTTCATCATTTTAGGATTCGGATGTTCAAAAAAGTTCTTGTTTTTATATTGGTTTTGTTCTTTACCGCCGCGCTTTTGCCGCTGTGGATTATGTGGCGCGATTTTCAGGTGTCGCGGCTGGATGCGGATACGGTGCGTCCGGCGGATGCTGCGGTTGTGCTTTCGACGCGTTCTTATGAAGGGGGTCGTCTGAATCCTTGTTTGGTGGCGCGCGTTGAAGCGGCTGTTGAGCTGTATCGTGCCGGCAAGGTGAAGAAGCTGGTGATGTCGGGCGGACTCAGCCGCGATTTTCAGTCTGCTTCGGGCAATATGCAGGCAATTGCAGAGAAGATGGGTGTGCCGAAGACGGACATTATCCAAGAGCGGCGGGCGGAAAATACGTTTGAGAACATTGTGTTCAGCCGCGATTTTATTGAAAACAGCCCGCGCGTCGTCATTGTCAGCGCCGGTTTTCATTTGGCGCGGGCGCGGATGATGGCGGACAAGCAGTGGCAGGGACACGATATTCAGGTGTATGCCGCGCCGTTTTGTTCCGAGCCTTACGGCGGTTATGGTTACACGGTATTGCGCGAGTCGGCGGCGTTTGTCAAAAACGCTTTGAAGGGCAGGTTGTAGTTTCAGACGACCCGAAGTTACCGGGTCAAATCATGTATAATTGCAAACAATTTGACTGTTTGATTTAACCGTTTGACCGACCTACCGACAGGACTCCGACATGATCAACCCTATCGCTGCACTTTCCCCCCTAGACGGCCGCTACGCCAAATCCGTTGAAGCATTGCGTCCGATTTTCTCCGAATACGGCCTGATGAGGGCGCGCGTCAAAGTCGAATTGAGCTGGCTCAAAGCCCTCGCCGCCGAACCGAAAATCACCGAAATTCCCGCCTTCAGCGATTTCACGCTTGCCGAAATCGACAAAGTCATCGAAAACTTTTCATTGGAAGACGCAGCCGCCGTCAAAGCCATCGAAGCGACCACCAATCATGATGTCAAAGCCATCGAATACTGGCTTAAAGAACGCTTCGCCGGCGTACCCGAAGTCGCCGCCGCCAGCGAGTTCATCCACTTCGCCTGCACCAGCGAAGACATCAACAACCTGTCCCACGCCCTGATGCTGCAAGAAGCGCGCGAAACCGTCATCCTGCCGAAACTTGCCGAAATCATCGAAAAACTCACCGGCATGGCGCACGACCTTGCCGCCGTCCCCATGATGAGCCGCACCCACGGCCAGCCCGCCACGCCGACCACCTTGGGCAAAGAAACCGCCAACATCGTGTACCGCCTGCAACGCCAGTTCAAAAACCTTCAGGCGCAAGAATTCCTCGGCAAAATCAACGGCGCGGTCGGCAACTACAACGCCCACATGGTCGCCTATCCCGACGTCGATTGGGAAACCCACTGCCGCAACTTCGTCGAAATCGGCCTCGGCCTGACCTTCAACCCCTACACCATCCAAATCGAACCGCACGACTACATGGCTGAGTTTTTCCAGACCCTCAGCCGCATCAACACCATCCTGATCGACTTCAACCGCGACGTTTGGGGTTATATTTCATTGGGTTACTTCAAACAAAAAGTCAAAGCGGGCGAAGTCGGCTCATCGACCATGCCGCACAAAGTCAACCCCATCGACTTTGAAAACTCCGAAGGCAACCTCGGCATGGCCAACGCCGTATTGGGCTTCTTGTCCGAAAAACTGCCCGTCTCCCGCTGGCAGCGCGACCTGACCGACAGCACCGTCCTGCGCAACATGGGCGTAGGCGTAGGCTATGCCGTATTAGGTTTCGCCGCCCATCTGCGCGGCCTGAACAAGCTCGAACCCAACCCCGCCGCGCTGGCCGCCGATTTGGATGCCACTTGGGAGCTGCTTGCCGAACCGATTCAAACCGTTATGCGCCGCCACGGCGTCGCCAATCCTTACGAAAAACTGAAAGACCTGACGCGCGGCAAAGGCGGCATCACGCCCGAAGTACTGAAAGTCTTCATCGAATCGCTGGAAATCCCCGCCGAAGCCAAATCCCAACTGCTCGCCCTGACCCCCGCGCTATACATCGGCAAGGCGGAAGAATTGGCGAAACGGATTTGATACCGTGTTAATGCTTTGAGATTGAATCGGAACAAAAGGTCGTCTGAAAACCAAAACTGATGGTTTTCAGACGACCTTTTGTCATATTAAGAGTAGCGTGGGCTTTGCCCACGACTTTTAACCCGAACATCAGAATCCAATCATTTCCATTCATTCCGTGGGTAAAACCCACGCTACGGGCTCAGTTTTTGATACGGAACCCGCCACCAGCCGTCATTCCCGCGCAGGCGGGAATCCATCGGAAATTTGAAGAAACAGGTGCTTGAAAAACATTTGCCGAAATTCAAAAATGGATTCCCGCCTGCGCGGGAATGGCGGCGTGGATATTGCTGATTTGAATTGACTATATTCAGCGGGCAAAGCCCACGCTACGAGGTTTGGCTTATCTCAGACGTGTTTTGATTAATCAAGGTCGTCTGAAAACTGGGAAACCAAAGTTTTCAGACGACCTCTTTTCAATCTCAAA
>KV797049.1:41601-62889 GCA_001809325.1 Neisseria sp. HMSC077D05 | reverse complement strand
CCGTAGCGCGGGTTCTACCCGCGAAACAGATGCAAGGTCAACTGCACGATTCAGACTGACGGATAACAGACTTCGCGGGCAAAGCCCACGCTACGGGGTTTGGTTTATCTAAAGCGTATTTAGATTAATAAAAAGGTCGTCTGAAAACTGGGAAACCTAAGTTTTCAGACGACCTCTTTTCAATCTCAAACCTGCCTTCTTAATCGGATCAGGAAATGAATAAAACACCGTCAAAACAAACCGTAGCGCGGGTTCTACCCGCGAAACAGATGTGAGGACAACTGTCCGATTCAGACTGACGGATAACAAACTTCGTGGGCAAAGCCCACGCTACGGGTTCGGTTTATCCAAAGCGCGCGTCGATTTAAAAAAGGTCGTCGGAAAACTTAGGTTTCCCAGTTTTCAGACGACCTTTTACCGTTCAAATCAGGCTTTATTCAACTGTAACCGATTTCGCCAGATTGCGCGGTTTGTCCACGTCCGTGCCGCGTGCGAGGGCGGCGTGGTAAGACAAGAGCTGCACGGGGATGGTGTGCACGATCGGCGAGAGTACGCCGACGTGGCGCGGGGCGCGGATGACGTGCACGCCGTCGGTGGCGTTGAAATTGCTGTCCAAGTCGGCGAAGACGAAGAGTTCGCCGCCGCGTGCGCCGACTTCCTGCATATTGGCTTTGACTTTGTCCAACAAGCCGTCGTTCGGCGCGATGACGACGACGGGCATGTTTTCGTCCACCAATGCCAGCGGGCCGTGTTTCAATTCGCCTGCGGGATAGGCTTCGGCGTGGATGTAGGTGATTTCTTTCAGCTTCAACGCGCCTTCGAGGGCAATCGGGAAGTGGATGCCGCGGCCCAAAAACAGTGCGCTGTTTTTCTTGGCGAATTTTTGCGCCCAGGCGGCGATTTGCGGCTCAAGGTTGAGAACGTGTTGGATGCTGCCGGGCAGTTGGCGCAGTTCTTCGACGTATTCGCGCGCTTTTTCGGCGGAAACCAAGCCGCGCTGTTTGCCCAGCGTCACCGCCAAGCCGAACAATACAACCAGTTGCGTGGTGAACGCTTTGGTAGAGGCGACGCCGATTTCTGCACCGGCGCGGGTGTACAGCACCAATTCGCTTTCGCGCGGCAGGGCGGATTCCATGACGTTGCAGATGGACAGGCTGTGTTTGTGCCCTAAGGATTTCGCGTATTTCAGGGCTTCCATCGTGTCCAAGGTTTCGCCGGATTGGGAGATGGTGATGATCAGTTGTTTCGGATCGGCAATCACGTCGCGGTAGCGGTATTCGCTGGCGATTTCGACGTCGGTCGGGATTTTGGCGATGGATTCGAGCCAGTATTTGGCGGTCAGCGCGGCGTAGTAGGACGTGCCGCAGGCGAGGATTTTGATGCTGTGAATGTCGTCGAACACTTCGCGTGCGTTCGCGCCGAAGTTTTCGGGTTCGAAGCCGCCGTCAAGGAAGACTTCGGCGGTATCGGCGATGGCGCGCGGCTGTTCGTGGATTTCTTTTTGCATGAAGTGGCTGTATGGGCCCAATTCCAGCGAAGCGAGCGACAACTCGGATACTTTGACTTTGCGTTGGGTTTCGGCACCGGTTTTGTCAATGAGTTTGTCGATGCCGTTCGCGCTCAATACGGCGATGTCGCCGTCTTCCAAATAGGCGATGCGGCGGGTAAAGGCGATGACGGCAGACACGTCGGAGGCGATGAAGGTTTCTTGGTCGCCCAATGCCACCAGCAGCGGGCAGCCCATGCGCGCAACGACCATTTCTTCGGGTTTGTCCTGCGCCATCACGGCGATGGCGTATGCGCCGTGGAAACGGGCGGTGGCTGCGCGGACGGCTTCAAACAGTTTGCCGCCGTTTTGGGTGTATTCGTGATTGACGCTGTGGGCGATGACTTCGGTGTCGGTTTGCGATTCGAAGGTGTAACCCAAGGCTTTGAGGCGTTCGCGTTCGGCTTCGAAGTTTTCGATGATGCCGTTGTGGACGACGGCAATCATGCCGCCGGAGATATGGGGGTGGGCGTTGGGTTCGGTTACGCCGCCGTGAGTCGCCCAGCGGGTATGGCCGATGCCGATGTGTCCGAACACGCCTTTTTCGCGCGCCGCGTCTTCCATCAGCTGCACGCGGCCGACGCGGCGCACGCGTTTGATTTTGCCGTCCATGTTCACGGCGATACCCGACGAATCGTAGCCCCGATATTCAAGGCGTTTGAGACCGTCGGTCAGAAAGTCGACTACATTGTGATTGGCGCGGATAGCGCCGACGATACCGCACATATAAGTTCCTTAGTATCTAAAGTTGAAAAAAGACAAGACGCCGGCTTCCGTACGCCTTGCCCGCACATTATATCAGAGCGTAATATATCATACTGAATTTTAAAGAAATTAACAGTAAATCCAACTGATTGATTGCTTTAAAAATAGTTTCAAATATCAGGCTTCCCGCCGTTTGAGTGCCATATGGCGGATTAGTTTTATCGAACAGGTTGATATGCTGTCTGTATAAATATAACATGAATCGGCTGGCTATTTCAGACGACCTTATACATTTCTTAACCATCCAGCGTAAAAAGACGTACAAAAACCAAGCTGCCGCAATCGAATCATTTATAATTTCATGAAAATAAAAACAAGGATTTCACACCATGGCAAAAAAATTCCCCATCTTCCCCAAAGCGCCGGAGCGCATCTGCTGGGGTTGCGACAAATATTGTAAAGAAGATGATTTACAGTGCGGCAACGGCTGCGAGCGCATCCAGCACCCCATCGAATTGGACGGGCGCGAGTGGTATAAAAAAGGTGACTGGAGCAATTTGTTGAGTGAAGAGCAGCAAATCGAACTGGGCTTGAAAGAAGCGCCCAAACCTGCCAAGCCGCATATCAAACTGCCGTTGCGGAACAAAACGGCTTAATCCCGCCAAGCTTAAGGGGTCGTCTGAAAACCGAAGGGGCGCAATCATGCGCCCTTATCGTTATAGTGGATTAACTTTAAATCAGGACAAGGTGACGAAGCCGCAGACAGTACAGATAGTACGGAACCGATTCACTTGGTGCTTCAGCACCTTAGAGAATCGTTCTCTTTGAGCTAAGGCGAGGTAACGCCGTACCGGTTTAAAGTTAATCCACTATATTTCAACGATACACCAAGAAATTGACCCCACCTGCGCCAAACTGCCGCTGCCTATCTCTCTAGCAAACATACTTAATTTTTTAAATACGGTATCTCATCAAATTCCGTCATTCCTGCCCCCGCCTACGCGAAGACAGGCTACGGCAGGAATCCATCGTAAAACTTGAGAAACCTTGATTTGAAAAACAGTTGCTAAATTTCAAAAATGGATTCCCGCCTGTGCGGGAATGACGGCAACAGGAACGGCAACGGTTCAAATCCCCTGTCCCGATGTGGCTTTCCTTACCAAAGGTCGTCTGAAAACACAAAATATGCTTTTCAGACGACCCCTCCCATCTCTCCCGAACCCGTCCGCGAAAAATGCTAAAATAACCAATTCATAAGCAAATCCACCTTTTCAGACGACCTCGATGCTCACCGATTTAGAAAAAAACGCCATCCGCGACCATTACCAAAATATCGGCAAAAACCTGCCCGGTTTCCGTCCGCGCGCTTCGCAGCGGGAAATGATTGCGGCGGTTGCCAACGCTTTTTCGCGGACGTTGACGCGCGAAGAAGGCGGCGAGCCGCCCAAGCGCGAGGGCGAGAGCATTGCCGTGATCGAAGGGCCGACCGGCGTGGGCAAATCGCTTGCCTACCTGCTGGCGGGCGGCATTATGGCGCAGACGCGCGGCAAGCGGCTGATTGTGAGCAGCGCAACGGTTGCTTTGCAGGAGCAGCTGGTTGACCGCGACCTTCCGTTTCTGGTCGAAAAAAGCGGTTTGGAACTGACCTTCGCGCTTGCCAAAGGGCGCGGCCGCTATCTCTGCCCCTACAAACTCTACCAACTCACGCAAAGCAACGCCCAGCAAAACCTGCTCGGCTTCGAAGCCCCCGCCGTGTTGTGGGACAGCAAACCCAAGCCCGAAGAATTGAAGCTGCTGCGCGACATCGCCGACGAATTTTCCGCCCGACGGTTCAACGGCGACCGCGACACTTGGCCGGAAAAAATCGACGACACCATCTGGATGAAGGTGAACAACGACAACTACGGCTGCCTCAAAGCCGCCTGCCCCAACCGCTCAGAATGCCCGTTTTACCTTGCCCGCGACACGCTGGAGACCGTCGATGTCGTCGTAACCAACCACGATTTGCTGATGGTCGACATCAGCATGGGCGGCGGCGTGATTTTGCCCGACCCTGAAAACAGCTTCTACTGCATCGACGAAGCGCACCACCTGCCCAAAAAAGCCCTCAGCCAGTTTGCCGCCGAGCATTCGTGGAACCAAGCAGTGTGGGCGTTGGAAAAACTGCCGCAGGTTACCGGCAAAATTGCCGCACTCACCGACAAAGGCGAGTTGGCGAACCTTGCCGACGAAGCCGCTGCCGCGCTGCTCGAAAGCCTGCACGAATGGCAGTTCCACCTTGCCGAAGAGCCGTCTTTGAGCTTGGGGTCGTCTGAAAATGACAGACGGACCAACAGCGAACCGACTTGGCTGTGGGAAGACGGCAAAATCCCCGAAGGCCTCGAAACCACCGTTTCCAACACCGCCATCGCCGCCCGCAGCCTCTACAAACACATCAACAGCCTCAACGACGCCCTGTCCGCCGCCCGCCGCGACAAAGACCAAAACAGCGCGCAAATCGACCGCCTGAGTACCGAATTCGGCGTATTCCGCGCCCGCATCGAACAAATCACCGCCACATGGGATTTACTCTCCACCGTCCCGCTCGAGGGCGAAGAACCGCTGGCAAAATGGATAACCCGCCGCGCCGACGACAAAAACGACTACATTTTCAACGCCAGCCCCATCAGCAGCGCGTCCCACCTCGCCAACAGCCTATGGCGGCGCGCGGCAGGCGCAGTGTTGACCTCCGCCACCCTGCAATCCTTGGGCAGCTTCAACCTCATCCTGCGCCAAACCGGACTGCAATGGCTGCCCGAAACCACCACCCTCGCCCTAGAAAGCCCGTTTGATTTCGACGCGCAAGGCGAACTCTACATCCCGCCCGTACACGCCAGCCCCAAAGACCCCGCCGCGCATACCGCCGCCATCGTCGAATGGCTGCCCAAACTCATTTCGCCCACCGAAGCCATCGGCACGCTCGTCCTGTTTTCCTCGCGCAAACAAATGCAGGATGTCGCCCTGCGCCTGCCCGATGACTACCTGCCGCTCTTGCTCGTACAAGGCGAATTGCCCAAAGCCGTCCTCCTGCAAAAACACCACCAAGCCATCGCTGAAGGCAAAGCCAGCATCATCTTCGGACTCGACAGCTTCGCCGAAGGACTCGACCTGCCCGGCACCGCCTGCGTGCAAGTCATCATCGCCAAACTCCCCTTCGCCATGCCCGACAACCCCATCGAAAAAACCCAAAACCGCTGGATAGAACAGCGCGGCGGCAACCCCTTCATCGAAATCACCGTCCCCGAAGCCGGCATCAAACTCATCCAAGCCGTCGGCCGCCTCATCCGCACCGAACAAGACTACGGCCGCGTGACCATCCTCGACAACCGCGTCAAAACGCAGCGGTACGGCCAACAATTACTAGCCAGCCTGCCGCCGTTTAAAAGGATAGGTTGAAACCCATAAAGAGGTCGTCTGAAAACTGATTTTCAGTTTCAGACGACCTCAACACAAACACAATCAACACATACCATGAACAAACTCACTTTCATCGCCATACTTATCCCCCTGCTGACTTCTTGCGGTTCGGTTTCGCCGTCCCAATCCGACCGCGATTACACCCAAACCCATCCCGCTCCCAAAGCCTTTGATTCCAAGCGCACCCAATATACCTGCGCAACTTGGACGCCGCCGTCCCCGCCCGATGCCGAATCCCATCTTTGGTATCGTTCCGCCACTCTGCTTGATGCCAAAGACTGGCGTATGAACAAACAGGAATTTCAGGACATGATTGTCTTGTACGAAGCCGCGGCATCAAAGGGGCATTATCAGGCAATTAACAACCTTTACCTGCTCTACACCCATGTGCAAGGTTCGACCGGCATTATGTACAACCCCTTGCACAACCGTGCCCGCAAATGGCTGCATTATGGTTTAGACAAAAATTGGGCAATGGCAAACTACTGGCTGTTTGACGCGCTGTACGAAGGCAATGCGGGTTATCGCCGCAACCCGCAACTTGGTCTTGCCTATCTGCAAAAAGCGGTGGATTTGGGTGTGCCGCTGGCGCAGTATGAACTGTCTCTCATTTATAGAAATCAGACAAAGGATTTAAAAACTCAGGAATTGCTTCTTGGTTGCGCTTCCAAACAAGGCTTCTCTGCAGCAATGAAGCAATTATCTTCGTTTAAAGCTATTGATGGTGATCTGAAAGAATCCTTGCGGTTGATGCATAATGCTGTGCGCCATGGTGGTGACGGAGGCGGGGGGGCTGCTGTACGCTTGATGATGGTTTTTGATCAAAAGAAGGGGGCTATGGCAGAATTTTCGGCTACTCCTGCTGACTCCATCCGTAAAGCGGCCTACGCTGAGCTGTATAAGGCACTTTTAGGCACAGGCACCAAAAGCGGCAACCCCTTCTACACCTTCCCACGCCTAGACGAAGTCCTCCCCCTGCCGCCTGCCAAAACCAATTGGAAAGGCATCTACTCTGCGATGAGCAAGGAAGACGCGGCGTTCTACCAAAACCCGCCTGATACCGCTGCTCTTGCTGCCGATATTCTCAAACGCGGTATCGTCAAAAAAGAAGAAGTTTACTGGTCGCCGCGCCCTCCCGAACCTCCCGAAGATGACGGGATATAAGTGGAATCAAGACACAACATTTAAAAAAGGTCGTCTGAAACCCAAAATCCGTTTTCAGACGACCTCCCTGAACCATAATAAAACACATACCATGAAAAAACTCACTTTCATCGCCCTGTTTATCCCCTTATTAGCTTCCTGCGGTTCGGTTTCGCCGTCCCAATCCGACAGCGATTACACCCGCACCCATCCCGCTCCCAAAGCCTTTGACTCGAAGCGTACACAATACACCTGCGCAACTTGGACACCGCCGTCCCCGCCTGATGCCGAATCCCATCTTTGGTATCGTGCCGCCACCCTGATTCATGCTGAAGGTTGGCGCAAGAATACGCGGCAGGCTCAGGATATGATTACCCTGTACGAAGCAGCAGCGTCAAAGGGGCACTATCAGGCAATTAACAACCTTTATTTACTTTATACCAACGGACAAGGGGCTAGCGGTACTTTGTATGCTCCCCAGCCCAGTCGCGCCCGCAAATGGCTGCACTACGGTCTGGACAAAAACTGGGCGATGGCAAACTATTGGCTGTTTGATGCGCTGTATGAAGGCAATGCGGGCTATCGCTATAACCCTAAACTCGCTCTTGCCTACCTGCAAAAGGCGGTGGATTTGGGGGTGCCGCTGGCACAATATGAATTGGCACGGATTTACGATAAACGATTTAAAGATTACAACACGCGCGAACTGCTGCTTGATTGCGCAGCTAGACAGGGTTTTTCGGCTGCTATGGAGGAATTATCCATGGTTAAGGAAATTCGTCACGGTAACTTAAAAGAATCGCTGTTACTGATGCACAGCGCAGTACACCACGGTGGTGAAGGAGGTGGTGACGCTGCCTTAAGTCTAGAAATGGTTTTTGCTAAAAATAAAGAACTTATGAAGAATTTCTCCGATATTCATGCAGACCCTATCCGAGAAGCGGCTTATAAAGAATTGAAAGTTGCTTTGAAAGGCACCGGCACCAAAAGCGGCAACCCCTTCTATACCTTCCCGCGCTTAGACGAAGTTCTCCCCCTGCCCCCTGCCAAAACCCACTGGAAAGGCATCTACTCCGCAATGAGTAAAGAAGATGCAGCGTTCTACCAAAATCCGCCCGACACCGCCGCCCTTGCCGCTGATATCCTCAAACGCGGCATCGTCAAAAAAGAAGACGTCTATTGGCCGCCGCGCAAAGATTAAGATAAACAGAACCCCTCACCGTTACCCGTACAAACTCAGGACAAACACGACATGACCTTAGATCAATGGCTGCGCCATTCGCAGTTGCCGAGACTCGAAGCCCGTATGCTGCTGCAACATGCAGGCGGTTATAGCCGTGTGCAGTTGGTCACGCAAGGCGCCGATCCGCTGCCGGAAGCAGTAGCCGCGCAACTGGATATCCTGCAGGCACGTCGTCTGAAAGGCGAGCCGATGGCGTATATTTTGGGCGGACGGGAGTTTTACGGACGATGGTTTGAAGTCGGTCCCGACGTGTTGATTCCCCGTCCCGAAACCGAGCATTTGGTGGAGGCGGTTATCGGGCATCTTCCTGAAAACGGACAGGTTTGGGATTTGGGAACGGGCAGCGGGGCGGTTGCCGTGACGGTGGCGTTGGAAAGAACGGATGCGGCAGTGCGCGCTTCCGACATCAGCGGCGGAGCATTGGCGATTGCCCGTAAAAACGCTGAAACTCTGGGCGCAAGGGTCGAGTTTGCATTGGGTTCGTGGTTTGAGACGGATAAGACGTCGTCTGAAGACAAACACCGCTTCGATGTCATTGTTTCCAATCCACCTTACATCGAAGCAGGCGACGAACATTTGAGCCAAGGGGATTTGAGATTCGAGCCGCAAACGGCGTTGACAGATTTTGCCGACGGCTTGACCTGCATTCGAGAGCTGGCGCAGCGCGCGTCGGAATTTTTAAAAGAGGGCGGATGGCTGCTGCTGGAACATGGTTACAACCAAGGCGCAGCAGTGCGGCAGATTTTGACGGCAAACGGCTTTGTCGAAGTCAGTACGCAACAAGATTTGGCAGGGCTGGACAGATTGACTTTAGGCATGTTCCGCCACATCGAATAATGTTTTCCAGTGGTGAAAGTGAAGCCGCCAATCTGCCGCCTGCCGTATCGTGTCCGTTTATAGCAGTTTAATCATGCAGCGTCGCAGCATGTAAAGTATTTTCCAATAAAGTAGCAATCGTCATCGGACCGACCCCGCCGGGTACCGGGGTAATCATGCCCGCCCGTTCTTTTGCCACATCAAATTCCACATCGCCGCACAGGCTGCCGTCTTCCAAACGGTTAATCCCGACATCAATCACCACCGCGCCGGGTTTAATCCATTCCCCTTTGACAAAATTGGGAATCCCGACGCCTACCACCACAATATCGGCAGCCCCGACTTCCTTATCCAAGTTTTCCGTCGCACTGTGGCAAATCGTTACCGTGGCGCGGGCAAGCAGCAGCTCCAATGTCTGCGGGCGTCCGACAATATTCGATGCCCCGACAACCACCGCCTTCTTGCCTTTCGGATCGATACCGTAAGCCTCCAGCAGCGTCATCACACCCTTGGGTGTACAAGGGCGCATCAGCGGCATTTTTACCACCAAACGACCCACGTTATAAGGATGGAAGCCGTCCACATCTTTGTCCGGATGGATACGTTCCAAAACAGCCTGACTGTCTAAGCCTTCAGGAAGCGGGAGCTGCACCAAAATACCGTCTACTTCCGCGTTCCCGTTCAATTCATCAATCAGCTTCAGCAAGTCTTCCTGAGAAGTCGACGCTGGCAGCTCATAAGACAATGACCTGATGCCGCATTTTTGGCAGGCGGATTTCTTGTTGCGGACATAGACCGCGCTGGCAGGATTGTCTCCGACCAATACTACCACCAAACAAGGCGCACGCAATCCGGATTCAAGCCGCTTGGCTACCGCAGCGGATACCAGCTGCAAACGCTCCTGCGATATTTTTTTACCGTCAATCAATTGGGCTGTCATGAAATTTCCATTTGGTTATCAATAAATAGCAAACGCAATTATCGCATTTTTAAACCGATTTGGCAGTCGGATAACAGCAAAAACCGAAACTGTATTTTTGAACGGCATTACACCCGGTATGAAGTAGGCAAAAAATTAAATTTTAAATAAAAATAAACAGATAATTTAGAAAAAAGAAAAATGATCTCAAATTGGATTGACAGGATTTCAGCGTATCTGTATATTCCCATTCTTCAGTCGGGGCGTAGCGCAGCCCGGTTAGCGCATCTGCTTTGGGAGCAGAGGGTCGTGAGTTCGAATCCCACCGCCCCGACCACCAAAATTCAGCACGAATCGGCATGAGCGCCCGTAGCTCAACCGGATAGAGCACCGACCTTCTAAGTCGGGGGTTACAGGTTCGATTCCTGTCGGGCGTGCCAAAAGTTAATGGTGGCTGTAGCTCAGTTGGTAGAGCCCTGGATTGTGATTCCAGTTGTCGTGGGTTCGAGCCCCATCAGCCACCCCAAATAAAAAATCCTGCATAGCAATATGCAGGATTTTTTATTGTCTATTGCATTTCAAATAGCGGTTGGACTTGCACATCATCCATGAGAATTGAAGTATTTGGTTTTTGAAATGTTGTTGGATGCAAGATAAACTTTTAGGTAATCTCAAGGTCGTCTGAAAAGGATCTTTGAAAGTTATCCCTAACAAAACGGACTTTTCATACGATTTTAAAAGGAAACTCATGCACATCATATTTCCTGAATGGTTTGATGATCTTGCCGAATTTGAAGCCGAGAACAAAGGCTGTCTATTGGATTTTCCATTATGTATCAATGGGCAAAATTTTGTTTTTACCTTCTACGATTTATGCCGCCTCAACCAAACCCGTGCCGATGAATCTGACTCAGTCGGCTTTTTGAAAAACGAAGCAGTCGTTGTGCTGCAAGCGGTAAATCGGGCAAACATCACCCGCTTTGTTCAAGCGTTTTTCCAAATAGAGTGAAAAATGAAACCATGAAAAAACACATCGACGACTTGCGCAATGTCCTGTATATCCATGACTTAATCGTCGCCTTAGAAGAAGATATCCCTGCCTTCCCTGCTACGTGGACGCTGACCCATCCTTATTTCACGCTGCCGATGACCATATAATGTGAACGATATCAGCGTTATACTGCTGCACGAGAGTTTCGGTTGCTATCTGATGGAGCAGCCCGAAATATCGCTGTATTTCACTAAAACCAACCGCCATTCGTGGCAGCATGATTTGACCATTTTTATTAAAACGCTGATGCAATACATTCACTCAACCGAAGCGGAACGCGACAAGGCTGTCCGAAAGGACATTTGAACAAACAGTCTTCCGATAAACACGGTTTTCCAAACAGAAAGACGTCGTCTGAAAAACAGTAAAGGGTTTTCAGACGACGTCTTTGTTTTTACGCGGTTCTTAGAAGCGATAGTTAACGCTCAGACGAACATCACGGCCGATGCCCGGCAAGGTTTCGCCGCGTTGGCTGTGCGGATAGTAGAACTTGTTGAACACGTTGTTGACTGCGAAGTTGACGTTGAGTGTGTCTTTGCCCAGTGGTTTCCAGTTGGCGAATATGTCGTTCACGCCGTAGCCTTTGCGTTTGACTTCGCCCTTGTCGCGAACCAATACCGAACCGGAGGCTTTTTGGAGGTAGCGACCACGCCAGCCGATTTCCAAATTCGGATTTTGGAAGCGGTAGGAGAGGGAGGTCGTCCAAGTGCGGCCGGTTTGTACGGCAAATTCGGGGTTTGCGCTTAACAGGTTTTCAGGATGGGTGTCGTAGATGCGCGGTTTGCTGTGGCTTACGCCGACTTTAGCCAGCAGACCGCCTGTGCGGTAGGATGCGCCCAATTCATAGCCATGGTTTTTGATGTAGCCCGCATTGACGATTTCGCGTACGCCTGCAATCGGATTGCCTGCGGCATCATGGCGTTGCTGCGGACCTGCGACGGCATCTTTGATTTTTTGCCAGAAGTAGCTACCGTTGGCGGCAAAGCTGCCGTTGTTGTAGTTGAAGCCGATTTCGGTATTGCGGGCGCGTTCGGCTTTGGTGCCGTCTGCAATCGACGTGATGGCGTTTCTGCGTCCATGTTGGCGCATCGCATCGTAAAGACGCGGGCTGCGGGATGCGTAGTTGTGGCTGGCACTGAAATTCCAGTGTTCGTGCGGCTGCCAAATCACGCCGAAGCTCGGGTTGACTGTGCCGTCGGAAACAGATTTGCCGTCATGGGTTTTGATGTTGAAATGGTCGTAGCGTAAGCCGCCTGTAAGGGTAAAGTCGCCGATGTCGTGGATGGCTTCGGCGTAAATGCCAGCATCGCTTTTCTTCGGATTGCTCAAGGCAGGATTGAAGAATACCGGTGGTTTGATTTCTTGATGGCGGTAGTTGACGCCGTATTTGATTAATGTGTTTTCGCCAATGCGACTGTCCAGATTGAAATTCGCGCCTTTGGTTTCGATAACGGTTGTATTCGGACCAGGCAGGTTGCCTGCGTAGCCGTTTTTGCTGTCATCGGCGGAATAGCGTTCGTTTTTCATGATATAGGCGTTGGCATCCAGTTTTTCAACAAAGCCTAAGTTGTTCGCCGTCCATGCCAAATTGGTGTTGGAGAGGCTGGTTTCGCGGTAGGTCGGGGCTTGGCGTGCCAAAGTCAGACGCGGGTCGTTGGTGGAAGTAAATTCTTCACGGACGGTGCGGATGCCTCGGTGTTGATCATTCATGTGGCTTAACACTAAGCGGTGGTCGCCGAAGGTGGCGCCGATTTTGGCAAGATAGCTGCGTTTGTCCAATCCGCTGTACGGTACGGTTTTGCCGCCGTTGCTATTTGTATAACCTTTGCCAGGTTTGTAATCTTTTTCATCGTTGCGGCTGTAAGAGAACAAACCGTCGAAGTTGCCGGCTTTTCCGAACACGCTTGCGCCGTAGCTTACGCCGTCATTAGAGGCATAGCCGCTGTTGAGGCGTACACCCCAGTTTTTGTCCAAACCTTTGAGCAAGTCTTCGGCATCGACGGTTTTGGTAATAATCGCGCCGTTGGTCGCGCCGATACCGACAGATGCGGAACCCGCGCCTTTCTGTACAGAGACGATTTTGACCAGCGCTGGGTCGATGATGAAACGGCCTTGGTGATACAGCATTTGGCTGTCGGAATAGGCGTTGTCCACCTTAATATCTACTGAGTTCTGTCCCATGCCGCGCAGCGTCAGGAATTGAGATGAGCCGTTGCCGCCGCCGAAATCGATAGCAGGTTCGTCTTTCAATAATGCGCGCAAATCGGTTGCCGTGTTTTCGTCTTTTTGCTGAAGGGTAACGATGTTGGTTTTGATTTTGCTGCCTTGGCGGTCACCTTTCACAGTAACAGTATCAAGGGTAACGCTTTCTTTCGCTTCATTTTCCGCGTGGGCAAAACCGGCGGCGAGTGCTAAGGAGAGCAGGCTGAAGCGGAACAGGGGTGAGGTCATGTGAATTTCCTTTGTTGGGGGCAAGTTTCAGTTCTTTGGTTAAATTCATTATTAATAATGATTTCTATTTATTTTAAAGATAAGATACTATTTTGTAAAGGCGTGTTTATGTTTGCGCTGATAGTGTCTGGTTTTTTCTTGATTGAACCATTTGAGGTTTGTCGACTGTAAAAGGTCGTCTGAAAATGTCTGCCTGCTTGGACAGCATTGAAAGTAGGGCGGGGATGGTAAGAAACCTGTTATGCACGTTTTCAGACGACCTTAAGCGGAAAATTTTTGCTTCTTCCCTTGAATTTATCGCGCCGAACCCTAATTTGCCGCTGTGTTCAGGCAAGTTTTTTGATGAACTTGCCGCCTTCTTTTTCAAACCGCATCTGCCGGATGAAGGCAGATGATTGTTTTCAAACTATTTATCGGAGCATAAAACATGACCATCCGTCCTTTACACGACCGCGTCGTCGTCAAACGCTTGGAAGCTGAAGAAAAAACCGCATCAGGCATCGTCTTGCCGGGCGCAGCCGCTGAAAAACCCGACATGGGCGAAGTGATCGCCGTAGGTGCGGGCAAAATCGGCAAAGACGGCGAACGCCGTCCGCTGGATGTCAAAGTCGGCGACAAAATCATTTTCGGCAAATACAGCGGTCAAACCGTTAAAGCCGACGGCGAAGAGCTGTTGGTTATGCGCGAAGAAGATATTTTCGGTATTGTCGAATAAACATTCCGTGTATTCAGAACAACAGGTCGTCTGAAAAGACGTACAAGGTTTTCAGACGACCTCAAACAACATTAAACAATTTTGGAGAATCAAAACATGGCAGCAAAAGACGTACAGTTCGGTAACGAAGTCCGCCAAAAAATGGTCAGCGGCGTGAACACTCTGGCAAACGCCGTCCGCGTAACTTTGGGTCCTAAAGGTCGCAACGTAGTCGTTGACCGCGCATTCGGCGGCCCGCACATCACTAAAGACGGCGTTACCGTCGCTAAAGAAATCGAACTGAAAGACAAATTCGAAAACATGGGCGCGCAAATGGTGAAAGAAGTGGCGTCCAAAACCAACGACGTAGCGGGTGACGGTACTACCACCGCCACCGTACTGGCTCAAGCCATCGTTGCCGAAGGCATGAAATACGTTACCGCCGGCATGAACCCGACAGATCTGAAACGCGGTATAGACAAAGCCGTTGCCGCTTTGGTTGAAGAGCTGAAAAACATCGCCAAACCTTGCGATACCTCTAAAGAAATCGCACAAGTCGGCTCGATTTCCGCCAACTCCGACGAACAAGTCGGCGCGATTATTGCCGAAGCGATGGAAAAAGTCGGCAAAGAAGGCGTGATCACCGTTGAAGACGGCAAATCTTTGGAAAACGAATTGGATGTCGTCGAAGGTATGCAGTTCGACCGCGGCTACCTGTCTCCTTACTTCATCAGCGATGCCGAAAAACAAGTTGTCGCTTTGGAGATCCCATATGTTCTGCTGTTCGACAAAAAAATCAGCAATATCCACGACCTGCTGCCTGTTTTGGAAAAAGTTGCCAAAGCTAAGCGTCCGCTGCTGATTATTGCTGAAGACGTAGAAGGTGACGCCTTGACGACGTTGGTGTTGAACAATATCCGCGGCATCCTGAAAGCCGTTGCCGTTAAAGCCCCTGGCTTCGGCGACCGCCGCAAAGCCATGTTGCAAGACATCGCCATCCTGACCGGCGGCACCGTGATTACTGAAGAAGTCGGCTTGTCTTTGGAAAAAGCTACTTTGGAAGATTTGGGACAAGCCAAGCGCATCGAAATCGGTAAAGAAAACACCATCATCATTGACGGCCTTGGAGACGCTACCCAAATCGAAGCGCGTGTTGCTGAAATCCGCCAACAAATCGAAACCGCAACCAGCGATTACGACAAAGAAAAACTGCAAGAGCGCGTTGCCAAACTGGCAGGCGGCGTGGCAGTAATCAAAGTCGGTGCTGCTACCGAAGTCGAAATGAAAGAGAAAAAAGACCGCGTGGAAGACGCGCTGCACGCTACCCGCGCAGCCGTTGAAGAAGGCGTGGTTGCCGGCGGCGGCGTAGCCCTGTTGCGCGCCCGTGCCGCTCTGGAAAACCTGCACACCGGCAATGCCGACCAAGACGCAGGCGTACAAATCGTCTTGCGCGCCGTTGAGTCTCCGCTGCGCCAAATCGTTGCCAACGCAGGCGGCGAGCCTAGCGTGGTCGTGAACAAAGTGCTGGAAGGCAAAGGCAATTACGGTTACAACGCAGGTTCCGGCGAATACGGCGACATGATTGAAATGGGCGTACTCGACCCCGCCAAAGTAACCCGTTCCGCGCTGCAACACGCCGCGTCTATCGCCGGCCTGATGCTGACGACCGACTGCATGATTGCTGAAATCCCTGAAGAAAAACCGGCTATGCCTGACATGGGCGGCATGGGTGGTATGGGCGGCATGATGTAAGGTTGTCCCAACCTGAGCGCAAACAAAAACCTGCACGGACAACCGTGCAGGTTTTTTCTTATTTGAAAGAAGGTCGTCTGAAAACGGGTAGGGCGGATTTTCAGACGACCCCTAGCTTATCTTGCCTGCTCCATAGCAGCCATTAATGCATTAAAGTTTTGCATTAGCGTTGCTTTATCGAACCAGCCGGCCAGTGTAAACAGCTGTATAAAAATCCCTATAATCACAACCATACAGCAGAAGTACAAAAGATAGCCTTTGAATACCGTCCAAACTTTAACCTGCCCCATCTTCATCAAGCCGACCGCCTGCACCCAAAACACCCAAGTCTTCCAAAACATCAACAGTGGCGTAATCTGCGGGACGTAAAACACAAGCAGCGCCGGAATCATTAAAGCTTCCGATGCCAAGATGAATCCCCATAAAGGCAGGCGCGGCGCGCCGTTTCTGCTCAAAACATGACGCATCACACGGCTCAAAATCAGCCACTTTATGACGGTAACCAACACGCCAAAGACAACGGTGGCAGTGCTGACGCCGAGCAAGGTCGACATATCTGCCGCATTAATCATGCCCAACAGCAGCAAAATCGCCAAAATGACAGGCAGCGTATAGAAATAATCAGCAGGATTTTTATAGCGAAGACGCAAAATATCCCACATATCTTTTAAAAAATCATACAACATCAAACAGATATCTTCAGAAACAAAAAAGCGATTGTATCTTAAAACGACACATAGGTCGTCTGAAATCAACAATCCTCCCCGAAGGAAAAAATTATGGGTGCCGACGGTCGATCTCCGGCGGATTTTGTTCAAAATCATCGAAATTTAATTTAAGTTAAAACAAAAGTTTATAAAATATCTCCGCACCATTTCAAAATAAACCTTGCATGAACCCGTTGTTTTTGGTTTAATGCCCACTTCCCTGCAATGCAGATGAAGGCCAGATAGCTCAGTTGGTAGAGCAACGGATTGAAAATCCGTGTGTCGGCGGTTCGATTCCGCCTCTGGCCACCAACAAAACCGCCTAAGGCGGTTATTTTTTTATCTCATGCCATCAAGCATCATCAAGCCAATCCCTATCAATAAGACATCTCACAATTTTCAGTTTCATTCTGTCATCTGACCCCGCCCCTTCCCGCTAATCGAAACGTCTTTTGTATTTGACATACAAAACGAAGGTCGTCTGAAACCTTTCAGACGACCCCATCCGACCAAGGAAACCCATGAACATCACCGTCCTCACCCTCCCACATGGCATGGTGCGCGTCCTTCTGACCGAACAGCTCTACCGCGCCGTCTCCATCCTCCACAACCATCCCTACCACCGCGAATAGCAAAACGTATCCGCAGGCAGGCTTCGCGCATGCAAACCGATTGAATCGGGCGCAGGCGTGTCTGTTGCGAATTCAATACGTCAAGAAATAGTAAACCAGGAAATATTCAGATATTGTTTGAATGCCCGTCATAAGGACGATAAGATACCGACCTCATTTTATAAGGGATTGATTCAGAAACAGTTCGGGCTTGCCGCAGGCAACTTCGCCGTATGGTTTTGAAGTGGGAAAGCTTCAATCCCCATTTTGATATCACACAACGATAAAGATGAAATGTCCGGTTTAAAGTTAATCCACTATATTCTTCGAAAGGGGGCGGAATGAAGGAAATTCAGCGGGGATTTTCTTTGTCTCAACTGGTTTTTACCATCATGATGGTGGGGATTTTAACGTCGATTGCCTACCCGTTTTACCAAAAATATGTTGAAAATACCAAGCTGCAGGAAGTGCGGGCAGCCATGCTGGAAAACGCCCAATTTCTGGAGCGTTTTTATCAAAAAAACGGAAGTTTCAAACAAAGTTCCACCCAATGGCCGGATTTGCCGATTAAGGAAATCGGCGATTTTTGCATCAAGGTGCAGGGCGACGCCAAAGGCACGCCGGACGGGCGGTTTACCCTGAAGGCAGTAGCGCGGTCGGATAAAAATCCCAAGGTATTGAAAATCAACGAAAGCTTTGTCACGGTATCGTGTGAAACGACCGAAAGCACCTGCGAAGACAAGGCGCAGCATTTCGCCAATACGGACAAATCATGCAAAATATTTGATTCTTGAGGCATCGATAGCAAAAGGTCGTCTGAAACCTAAATTGGTTTGCCGTTTTGCTTTTTCGGTACTGCATTGCTGCCCTTGGTTGCAATGCCGCTTGGTTTCGCGGCTGATGGTGCTTTTGTGGCGGTTAAGCTGTTTGGCGATTTTGGCGACGGTGCATTGGAGGGACAGGTATTGGATAGGGTATCGTTCGTCTTGGGTCAGTTGCGTGTAGCTCATGTGGAAAGTTGCACTTCAAATCCGAATCCGCCGTCGTCTGAAAACGGATAGGGAGCGCATCCCCAAACTGAAAGGCTTTGATTTATAGTGGATTAACATAAATCAGGACAAGGCGATGAAGCCGCAGACAGTACAGATAGTACGGAACCGATTCACTTGGTGCTTCAGCACCTTAGAGAATCGTTCTCTTTGAGCTAAGGCGAGGCAATGCCGTACTGGTTTAAATTTAATCCACTATACTTAATCTTTAGCCCATAAACCCGCTTGGTGGTTTATGGGCTATAAACGATCAAATCTTACAAACAAGCCATTTCGTTTGCCATTTGCTGTTCTAAGGTTTCGCGGCGGCGGATAAGCCGGTATTCGTTGCCGTCCACCAAGACTTCCGCCGCCCGGTTGCGTGTGTTGTAATTGCTTGCCATGCTGGCGCCGTATGCGCCTGCGCTGCGGATAACCAACAAATCGCCTTCTTCGCAGGCAAGGGTGCGGTCTTTGCCGAGGAAGTCGCCAGTTTCGCAAATCGGACCGACGATGTCGGCGGTCAGCGGCGGGATGTTTTTTGGGTCTACCGCTTCGATATGGTGATAGGCGTCATAGAGGGCGGGGCGCATGAGGTCGTTCATGGCGGCATCGACCATGACGAAGTTTTTTTCTTCGCCGTGTTTGACGAACTCGACGCGCGCCAGCAGCGAACCTGCATTGCCGACCAGGCTGCGGCCGGGTTCAAGAATGAGTTTCAGACGACGTGTGCCGATCAGTTTTTGCACCGCTTGGGCATACGCGCCCAAATCGGGGACGGTTTCGTCTCGATAAACGATGCCGACGCCGCCGCCTAAGTCCAAATGTTCTAAAACGATGCCTTCGGCGGCAAGTGCGTCAACCAAAATCAAAATGCGCTCGCAGGCTTCGATGAGCGGGCTTAAGTCGGTCAGTTGCGAACCGATGTGGCAGTCGATGCCGATGATTTTGAGGTGGCTTTGGCGGGCGGCGTGGCGGTAGGCTTCGAGCGCGTCGGCGTAGGCGATGCCGAATTTGTTGGCTTTCAGGCCTGTGGAGATGTAGGGATGGGTTTTAGCATCGACATCGGGGTTGACGCGCAGGGAGACGGGGGCGGTTTTGCCCAAGCGTTCGGCAACCTTTTGAATGCGGTCGATTTCGGGGATGCTTTCCATATTGAAGCATTTCACGCCTGCATGCAGCGCGAACTCGATTTCCGCCTCGCTTTTGCCCACGCCTGAAAATATGGTTTTCGCCGCGTCGCCGCCCGCTGCCAAAACGCGCGCCAATTCGCCGCCGGAGACGATGTCGAAACCGCTGCCCAGCGAGGCGAAGTGTTTGATGATGCTCAGATTACTGTTTGCCTTGACGGCGTAGCAGACGAGCGGGGAGAGCGCGGCAAACGCGGTTTGGTAGTTTTCAAATGCTTCGGTCAGCGCGGATTGGCTGTACACATAAAGCGGCGTGCCGAATTCTTCGGCAAGGTGGGAGTAAGGGACTTGTTCGCAATGCAGGATCATGTTGGTAAGGTTTAATCGTTGGTTTGATTGGTAGGTTCTTTGGAAGAATGGATTTTCAGGCCGGTTTGGACCACGCCGAAACGCGCCTTGTCGCCTTCTTTGGGCAGGTAGAGGTCGCCTTTGTAACCGCAGGCCGAGAGCAGGAGGGCGGTTGCCGCCGCAAAAAATACGCCGTATTTCATCGGTAAACTTCCTTCATAAGCGCGAATGTGGCAAGATTCGGTATCTTAAACAAAAAACACACAAAAAGCCATGATGACCGAAAGCGAATTCATCCGCATGAGCGAAGAATTGTTCGAACACATCGAAGACCAAATCGACGAAAACGGCTGGGATTTCGACTGCCAGTTTGCCGGAAACGTCCTGACCATCGAAGCCGAAGACGGCACGCAAATCATCGTCAACCGCCACACGCCCAATCAGGAATTGTGGATTGCCGCAAAAAGCGGCGGCTACCATTTCGCCGAGCAAAACGGCAAATGGCTGGCAACGCGCGACGGACGGGATTTCTACGATGTTTTGAACGAAGCCCTGAGCGCGGCTTCGGGCGAAGCGGTTGAGATTGCCGAATTGTAATTTGAGTATTCCCACAAAGAGAGCGTTACCCAATGGCACAATTACCCCTGTATCGGACTGCCGAAATCGAAAATTTTACTGTCGGCACGCCCGAAGTTTTAGAATCATTTTTCGAACATATCCCTTATGGCGTCGTCTTTGAAGACGACGGCGACACGGGCTACTTCTATGCCGCCTCGCAAGATGGGATTTTGGATGCCTTGCATATCTACAATGTCGAAGATGTATCCGACAAACATATCCCCAATCATGTCTTGATCTTATGGGATGATGCCTGCACCATAGCCGCATTGTGCATCAACGGCTACATCCATGCCGTCTATGATTTTGTCGAGCAGGCAGGATATTGCCGTAACGGCTTCCCTGAAGCCGGCGGCGAATGGGTGAAAGTCGAAAACCGCGTCTTGGACGATGAATTGCTAGACAAAATCCTATCCCGAAAACCTACATAACCCGCACAAAAGGATAACAAAATGCCCCTGTTAGACAGTTTCAAAGTCGACCACACCCGTATGCACGCCCCCGCCGTGCGTGTGGCGAAAACCATGACCACGCCCAAAGGCGACACCATTACCGTATTCGACCTGCGCTTTTGCGTTCCCAACAAAGAAATCCTCTCCGAAAAAGGCATCCACACGTTGGAGCATTTATTCGCAGGCTTTATGCGCGACCACTTGAACGGCAACGGCGTCGAAATCATCGACATTTCCCCGATGGGCTGCCGCACCGGTTTCTACATGAGCCTCATCGGTACGCCCGACGAGCAGCAGGTCGCCGACGCATGGCTCGCTTCGATGCGGGATGTCGTCAATGTCAAAGACCAAAGCAAAATCCCCGAGTTGAACGAATACCAATGCGGCACCTATCTGATGCACTCGCTTGCCGAAGCGCAGGAAATCGCGCAAAACGTCCTGACGCGCAAAGTGGCGGTGAATAAAAACGAAGAGCTGACGCTGGATGAAAGTTTGTTGAACGCTTAAACGTTATGCTTGGAAAAAGGTCGTCTGAAAACGGGAAACTGGATTTCAGACGACCTTTTGTTTGAATAGAAAAGATGGACAAAGTATAGTGGATTAACTTTAAACCAGTAC